>JAJFTL010000008.1 GCA_021373025.1 bacterium
CACCATGGCGGTCGAAGAGTTCAACGCTGCCGGTGGAGCAATGGTCGATGGTGTCAAGACCACGGTCAATTGCATCAGCGAAGACGACGGCGGCGCTCCTGAGGTCGGCGCCAGCGCCGCGCAGAAGCTTATCAATCAGGACCATGTCTTTGGCATTGTCGGCGCTGTCATGAGCAAGGTCAGCCTTGCTATTGGTCCCATCTGCCAGAATGCCGGTATCCCCGCGGTCGCCCCCTCATCCACCAATGCAACGGTTACGCAGATTGGTGACTACATCTTCCGCGCTTGCTTCATTGACCCGTTCCAGGGGACCGTCATGGCGAACTATGCATGGAACACGTTGAAGGTCAAAACCGCCGCTGTACTGTACGACAATGGCAACGACTACAACAAGGGTCTTGCTGAATACTTCAAGGCTAGCTTTGAGAAGCTCGGTGGCAAAGTCGTCGCCTATGAAGCCTTCACAGATGAAGACAAGACAATTGACTACAAGGCTCAGCTGACCAAGATCAAAGCCGCCAATCCTGAATTCCTGTACTTGCCCAACTACTATGCCTCATCGGCGACTATCCTCAAGCAGGCACGTGAGATGGGTCTGAACATTCCTGCCGGCGGCGGCGATGGCTGGGATTCACCCGACTTCGTCAAGATCGGTGGCGCGGCTGTCGAAGGTGGCGTCTTCTCCAACCACTTCTCCAAGGATGATCCAAGCCCCACGGTCCAGAAATTCGTCAAAGCATACACAGCCAAGTATGGGCAAGCACCTGATGCCCTCGCTGCGCTTGCGTATGATGCAGCAGGACTTTTCCTCAATGCGTTCAAGAGGGCCGGCTCCATCAAGGGTTCCGACATCAGGGATGCGATGAAGAATACGAGTTACGTCGGTCTGGCCGGTGCCTACAAGTTCGATGAAAACCGTGATCCCATCAAAGCGGCAGTCATCCTGCAGATCAAGAATGGCCAACAGGTATACATAACAACCGTCAATCCATAGCTATGCACGTACATCATGGCGTAGTCGGTCTTCGGCGATCGACCGACTCATGGCTTGGAGAGTGGGTTTGGGGTTGGGAGTGGAGGCTCTCACCACATTGGCTCTTTGATCATGAATTCCTGCAGCTAGAATTCAGTGTTGAGTTGGATGGGCGTTTCCAGCATACTGTGCCATGGCATTCCATTGCGCGCGACCACTGTTGAACGATTTCCTCCGCCGCGATCCTTGCGGCATTCGTCCTTTGCGAATGGTCATGTGCTAAAGGCTGTACCCGTCCATCCGGGGCAGCCTTTGGCGGTTTCCGCCCTCCTCTGAGGGCAGGATTCGTCATTCCTTTATACCGTCCGTGCGTGGTCTGCCATACACCATTCATACGTTGGAAAGGAGACATTATGAGGAAACACACCATTGTACTTGCAGTCCTGCTTCTTGTTGTCAGCGTCGCTACCGGATGTAGCTCCGGCAAGCCCGCCAGTTCCGCTAAAGTCCTGACTCTTGGTGGCATTTTTCCTCTCACCGGCAGTTCTGCCGTCTACGGAGCCAGCAGCAAGAATGCGATGACGATGGCTGTCGATGAGTTCAACGCCGCTGGCGGAGCTACTGTCGATGGCGTTCCAGCAACCATCAGGGCCGTCGCAGAGGATGACACGGGTTCACCCGAGGTTGGTGCCAGCGCAGCCCAGAAACTTATCAACCAGGACCACGCCATCGGCCTCATCGGGTCAGTCATGAGCAAGGTCAGTCTTGCATTCGCCCCCATTGCTCAGGACGCGGGCGTTCCGCAGATTGCCACGATCTCGACAGCCATGGGCGTTACGCTCATCGGCGACTACATTTTCCGCGTTTGTTTCATCGACCCGTTTCAGGGACGCGTCATGGCCGATTTCGTCTGGAACAACCTCAAGCTGAAAACAGCGGCCGTGCTGTATGACAATGGGAACGATTACAGCAAAGGACTTGCCGATGTTTTCAGAACTCGCTTCGAGCAGCTCGGTGGCAAGATCGTAGCCTATGAGGCGTTCACTGACGCGGACAAAACCGTCGACTACCGACCTCAGCTGACCAACATCAGAACAGCCAATCCTGACTTCCTCTATCTACCAAACTACTTCGCCTCAGTGACGGTCAGTCTGAAACAAGCCCGTGAACTGGGGATCACTATCCCGGCAGGTGGTGGCGACGGCTGGGGTTCGCCCGAGCTTATCAAACTTGGTGGGGCCGCCGTTGAAGGCTGCTACTTCTCCGACCATGTTTCACTCGATGATCCGAGACCAGAGGTGCAGAACTTCGCCACAGCGTACAAGAATCTCTACGGAGATCTGCCCGACGCGACTGCTGTCCTCACATATGATGCCACAAACCTGTTTCTCGAAGCGCTGAAGAAGGCGGGGACAGCAAGGGGAACCACACTACGTGATACGATCCGCGACATGACGTTCAAGGGCGTCTCTGGAACGACGACGTTCGACGCCGACCGCAACCCCATCAAGTCGGCTGTCATCATTCAGGTCAAGGATGGAGGATTCAGGTATGTTACGACGATCGAGCCTTAGCCCGATGAGCCATGTCGGAAGATGCTCGTGGCCGCTTGTCGAAACACTCTTTGTGAATTCTTTACCCTGGTGAAGAAGAGACCAACTGTTCTTTGTCCGGCCGGGTCGATGGTGGTTCTTGGGTAAGCCGATGTGACCCTTGACAATTCCAGTGCATGGCAATAATAGGCTCAGAAGGTGAAGCACGTTGCACCTGGTCTGCAAGGGACACGCTCTAAATCAAGCGAGGCTCGGTCTGAAGTGAGGTGCTAGTATGCCAGACAGAAGTTGTTTCCGTGCTGCGCGCGTTTGTCTGGAGTATCGTCTGGATTGGTGAGATGGTGATGGCGGGGACGGGCCGGCGGCAGGGGATTCCTTGTCCAGTTGGGCTCCGATCGGCCAACTCGTTCTCGCTATTTTGGCGAGGAGGTGCGACCAGGCCCGCAAGCCTGACGATGTTCTGATTTTCCAGAAACCAGTACCAGACATCCATATGAGGAGAGGAGAGTATATGAGGAGATTACTTGCTATCATTCTGGTCTGCGCACTTGTTGCCGGTGTTGGCGTCGGATGCAGCACAACCCCTGCTACGCCAACCGAACAAACGGTCAATTTGGGAGGCATCTTCCCGTTGACTGGTGGTTCGGCTACCTTCGGATCTTCTGCTAAAAACGGCGTCACCATGGCGGTCGAAGAGTTCAACGCTGCCGGTGGAGCAATGGTCGATGGTGTCAAGACCACGGTCAATTGCATCAGCGAAGACGACGGCGGCGCTCCTGAGGTCGGCGCCAGCGCCGCGCAGAAGCTTATCAATCAGGA
>JAJFTL010000013.1 GCA_021373025.1 bacterium
CGGTGAAGGCTTGAGGAGCGAGAAGTCAAAGGTGGCAAGCTGCCCTTCCTCGTAGAACCTGAATGAAGAACTGACTGACCAGACAAAGGCCAGCACAATCAGGAGAGCGAAAGAGACTGACGCAGCCACGGAGCGCCAGGCCTTTGGCGATGGCTTTCTGAGAAAAGGATTCGTACCATCTCGAGCTTTGCTGATCATCCTGGCCGATTCGCTATCAAGGATGAACAGACGTATCGCAAGCATGAGATCTGTCACAAGAGGCAGGTTCACACGCAGCGTCAGTTCAGAAAGTCCCGTTGCCGGTAGCAGTGTTCCTGCATAGATCAGCAGCATGAACGCGTGCACGACACTAACTGCTCCGAGAGAGCCGAGGACAGCATTGAGTGTGACGGGACCGCCGTAGCGGCGGGATGAAAGCAGGAGCAAGACCGCCACGCAGAGGAGTGTCGCCAGCGCAAACCACAGATACCCATGCCACGGGTCTGCCCGTTGAGAGAACATGCAAACGACTCCTTCCAGGATGAGGAACCCGAGACTGGTCAGTGCAAGAGAGATGGTGACCATCTGCCTGTTGTGTTTATCCTCGAATGCCTCCGGATTCACATTGGTTTCCTCACTACGTTGAGGTTCCACAAAAGGCCTCCTTTGCCATTTCCGTCCCTGCCAGGGATCTGTTGAAGTACCTCCCTGGCAGGGACAGTACATCATGCTTAGTGTTTCGTCGAGGTCTCAGTCAGTCCTTTCTTCACCGACGCGAAGTCAGCGTCATATGATGACTTTCGGAGAGTGACACCGATCCTCAGTTACTTGTGCCAATAAACACCGGATTGACCAGACAGTATCCGGACTGAATTCCGTTGCTATACACTACCTCTGCCCGGATGTAGCAGTTCTGAGAAACGGTCATAGGCATCGTTGTCGTGAAATTGCTGATTCCATCGATGGGAATATTCTGCGTAGTGGCAAGGCTACCATTCTTGATGATTCTTACCTGTGCATTCGTATACCCTTTCGTTGACAAGGGGGTGCCAGTGACGAACACGGAGACAGTACTGTTGCGCACCACGGTGGTGTGGCTTCCCGGGTAGAAGCCATTGACAGTCGCTGCCGCGAATGAGCCATCAGAGGATGCAGTCGATCTCCCATTGCGGATAGCATCCCATACAACGGATGGCGACGTTCCGGGTGCAGAGTAGCTGCCCGTGTAGATGTAGTTCATGTTCGCACCCCAACCGGCGCTGCTGGAAGTGTGGACATCGCTGTTTGCCATGGCAACACACCAGTAGTTTCCGACAATCTCGTCGCCCAGTTTGCTGAGGAGCTGCTGGTCCCACTTGGCTATAGCATTGGCGTTGGGACTGGATTCATTACTCATGATTTCAAGACCGTTCCATGGCGCTGCATTCCAGTCGCTCCAAGGAATGCCAATACCCAGAGCGTTCTTGTATGGGTGCGCGACAACGCCAAATCCTCCTGCTCCGATCACATTGTTAATTAGACTCTGGCATGTGCCATTCCCATAGCTGGCAGCATATTGGGAGTTCGCATAGCTGAGCAGATGTCCTGTCACGTCGCCTGACTCGTTCAACTCTTTTGTTGCCAGTTCTTCGCCAGAGCATACCGTGACTGTTGGTGAATCCTGAGTGGTTGCCAACTGGCAAGCTTGCTCATAAACCAGCCATTCACTATCGCTGTCCAGCCGAGCCTGTGTAGGGCAGCGTGCTGCAGCTCCTGCATGGTCCGTGATGACCAACCACTGCATGCCCTTGGAGTTGGCTTGGTCACGACGCATGCATACGCTGGCCCAGTCTACTGCATCGCTGTATCCGTACATGTCCTCTCGTCCCGGGACGTACTGAGATGGAATGTAGTCCTTGTATGCCAACCCGTCCGTGTGCACATGTCCATCTCCCGGATGCCACATGCCACCGTTGGGAAGGGTGGCAAGGAGAAACACCATGGTCTGCTGTTCCACCGTGAAGGGCTGCCCTGACAACTGTCCGGTGATCCGGACGGTAACAGGAACAGCGGTTTCTGACGTCGTGTCGGTCGTGAACTGGGCCAGATCAACCGCCAGGGTCACGGGTTTCAACGGCTGCTGGATCTTCGCTTCCTCCACCGTGAGCTCCTCGGGGTTCTTCATGGACTGTTTGGCCCGTGAGGCAAAGAATGCCTGTTCGACCAAGATGCTCTTCTGTTTGCTGTCAGCAGTGCTGGTTGCCTGAGTAATCAAGTCCCGTGCTGTGCCGATGTCAGCAGGTGCTGGAAGGATGATCCCCAGGGCAGTTCGTATTTCCTCACTGGATCCTGCCTTCCCTGCAAGGCTCTCCAGCTAGAACTCTGTCCGTTCAGCTGCTACTGCCTGTCCTTTTGCATCCAGGACTTCGATCGACCGTATCAGCATGGATGGATCAGTGCTGAGGTTTCCCAACATGATGGGCAGATAGACCGTCGTTGCCGGTGCTCTGCTGTATGAATCCTGCGGGATCTCCACGTACACCATCTCTCCTGCTGCATGCACAGCAGGAATCGTATGACCAATGACACTGACTATCACCAACGCACAAACCAGGATCAACGTCAATATTCGTTTCACAGGCGCCTCCTGCGCTTAGACTCAGTCTACTGGAAACCACAGAAATCACAATCCCATTCTCAGCTTCCTGCCGTCCTCGCCTCCCGTCCACCGTCCCCGTCCTCGTACGCCCGCTCACGAGACAACCCGGATGTCTCTACCAAGATGACGAATTCGAGGTGAATTGTCTGACACACACAATTCACAGTATAATCACAATCATGTCTACTTCTCATAAACAGCGGGCTGTTGGGCGCACTACCTGCTGCTACAGTTCCAGACGAGTGGACTGCGCATCTGGCACTCAGTCCGTCTGGGCGAGGGGCGGCATCAACCTGACGTTCGACCAGAGCAACAGAGACGCATGTCATAACCTTCGGTTTCCGGTATACTGACTTCGTTGGATATCCCAGGGATATAGGAAGGAGCATACATGCATACTGATCGAATCATGCAGCTGGCACTGGAAATGGCTGGACTCACAGAAGTTCCGGAAGATACGCAGGTCTACGTGCCGGGCGACATCACCAAAGGACTTGTCTGTATCGACGCTGACACTGGCCTGTTGCAGATCGCACGCGACCTAGGCTACGATGGGGTCATCGTGCATCATCCGCAGGGGGACGAGGCTATGCTGAATCTGCATCTTGTCATGAACAGGCAACTGCAGACCCTCACAAAAGCAGGCGTACCGGAGGACGAGGCACGCGAAGCACTGAAGCCTCGCCAGTTTGGTGTGGAGAGGAACAACCACATGCGCAACTGGGACTATATGCCCAGCGTCGCCCGCCTGATGGGGATGCCGTTCATGAACGTCCACTATCCCTGTGACCTCATGATGGAACGCATCGTGGACGCCCACATTCAGCGGCGGCTGGCTGAAACTGGCCCCGCGGCATCTGTTCAGGACCTCACGAGTATCCTGCTCGAACTTCCGGAGTTTGCACACGCGAAGACGCGTCCTGCAGTCGTCTGCGGAGAAGCTGCCGGTCCGGCCGGCAGGGTCGTCACCGCCTTTGCCGGTGGAACCAACGGTGGAGCTGCAGTTGTAGAAGCGTACTGGAGGCATGGCGTTGGGACGGTCATGACCCTGCACATGGAGGTCGCGGACATCTTGAAGCTGCGCCAGTCGGACGTCCCGGGCAACCTGATCGTCGCGGGGCACATGGCCTGCGACTCGGTGGGACTCAATGCGTTCGTGCGCGTCCTCCGGCAGAATGGACTCGACCTCACGGCCATGGGTGGCATCGTTCCGGGAGTCTAAAAGCTGTTCCCTATCCGAGCTTCTTCAGTGCCTGTTGCACAGTAGTCACAATGCGTTGGGGATTGCTCCATCCGACCAGGATTACGGGGATGCTCTGACGACGGGCCTCGTCCGCGACCTTGTCAGCCAGGGAATGACTGATGTGAGAGGTCAGAACTACCACGGCACTGCAACCGCTCACGGCAGATGCCTCAAATGCAGGGCCACTGTCCTCCGGCACAAAGGCGGCCTGAGGCAGCCACTGCCCAAGGCGACGAGCAAGCGCCTGCGAACCGCCTGTAACGAGGAGCCGATTGAGGATGGGCTGGGCAGCAGGAGATGCAACCACATGTTTCGCCGACAGGCGCTCAACGCGCCCTCGCAGTTCTGTGATCTCGACATCCCGCTGCTGGACCAGAGCCCGCTGCTCGGCAAGTTCGGTAGACATCTGCCGGGAAGCACGTTCCGAGAACGCGAGTGAGGCTGTCAGCTCCTCGGCATGCCGTTTCTCTGATTCGACGGATCGTTCCAGCTCGTCCACCTCGGAACACATCTCTTGCATTCCACTGGTCGTGCTGGCCGACTGCGACGCCTGCGCAAGGGCCACCAGCCAGGCAAGGCTCAGTGCGGCATCAAGGTCGCCCGCTCTTGGTTCAAGCTGGGCAACAACGTCACATGCCATGCGCACGAGCTCACTGTCAGCGGATGCCGGTGCAATGTCACCCACGTGCGGCAAGGCGTTAGCCAGCCTCGTCACGTGCGGCAGCACGCGTGCAAGCTCTCCTGTAGCACCTTCGCTCACCATCTGAGACCAGACGCCCTGAAAGTAAGCAGCGGCATCACGCTGAGGGATGGACGGCGGAGGTGCCGAGGGGCGCATGCTCTCAAGCGCACTCAGGACAGACCAGCTGAGCAGGCTTTCACCAAAAGCCTTCAGTTCCGGCGTCGGAGCGATCTGACGGGATGTACGTCGTGCCTGCCAGACCAGAATGACCAGTTCAGCATCGAGATCTCCACGGTCACGCGCAGGGATGCCGGCGGCTGTCATGTACTCGCCGATGTCCACGATCTCGTGATTGGCAACCCACTGCCACGGACGATGCCAGCTCTGCCGGATCAAACCATCGATGGTAGACGCAAATCCATGGTCGATACTCTCAAAGATCAGCAGGCCAAGCAGGTGACGTGCGGTCGCAGCCCCGATTCCGGACAGTCTGGAAAACATGGGGTGCCCCGCTAGCGGACTCTGGGATGCCAGGGAACCATAGCGGTGAGCATCGACACGATAAACCGCCTCAACTCTCCGATACGTGGCGGGATTCGATGCGAAGCTGAACAGTACCGCAGGCAGCACATCCAGAACCGTCGTACCCACGGGCAAGGCACCAGCTGCCGGCCTGCGAATACGGGGGTCCTGCGCGGCGGCAAGATAAACGGCGGGAAGCCCTGGAAGAAGGCGAGCAGTATCAAATCGCCCTCTCAGGACAACGTGCCTGTTCCCACCCGGTTCGGTCACTGGCTGACGGCCCCCTCTCCGGTTGTCTCGATGGGAGGCAGCCACTCCAGTGGATTGGTGGCCACACCATCCTGGCGCACCTCGAAGTGAAGGTGAGGACCGGTGCTGAAACCGGTGTTGCCAGTGTACCCAAGAAGTTGTCCTTTCGTGACACGTTCGTATGGGTGGACGGCAAACTTCCACAGGTGGCCATAGACCGTGGCAATACCCTCGCCGTGCAACACCACCAGCATGTTGCCATACTCTGTCTTCGTTGCCGTGTAGAGCGCAATACCATCAGCGGGTGCAAGAATGGGAGAGCCATAGCGAGCACGCAAGTCAACGCCCCGGTGAAATGCCTCCTCACCAATGATGGGGTGCAGGCGTTCGCCATAGGGGGAGGTAACCTTCATGGGTCCCGACAGGGGCCAGGACAACTCCACCACTGCAGGAAGCTGCATGGCGACAGCAGGATCGCAGCCTTGGATGATTGACCGGATTAGCTGATCCTCCCGGTCGCTCTCTCGCAGCATAGCAGGCTGGTCGCCTGATTGTATCAGTGCCACATCTGCTGCCTCTTCGGCATCAGCGGCCTGCTGGACGCGTTCCTGTTCAGCCACCTGAGCTCTGGCCAGCGCGGTAAATTCCTCCCACACCAGCTGCTGCCTTGCCTGCCATACATCAGGTGATTGTATCGGGGAAGTCGGCAGGTTCTCCTCGGCGTGACTGTGGATGAAGCCTCCCGCAATGATGACCACCACTATCACAGCGGTTGCCAGAAATATGTATCGTACCGTCTTACGTATTGTCACTTTTCAAACCTCAACCTTCACGACATCAACTCATCTGGCCTGATGCTCAGTATAGGGCTCTCGTTCATCCGGACAACGAGGACATGGTTAAGAATGAATTCTCAGACACAAAGGAATGGCGGCGCGGTCCACGATGTTGTCAGGGGTCCTGTTGAACCGTCAGGGCGCGGTCGATTTCCTGCAGAATGTGCTTGGCATTGCGCCAGTCCAGCATGAGGACGGGCAGGTCCCTCTTGTGTGCCTCGTTAATAACCTTGCCGGAAAAGGAATGACTGATGTACGACGTCAGGACAACCACGAGACGTGTTGTGGACAGCACGGTCGGGTCAAGGTCTTCCTTTCCATTCATGGGGATGCAGACACTGTTCGGTAGCCACGTTTGAAGATTCCGAGACAACGTCTCGTGCCCTCCGACGATGAGAATACGCTCCGTGATCGTGTGTACCGTATACTGGACCTCCGCTTCGGGCTCTCGGCGGGCCGCCAGAATACCCATAAGGCGCGAGATTTCAGTCTCCCGCATACTCAGCCGCTCGCGCGTGCGCTCCAGCTCGCCACTCAGGCGATGGACTTCCCGTAGCTGGCTCGCCAATTCTGCGCGCGCTTTGCGGAGTTCGCTTTCTCCGGTGGAGGCACGAGGCAATGGTGGCATAGGCTCACTGGGAACGACGGACGGCTCGGCGCACTGGCGGCGGAGCGCAGAGAGTCCGACCAGCATACTGACTGCAGTCCCGTCGTCGAGTTCAGGATCCGCAGTGGCTAGAAGAAACGCGGTCGACCAGATGTCACCTGAGGCTGGAAAGTCAGTATTTTCAACGTGCGTGACTTGCCCGACAACATCACGAGCAGCACTCAGGCGTATCGCTAGGGCCTCATCACCACTGTTTCCTGCAATCGCTCGCCACCAGGCGTGGCCATATCTCAATGCTGCGAGGTAGCGGGACCGGCTTGCAGTGTCAGTCTCCGCCACTACCATGCTGAGGCGGTGCAGTTCCCTGATCAGCGACTGATCGAGGGCCTCGCGCATTGGTGAGTCTGCTACTGCAACCCCGCGGATGCCAGCGTACCAGGTCAATATCAACGCTTCCACGTCAGGCTCCTGTCGCACCTTGCTGGGATGCATCACCCTGAATCGCTCCAGACTGATGTTCTCTCCACCGGTGACTGTCTGCCATGCCGGGCGCCAGCCATCACGCACGATCTCTCCCAAGCAGGATCGCGCTTGCTGGTCGTGCTCCGCCGCCATCATGACGCCCACCAGCCTGAAAGCGTATGAGGCTTCTTCGGCAGGCAAGGTCATCAATGCAGGATGCCGTACCAGCATGCTGCCAGCAACTTGTGCGTTCCATACTGGTTCCGCGTGGCGCAGTGCCTCGTCGATATGATGGTGGAGATGGACGTTGGCGGCACACGCTGCCAGCGCAAACGGAGTCAGGTCAGGGCGGACTGGGGAGCGCGCAGCCGGGATAACAGGACCTGGGCGCTTCACCTCCGACAGCTGCCCTTTCAGAGCCTGCGCCAGCCGTGCCTTGTCCTTCTCGTCCATGGCCTTACCTCCCGTCGTAACTAGTATAGTGGTATTGCCACGCGTTGTCATGGTGCTGCATCGTAACGGTCGGAAGTGATTGATCTCCCGTCGTCTCCACTGGACAGTTCAGACGCTGCCGTGGTGCATCCTCCTCTTTGTCCACAGTGCAGCCAATGATCGTCACCACCAATGCCTCTGATTCTCCGCGCCAGGTGCGATAATATCGTACCAATGGGCAACGATTTGGCTGCCGTGCGTAGCGGCGAAAAGTCGTGCTACAATATGACTGGAATTACCCCGTGCTCGTGGTTTCGCAAGGAGACATCGCCGCCTTCTCCGTGCCGGGAAGCGGCCGCACCTGTTGCGCCAAGGATGCTGACAACCCATATGGAGGCATGCTGTGAATGCACCGCGTAGAAGTAGAACCCTCACACTGACCCAGTTTTCCCTGCTTCTTGCCATTGAAGCCGTGGTCTGTTTCACTCCTCTCGGCTCGCTTCCAGCGGTCGGTCCGATCGTCGCGACGCTCGGCATGGTCCCGGTCATCATTACGGCTATCCTGCTCGGCACCGGCGCAGGTGCCGCCATGGGGGCGTTTGCAGGCCTGTTCAGTTTCCTGGTATGGACGTTCGCGCCGCCAAACCCTCTGATCGCGTTTGTATTTACTCCGTTCTATGGACTCGGGACTACGCATGGGAACATCTGGAGCCTGGTCATCTGCTTCGCGCCGAGAATCCTCGTCGGCGTAGTAGCGGGCGTCTGCTTCAAGCTGTTCAGTCGCATGAAATGGAGGAGCGGCTTCGTCTATGGCCTCAGCGGTGCGCTGGGCAGCCTGGTCAATACGTTCGGCGTGCTTGGCGGCATTTACGTCTTCTTTGGCCGCAGCTACGCAACAGTGCTGGGCAAGGGCTTCAATGTCCTCCTGGGGCTGATCGGGCTGACCATCCTGACGAGTGGTATCCCCGAAGCCGTCATCGGCGGAGTAGCCGCATACGCCGTGTGCCGGCC
>JAJFTL010000014.1 GCA_021373025.1 bacterium
GGAGAAGGTGGAAGCCTTCCAGAAGTTTGTCGAGAGCCGCTGCCCGGTTGGCGATTCGCTCGCCCATGGTGTGAGCCTCAAGCCGTCCACGATCGTCGTCGAAGCGTAGCCGTGCTGATCGACCGGCGTATCGAGTCTCACAGCCCCGCCGTCCGGCGGGGCTGTTTCTGTTTGATGCCGAGGAGATTAGGGCTTCCTTTCGGCGAAGGGGTTTTCCTGCGACCACCCTCCGGCGCCGTTCAGTGAGATGAACTGTTGACCGACGGCGCCGGCAAGTGCCGCGTCGTGTGTGACCATTAGCAGGGCACCCGTGAACCGTGACAGTGCCTGTTGCAACAGTGTTACGGCGTCGATGGAGAGGTTTCCTTCAAGTTCGTCGATGACGAGCAGGTCCGGCCTGCACGCGACCAGGCGGGCGATGAAGACACGTTTCTGCTGACCCTCGGACAACTGCTGCATGGGCTGGAAGACCTGGTCGTCTTCGATGCCGAGTGTCCCAAGCAGAATGCGTGCTTCCTCACTGTCGATGCCGCTCGTTTGCTGCACAAGGTGGATAGGAAGGTCCTCGCTGTGGTCCAGCATGATCTGCTGAGGCACAAAGCCGACCTTGAATGACGACGAGAGCATCACGTCTCCGGCATCCGGTCGTCTCTGCCCGATCATGATCTGGAGCAGTGTGGATTTGCCTGCGCCGTTCGGCCCCAGCACGCACCAGTGCTCGCCACCGCGGACTGTCAGTGACAGATCATGGAATAGCGTGCGGCCTCCTGCCGAAGCCGTCACGCGCACCAGCGATACCACGATGCCTCCGCGGGTGGAACCCTCGAGGGTGTAGTTCCTTGTCTTCTCGATAAAGGGTTTCGCTTTCTGTGCCTCGTCCAGCGATCGCTCCAGTTGGGTCCGCATGGCCTTGGCGCGTTTCTCCATCCTGGCGGCCTTGTGGCTGAAGAAGCCCGAGCTCGACTTGTACGCCAGCGCCTCGATACTGCCGGCCTGCCCCTTGACCCTGCCGATAGCTTTCTTCAGCTGCTTCACTTTGCGCGTCTGCACAGCGTAGAGATCACGATCATGCTCCTCCTCAGCTTTGACGGTCGCCATGTACGCAGTGTAGCCGCCGGCATACAGACGCGCACGCCCACGCACCAGTTCCAGGATCTGCGTGCAGGTCAGGTCCAGGAAGTGCCGGTCGTGCGATACGACCACATACGGCCGGTCGAGGTCCTGAAGCATTGCGGCCAGCTCTGTGCGCTTCTGGATGTCGAGATGCGAGGTGGGCTCGTCGAGGATCAGGAGGTTGGATGACGCGAGCAGCGCTTCCGTGACGCGCAGCCACAGACGCTCTCCGACGGACAGCGACGCAACGGTATGGTTCCAGAGCTCTTCCGGCAGTCCGGCGCCTGCCAGGGCGCGCTGGACGTCGGCCAGAACCGTGTAGCCGCCCTGCGCTGCAAATTCCGCGGCCGCTTCTGTGGCGCTGTCGGCATCGGGATCCGATTGCATAATACTCCAGGCCGTGCCAAGGAGTGGGTTGCGAACCGCGAGGGCGCTCGTCATGACCAGCCTACTGTCGCCTGCGTCCATTTCGATGAGCGCGATCCGGGGTGTCGGGCGGGATCTGCTGATCGTGCCCACGGTCGGCCGCAGTCTTCCTGCCAGGAGGCCCAGCAGGGTCGATTTGCCGCTGCCGTTGGGACCGATGATGCCAAGCCGTGATGCGTCGGAGACAGTGAATGTGACGTGCTCGAACAGGGGAGTGACCTGTTCAGGATAGGAAAAGGAAAGATTGGTGCATGTGATCTGCATATGTTCCTCCGTGTTTGTCGCCGCGCTGCGGAAGGCATGTGGCGGAATTGGTGCTGCGGTATGACGGAACTATGCAATGCGCACTCGAGCAACCTCCATGGGCGTCAGGCAATGCCTGGTCGTTCAATCATGGTATATCCAGTATTTCTATCGCGGTTTGTCCTCGCGTCTGCGGAAAGGGTTCCATGGCCTTCTGGTTGCAGCCGTCGGCTCCGGCTCAGCGGGAGGGGGCGTGACAGCCTCCGGTGCCGAGCGCGGCAGTGCCACCGGGGCGGGCGGTGTGA
The DNA here is from genome assembly GCA_021373025.1 of bacterium. GTDB lineage: Bacteria > Caldisericota > Caldisericia > Cryosericales > Cryosericaceae > Cryosericum. Next base: position 2,088 of record JAJFTL010000014.1, read on the forward strand.
TCACCGGTTCGACCGGCTTCACCGCGGCAGGTGTCTCCACTGCAGGTTCCACAGCCTCTTCAGGTGTTACCGGTTCAACGGACTGTGCGGCGGCGGGTGGCTCTGGAGCTGGGGATGCCGGAACAGCAGGAGCCAGCGCTTTGGAGACGACTGGGGCAGGCGCCGTGGTCGCGGGAGTGCCTGCCCTTCTGACCTCACTCTCTCGAGACCAGTGGCCGGCAAGAGCGGCCGGGACATCTGCAATGTCATGGATGCGAACGTCCGCGTGCTCCAGCTCTTCGGGAGCCCAACCATAGGCGGCTCCTATAGCAAAGTAACCGCCCGCATGGGCTGCCTGCATGTCGTCGGCCCGGTCCCCAACCATGGCACAGCGCTCTGGATGAAGCTCATTCCAGACATCACATAGCATCATCGTCTTCGTCTGGTCGGGACGTACAGGCACGCGGATGACCGTGAACAGCTCGCGCACGCCTGCCCTGGTCAGGATGGCCTCGGGATACCATGCCGGCGCATTGCTGCAGATGCCAAGTTTCCAGCCATCTGAGGCAAGAGTCCTCAGCACTTCCACGGCGCCGGGATAAAGTTCCCCTTGAGCTCGCACGTATTCCTGCTCGAGGAGATCAAATTCAGCAGCCAGTTCGGGGACAGGCTTGTCGAGGTTCAACTGACCCAGCCAGGCTAGCCATTCGGTACCGTTCTGGCCGATGAACCCACGAAGAAACTCTTCATCCGGTGCCGGGAAAGCGTGCCTGCTGGCGAACTCCCTCACAGAGGGAAAGAAGGACGTTTCTGTGCGAAAGAGCGTCCCATCCATATCAAACATGATCAGGTTCATCGTGCCTCCTGTTCTCTGCCTCGCACCTGCCGCGAAAGATACCGCGGCACACGTATTGTAAGGCCACTGGGCCTGGGATGCAAGGCAGTATCCTGCGCTGGCGGATGATCCAGACCATGTGCTGGCATGAAAACCAACAAGACGAAGCGCATACTTGCGAGAATACTGCTACAATATATGTGGCCCTTGGTCTGACGTCGCAACCAACCGGTCTTCACGAAGTTCATGTTGTGGGAGGTAGGATCGTACTGATGATGCATCGAGAGCCGAGGAACGGGAACATGCAGAGAGCAGCATTGAGGGGACCAGTTGTCATGTTGTGCCTTGGGTTGCTGCTATCCATGATGGCCAATCCGCGAGTGATTTTGGCTGATGTGCTGTCGATCGGTGCTGCCGTGGAAGTCACGGGAACAGGCGGTGATGGAGTCAACGTACGTTCTTCACCTGGCACTTCTGAAGCTATCGTGGGTGTCGAGAAGGAGGGGGCTTCAGGAATTGTTCTGGAGGGGCCTACCAGCGCCAGTGGGTTTATCTGGTGGCGTGTGCAGTGGAAGGACGGTCTCATGGGTTGGTCAGTGGACACCTACCTCAGGATCCCTCCTCCAAGTCCGATTCCCAGTGCGCCGACGTCGCTTCAAGCAGTGGCGGGGATGGAATCGGTCGTGTTGTCGTGGGCGCCTCCCGATCGGACAGGGACTGCGCCCATTACGGCATGGCGCATCTATCGCGATCGTCATGCGGATCCAAAAGTGTTGATTGCAACCCTGAATGCTGGCGATTCGGGCTTTGACACGCGTACCTGGACGGATGGGCCCATGATCATCGGTGGCAGGTCCTACTGGTATGCTATCAGTGCGGTCAATGCAAACGGGGCCAGTGATCCCTGCGCCAGTGTGCAGGTAGTTCCTCAGGCTGCGCCCATGCCGACTGGAGTCTTTTTCATGCCGCCTCAGCTTGACTTTGGTGGTGAGCAGACATCGCTTGTCCTGACACTTCAGAACACGGGAACTGCTCCAGTGGCATTTACTACCGCAGTTGGCGCCTCATGGCTGGCGAGCCCGTCTCCTGCCTCAGGAAGCATTCCTGTCGGCGCAGTCCAGCCCATCAATATTACTGTGCAGCGGCTGGGTATGGCAGCCGGAACCTATGAGAGTCTTGTGCGCATCTCCTGTTCGACCGGCAGCGTCAATATTCCCGTGCAAATGCGCGTAGGCATGATCCAGGGCATCGATGTATCGCGCTGGCAGTGTGGAACAGCTCCTGTCGACTGGACTGCTGTGAAAGCCTCTGGGATACAGTTTGCTTTTGTCAAAGCGACAGAAGGCACAACCATCACTGACCCGTGTCTGGACCAATCTGTGACTGGTGCGAAGGCGGCTGGGGTCCTGACGGGTGTGTACCATGTCTGTGAGGCTCGAGACCATACTGCGGCTGATGAAGCCGCCTATTTTCTCCAGGTGGCGGGGAAGTACCTCACACCAGGATCGCTGGCACCAGTCCTCGATATTGAAGGGATAGGATATTGCGCGTCACCATGGACCGCCATGGTGCAGTGGATTGACCAGTGGGCCACGGCTGTTCGCGCGGCGACAGGTGTGGTTCCTGTCATCTACTGCTGTTCATCGATAGCAGCCAATCTGCACAAAGCTGACCCGACAATCGACGAGAGGTACCATTTGTGGATTGCGGCCTATACATCTGCTGACCAGTTGAATATCGGCGGCTGGAGTTCCTGGTCGTTCTGGCAGTATGCCAACAATGGAATAGTTCCGGGCGTAACCGGGCATGTTGTTGATCTAGACTGCTTCAATGGCAACGAGCAGAGCCTGGCACAGTACGTTATTGGTGGAACAATGCAGTCGTCCTACACCCTGCTGTCAGCGGTCATAGGAAATGGACTTCTCAATGTGGAGCCACAGCAGACATCATATTCGGCAGGGAGCACGGTGACGTTCACGGCGCGGCCCGCTGCAGGGTGGGAATTTGTTGGGTGGGGCGGAAGTGCTACGGGCACCACGAATCCGATGTCGCTCACGATGAATGAGAACAAGTCGGTGCTAGCGACATTTGAGAAGACCGTGGATCCAAATCAGCACGTCATTACGCTATCTGTTGGCAGTATGACGGCTCACCTGGATGGCCAGGCGCTGACCCTGGACACTCCCCCGGTCATCATCAGCGGCAGAACTCTGGTTCCACTGCGGCCGATCATCGAGGGGCTTGGTGGCGGCATCACATGGGTGCCTGACACACACAGCGTCCAGGTGGATTTCAACGAAACGACGCTGCTGCTGCAGATCGGCAATCGGACGGCTGTTGTAAATGGCGAGTCAGTCGTGATGGATGTTCCCGCCACTATCATGAACGGCAGAACCATGCTGCCGGTCCGGTTCGTCAGTGAGCACCTTGGTGCTGAAGTCTCCTGGCATGAGCCGAGCAGAACCGTAACGATCACCGTCAACAGCGCCGCAACCTCTGGGTTGATGTCCAGTCACCAGTAAGAAGGGCTTCAGTGTCATACCACCGCCTCACGTCGCTCCTGAGAGCGTCTACTACTGGCGTTGGTACGTTCCCTTCAACTCTGCTTGGGACAGAACATGTCCTGCCATTGCTGCGCCCAGCTGCTGCCGTGTGGCGGAGGCATCGAGCGTCAGCGTTGTGTCGAGAGCATAGACACGAAAGTAGTAGCGATGAGCGGGTCCTCTTGGTGGCATGGGGCCTTCGTACCCATGACGGCCAAAACTTGTGACGCCTTGAACGGACCCATCTTTCAGCATCTGGTCTCGGGGAACTCCTGCAGAAAGGTTCGTGACCGATGCCGGGATGTTCCACATTGTCCAATGAATCCATGTTCCGCCCGGGGCGTCTGGATCTTCGCAGATCAGAACGTAGCTCTTGGTCGTCGGTGGAGCTCCAGTCCAAAGGAGGTCGGGCGAAATATCGGCCCCCTGTCCTGTGAACCTGACCGGAATGGGACTGCCTGCTGAAAATGCTGTACTCGTAAGTGTCATTTGCACAGATACCTCCCCTGGTTCCATAGTTGACGGACGACATCCACCTGAGCACAAGGCGAACATGGTCAGGACAAAGAATACTACCCATCGAGGCAACGGATGCTGCATGCGTCTACTCCCCGAGTTCAGAATACTGGTTTCTCCGTAAAGTATATCGCAATATCTCTCAGCTGGCCAGACTCGATTTGACAGGCCTGGAGACGTAGTTGTGAATGTCGGCTTCCCCTTTCGGGCGGTCATTGGTGTATCATATGCTCATGAGTCAGACAACTGGTCTCGACATACGGATCGTACAGGCGACCCCGGAGTTGGCCAGCTACGTGGATTCACTGCGCACCAGCTTTGTTGTCAAGGCACGCATCAAAGTATCAATGTGCGGCGATGACTACGATTTCGACGTTGATTCGGTCGAACATCCCTATGAAAAGTCAGTTGCCGGCACTCCTGATCTCAGCTATCTAGGCAAAAACGACGCAGCCATCTATCTGGCGTTTGTGGGTGACCAGCTTGTAGGACAGGTGTGCGTACAGGAAGATCACAACAACATGGCACGGGTCTGGGGCCTGCGTGTGGAGCATGGCCACCTTCATCACGGCATCGCGACGGCTCTCATGGGTACTGTAAGGGAATGGGCTCTTGGCCATGGGCTGCACTGGTTGCGTGCCGAGACGCAGGATGTGCACGTAACGGCGTGTATGTTCTTCCGTGACTATGGTTTTGTCATCGGCGGGTTTGACCGGCTGTATCTGCAGGCAACGCCCGGTTGCGAGGACGAGACAGCCATTGCCTGGTATCTTCAGATCTGATTTCCGAGAAGGGATGTTGACCAAATCTTCCATTTTGTCATCATGATGTAGTAGGTGCTGGCCGTTAGCTGGCGGGGATGATGTGGTGGGAGGAATACGATGGTTTTCCTGTCGCGGGAAGAAGCGGGCACAAAGTTGGCACGAGAAGTTCGTCAGCTGGGGCTGGCCTTTGACCTTTGCTGTGGTATTCCGCGCGGTGGCGTGGTGGTCGGGTCCATCGTTGCCCAGGAACTGGGCCTCCCGTTCGGTGTGCTGCTTATTCGCAAGATCCGTTCTGATGCCAACCGCGAGTTAGCCGTGGGAGCTCTCGGATATGCGGGCAATGGCAACTTTGCTACAATCCTGTCGCCGGAGTCAGCACGCGAGCCGCGCGAACGTCTCGAGGCGGAGATTGGCTTTGAAAAGGAACGCCTGGTCCTGTATGCGGAACTATTCGAACGCTACATCCCGCAAACATGGGAGCGCGGTGCCCGTGTGCTGATCGTGGACGATGGGATCGCCACAGGAGCCACCATGATTGCCGCTGCGGATGTGGTGGTCGGCATGGGTGGGGTTCCGACCATAGCAACGCCAGTCGTGGACAAGGAAGTCATGCGACAACTCATCGAGCAGGGCTATCGTGCCGTGGCAGTGCATGCAGCTGAGTGGCTGACGGCTGTCGGGCAATTTTATGAAGACTTCCATGAGGTCAGCGACCGCGAGGCGATCTCCTGGGCCAACCGTGCATTTCGCCCTAAACGAATCCGTTAAGCCACAAGCCTCAGTCGTCAATTCCCCGCGAGACGGGGTTCAGACATCGCCTCGATCGCTGGCCCCAGCAGAACACGCGGCTGGGTGATATTGACCTGTCCGCAGATGCTCACGGCGACCTCGGTTGTCAACCATGAGTCCATCGACTCAGCCTATCGTACTACGAACCTGCGGCGGTGGGCGCAAGGACGGAAAGGAGGACAATGAAGCCGCCTTCGACGATGCCCGACAGGGCGAGCGTTACCAGAGCAACATTGAGTGAGCGCCAGTGATCACGCCGATATGCAATTAAAATGAGGACAGTAAACAGGACGACATGGATGATCAGGAACATCTCCACCAGCCACAAGGGACCGCGCCAGGGAACTGCGCCGGTGTCGCGCGCCCAGACGAACAACGCGTACAGGCCAACTCCGAGGATGCCATTCAAGGCAGAGATCAGCATGGCCTTGCCAAAGGACGTCGTCGTGCTGCGACACCATCGTGCAGCCAGCCACAGGATCAATGCAATGAAGAGAGTGTCCACGACACGTGCCGGTATGGTCATGAGCCAGGTATCGGAAAGCAGCCAGGAGAGCAGCATGGGACTCCTCTGAAACCCCTAGTGCCCGAAGACGCTCATCAGCCCGAAGACGCTCATCAGCCCGAAGACGCTCATCAGCAGGGCCAGAAGGATAAGGATCACCCAGATGATGCCACCGATCGATGCCATCCTCTTCTGTGCCTCTGTCTCATTGGTACGACCGCGCGAACCGGCCCACGACACATCCTGCTTCGCCATCGACCGATTGCTTGCCAATTGATCTGCAGCTCGTTGGGCCGACAGGGCTTGCATGAAGGTGGCGCCACCTGCTGCGCTGCCGTGTGAAGGTCGATGACTACCGGCCAGCACATCATGTGGGCCGGCGTCGTTTGGGGTAATATGGTGTGCCTGCATGAATTGGATCTCTTCTCTGCTGCGTGGCGGTTCTGCGTAGTCGACCACTACCTTGTAATTGTCTGACTGGTCGCGGTCGTAGCGTGAGTAGATCGGCCCCCGTTCCTTGTTGAGTTCCATGGTTATCTTCCCCCTTGCCACGAATCTGTGGCGGTGTGGTGACGTTGCACCTCTATTCTAGCACGTAGTGGGGTCCGCGTCACGCATGCTCTCCTTCAGTTATGCGGCGCTACAGTTCCCGTACCCGTCGCGCCTCCCACATCTGTTCAAGACGTTCCTCTTGGACTGCGCTCAACTTGACGTTGGTGAGGCTGGGCTTGCTGATGATATCCAGACTCCGCAGGATTGCGTCCAGCACAAGTTCGGACCTGAGCAGGCAGCCAGCGCGCGGCGTCAAGCGAATATCATCCAGTCTAATGAGAACGGTCGGGACAGAGGGGTCCGGCTTCCTGCGCAGCCAGGTGACGAAGTCGTTGTCCGGGCGCACCAAGGCGGGACCTGACAGAATTCCGTGAGCAACAATTCCCCCTGTTCCTGGAGAATTGCCGTTCGATCGCCAGATATAGACGGGATCACCCATATGCATTTGTGGAATCAGCAGTTGCTGGTGCACATGCCATCGGATATCGCGGTGGGCCTGCAAATACGCATTTACGTCGAAGTCTCGTGGGTTGCCACGAAACAGCCATGTCGCCATCTGTTGCCTCCTGGACGCTCCTTCTGCTGCATAGTCTATGCTGTCAAGCTTCCCTTGCAAGGCGAGGGTCCAGATCGCAACAGGAAAACTCCCATGACCGCTGGTATAGGAAAACCCCCGCACGGGGCGGGGGTCTGATGGGAACTTATGGAAGCAGTTTTTAGAACAGATAGGTGACGCTGACGCTCATCTCGATGTCCATGGTACCGACTTCGACAGGAGCCGCGGCACTGCCTGAAACCGCCGAGTCGGCTGACTTATACATCGGATACGGCATGTAGGAATTCTCGTTCACGTTGACCGTCTGGACCGACGTAATGGTCTTGCCGGCAGCCTTGGCGACGACATCGGCTCTCTTGCGGGCGTTGGTCATGGCAAGGTCGAGCGCGGTGAGCTTGGTCTGCTCAAGGGTCGCGTCATCGACGTCAAAAGAGACGCCGCCGACTGTATTGGCACCGTTGTCGGCTATGATGCTGACGATCTTGCCGGCATCTGCGATGGTGCGAACGGTGACGACCACATTGTGGTTCATGTCATAGCCATCCTGGATGTTCTTCTCGGTGGTCTTGTCCCAGACCCAGCGGGGCTGAAGGCTATAACCTGTGGTCTGGATGTCCTCTGCCTTGATGCCGGCGGTCTTGAGGGCTGCAGTAACCTTGGCCATGATGGCGTCGTTTGCAGTCTGGGCGGCATTGGCCGCCTTGTCGTGAGTAAAGACGCCGAAGCTGATACGCGCGATGGTGGGTTTGACCGTGATCTTGCCAGTACCGGTAACGGTGACTGAAGGCGCTGGTATGGTCGTCGTGGTGTCGGCCAGGGCGCGCTGCCGTCCGGCAACAGCCGGCGATAAAGCGATGATGGCAGCGATAGCCACGATGCCGATGGACTGTAGTACAACAAAGATTGCTCTCTTCTTCATGATGTACCTCCCTTACTGTCTAATGAGAATGTTTGCCTGCCTCCATTGTGCAGGCTGTTTCCACTGCTAGGACGAGTGACGTTCGCGCGAAGTTCCCGGGTGTCCGTGAACGGGACGTCTGTGCCAGTTAAGGATTCTTCGTGCCGTCTTCAGAAAGGTTTTCCATACACTTGTAAAAAAAGCGGACCCCAATAGAATCCAAATTGGAGATGGTATCCGTAGAGTTGGTGAGGGCAAGGGTGTTAAATGCACTGAAATGCCAACAGAGGACCGGGATGAGGAAGTACCATCAGTGTGTTGTGAGTCGAGAACTGTCTCCCAGCGAAAGTTCACGGAACTAGAAAAACGGTCATCAGAAAGGAGGAAGCGCGTTGAACGGGTCATGCGAAAGTCCATAAAAAATGTCTTGTCCAGCTATTACAGGGTTTTGAGAGAAAATCTGTAGAGAAAACGGCAGGAGGCCATAAGCATGAGAATTGCAGTACTGGTAAAGCAAGTTCCGGCGTCAGACAAGGTCAAGATGGACGAAGAGACGGGGACAATGGTGAGGAGCGCCCTAGACGCTGAGCTAAATCCATTGGACCTGTACGCTGTGGAAGAAGCCATACGGATCAAGGAGAAGACGAATGGGGCAGAGATCACTGTAGTCTCAATGGGACCGCCACGGGCTGTGGATGCCATCAAAGAAGCAATTGCAATGGGATGCGACAGCGGAGTCCTCCTCTCGGACAAGGTCTTCGGTGGAGCTGATACCTGGGCGACGGCTCGGACTCTTTCAGCGGCATTGGAGAAACTTGGAACATTTGATCTGATCTTCTCCGGCGAACGAGCGACTGATGGCGAGACGGGGCAGGTGGGGCCAAGCGTAGCAGCCCAACTCGATATGCCTGCGCTGACCTACGTGAGCAAGATCAGGCAGATTGGGGACGGCAAAATCGTGGTCGAACGAGCCATCGAAGGAGGACACGAGGTCGTCGAATCATCTCTCCCCGCACTGCTCAGCGTCGTCAAGGAGATCAACGAGCCACGCATGCCGAACCTCACAGGAAAGATACGGGCGAGGAAGACAGAAGTCCTTACGATGACTGCAGCAGATGTGGGATTGGATTCTTCAACAACGGGCCTCACTGGTTCGCCAACGCGGGTTGTCAAGGTGTTTTACCCGTCCATGTCTCGGAATGGCACGATCGTCGACGGAAGGGATCCTGACGATGCTGTGCAGAAACTCCTTCAGTTCTTGAATGAGAAAGCTCTGGTGTAGGAGGATACGATGAAAAGAAGTGAAGGAACGTTTGAGGGGGTCTGGACGCTTGGAGAAACAAGAAACGGAGAGATTAATCCTGTCTCCTACGAGTTGCTGGCTTGGGGCAGAGAGCTGGCAGACAAGAGAGGGACAACGCTTGCCAGCGTCGTTCTTGGTCATGACATCAAAGACAAGGTGGAGAGCCTCATTCAACATGGTGCAGACATCGTCTATGTTGTCGATCATCCTGGGTTAGAGCATTTTGCTCCAGACGTCCATGCGGCTGTCTTGGAGAAACTGGTTCGGGAGGTGATGCCGGAGATCTTCATTGCCTCGGCAACGACCTATGGCAGGACGGTCATGCCGTTGCTGGCTGGAAAGATCGAGACAGGACTCACCGCAGATTGTACTGGCCTGGACATCGAGGCTAACAGTGGCCTGCTCATCCAGACGCGCCCGGCAATTGGCGGCAACGTCATGGCCACGATCAAGACGCCCAACCATCGGCCTGAGATGTCTACCGTGCGTCCCAGATCCAGGAAGCCCCTTGCCAAGGATGAATCACGAACAGGGCAGATCATCGAAAAAACCTACCCCGATGGCCTTTTCAATTCCAAAGTGAGATTCATCGACTTCATCAAGGATGAGACGACAGCACTGCCCATTCAAGAGGCGGAGATCATCGTCTCAGGCGGCAAAGGCCTGAAGGATGGGAAGAACTTCGACTTAGTACGTGAACTCGCAGATTTGCTGGGTGGCTCCGTGGGAGCTTCCAGGCAAGCGGTCGATCTGGGCTGGATTCCATACTCACATCAGGTAGGGCTCTCTGGGAAAACAGTCAGTCCACGCCTGTATGTTTGTGCCGGTGTTTCCGGTGCGGTCCAGCACATCGCTGGCATGAGCTCTTCCGACATTGTGATAGCCATCAACAATGACCCGGATGCTCCCATCTTCAAGGTGTGTGATTTCGGTATTGTCGGTGACGCTCTTGAGATCCTGCCCATCCTCACCGAGAAACTCAAAGCACTGAAAGCAACGACTAACAAGTAAGAGAGGAGGAAGTGGATATGGAGTACAACAAGGTGACCGCGGAGACAATAGAGGAATTGAGACGGATCTTTGGTGAGAGAAATGTCTTGACTGAGGTGGAGAAGATAGAACCATATTCCCACGATGAGTCAGGCACGCAGTTCAAGCACATGCCAGAAGTTGTCGTCAAGGCCGAGAACGAAGACCAAATCGCACAGCTGATGAAGCTGGCGAACAGGGAGCACATCCCGGTTACGCCGCGTGGTGCAGGCTCTGGCCTTGCGGCTTCCGCCGTTCCGCTCCATGGTGGTATTGTTCTTGCTATGGAGAAGATGAACAGGATCCTCGAGATAGATGAGGTCAACATGGTGGCAGTCTGCGAACCTGCTGTTGTCACCAACGACCTCTGCAGAGCTGTCGCGGACAAGGGTCTATTCTACGCCGGGTATCCGATGAGTGTTGAGGAAAGTTATATTGCAAGCAATGTGGTGACAAATGCGGGAGGTAGCAAGGTAGTAAAATACGGCAGCACCAGGAGCCATGTGCTTGGGCTGGAATGCATTTCACCGACGGGCGAGAAGCTTGTTCTCGGTGGAAAGAGGCGCAAGGAAACCAGCGGGTACAGCTTGCTTCAACTTATGATCGGGTCCGAAGGAACGCTTGGCATTGTCACCAAGGTCATCGTGAACCTCATGCCAGCTCCAGGTGTGACAGTCGATCTTCTTGTGCCGTTTGCGAATTTTGATGACGCTGTCAAGGCTTCCAGCAATATCATACGAACCACCAAGGTGTACCCGGTCACCATGGAGTTCATGGATGGGTTCTCGGTAAGAGAGACGACGGAATACTTTAACCTCCCATCGCTGCCGGCTCAGGACAAGGCTGAAGCCTATTTGTTGTTCACGTTCGAAGGCAAGAATCAGGAAGAACTGGATGAACTTGCCGAAAAGGCTGGCACCGCGTGCCTTGATATGGGGGCGCTTGATGTCTTTGTCGCGTCGACCAAAACCGAGTCTGAAAAAGTGTGGAAAGTCCGGACTAGCATGCCCGACTGTGTCACGACGAAATACCGTCATATGCTCGCAGGCGATGTCGTCGTACCTCGTTCGGAGGTTGCAGAATTCATCGCAAAGACGCAGGATGTCATGAAGAAATACACAGGGCTTAAGTTGACATTCTTTGGGCACATTGGTGATGGCAACATTCACCCGAATTTTCTTGATACTTTGGGAGAGTATACAGATGAGGAATGGCTCAAAGTGGCAGAGCAAGCTTATGGAGAAGTCTGCATGCTTGGCAGTCAACTGGGGGGTACTGTCTCCGGTGAGCACGGTATAGGTTTGGGAAAGAAGACCGTGCTTCGACAAACCCTCGGCGAATATCCAATATCGCTGATGAAGGGCATCAAGAAAGTGTTCGATCCCAACAGTATCCTCAACCCGGATAAGATTTTTGACCTTGAGCAATGAAGTCTGAATCGACAAGAGCTGTAGATGGCAAATTTCTCAACTGGAGGAGAGAATGAACGAGAAGGCAGGGAAAGCGAGGAAGACAGGACTTTGGCTGGCTTTTGAAGTGGGGGCGCTATGGTTCACCACCCATGTAGGCGGCGGATTTGCGCTTGGTACGCAGGAAGTACAGTTTTTCCTCAGGTTTGGCAGCACCGCTTTCTATTTCCCGGTCATATCAATGGCGATTCTGGCAGCTGTTTTCTATTTCTCTTGGGAGTTCCAACGAGTCTATCAGATTCCCGACTATGCGTCATTTATCAGAACATTGTTTGGACGTCTGGGCACGTTGTGGATGGTGTTTTACGATATCGCTTTTTCAATTACGATCGTCTTGGCCGCAGGAGCGACTTTGGCAGGTTTTGCCAACGCCTTGGGCGGTGTCTTGGGCGGTGTCACGATCCCACTATGGCTCGGCTACGTCCTTGCTGCAGTTGTTGTGTATATGATTGCGTCATACGGTCTGAAGGTTGTTCTTGATAGTTCTGCCTATATGTCCCTTGGTATTGTGGCCGTTATCATTCTTCTTGTGCTCTTCAGGCTACCTCGTGTTGTCTCCCATCTTCCCAGCGTTCCTGCCGAGAACCCGTTTGCGCCTTCGTTTTTCCAGAGTGCTATTTGGTTCATGATGGCGTATGCGGGGTTCCAGGTTTGCAGCATCGGCTCCTATGTCAACGGAGGTGCTGTCCTGAAGACGCACAAACAGACGGTCTGGGCTGCTATCTGTGGGTTCCTATTGAACGCGAGCATGCTTATCCTGATGACCTTGGTCCTTGCTGGAAATTACCCGGATGTCCTGAAGGACGCTGCACCCACGCTTACCATCGTGAAGGGCATGTCGCCCATCTTCTCGATTCTCTATCATCTTATGGTCCTTCTTGCCCTTATTACAACGGCCGTGTCCATGATCTACGCCACTGCAAAGAGATGGTCGGCCGCAAGTGCCAAATGGGTCAAGAGCGGTGGTCGGTGGGCAGATGACAAGTTCAGGCTCAGGATATGGACTATCATCTGGATCGTTCTCGTCTGGGCTGTATCGAACATTGGTATTGTGAATATTGTGAAGAAAGGATATGGGACTCTCGCATACCTTGGTTGGCCGATTCTCATCCTGCCAATCCTGATCATCGCACCTCGAAAGATTGCTCAGAAGAACAGAGAGCTGGCTAAGGCAAAAAGCTGATCATCATGATCGGGGTCGGCATACCCGTGTATGCCGACCCCGATCATGAATACAGAAAATACTCTCGACGAAACGTGGGTGAACGCCGAGAGCGGTATGGCCAGAAGAAGAACCCATGTCGATCACTTGAAGTTGACAAGGAGGAATCAGCGAAATGAGTGACATATTGACAGCAGAATCGGGCAGTAAACTATACTTGTTAGGAAATGAAGCCGTCGTGCGCGGAGCTCTCGAAAACGGCATCTCTGTCGCTGCCACATACCCGGGAACCCCCTCCTCTGAGATAGGAGACACCTTTATGGATGTGGCCAAAGACGCGGGGATGTACTTTGAATTCTCCGCGAATGAGAAGGTTGCCTTAGAGGTCGCGGCGGCCGCCGCCGCTTCAGGATTGAGATCGTTTGTGTGGATGAAACACGTTGGCCTGAATGTTGCCTCAGATTCGTTCATGTCGATAGCGTATACGAAGATCAGGGCGGGCATGGTAGTGCTTACTGCCGACGATCCTTCGTGCTGGTCGTCGCAGAATGAGCAAGACAACCGGTGGTATGCTCGGTTGGGTAATACGCCTGTGCTGGAGCCATCCAGCCCTCAGGAAATGCATGATCTCATGAAGTACGCATACGAGATCTCTGAGAAGTCCGAGCTGCCAGTTCTCATGCGCACCACGACGCGAATCTCGCACATGAGGGGTGTTGTGACCGTTGGCCCCGTGAACGTTGGCAAGCGGAAGGGTGAGTTTGAGAAAGATGCGACGAGGTTTCCTATCCTCCCCGCTATTGCATATGTTGCACACAAGAGGATCATTGCAACGCTTGCCGAGTTGGCAAAGGACGCCGATGCGAGCCCGTGGAACAAGGTCTACAAGAGGGGTGGCAAGCTTGGCATCATCACGAGTGGACCCACCTTCAACTATGCTATGGATGTCGTCGATGAGTACGATCTCAAGGCGGATGTCCTTAAGCTGACGTACACGTACCCCTTCCCTGAACAGACGGTACTGAACTTCCTGAAAGATCACGAGACGATCCTCGTAGCTGAAGAAGTCGACCCGATCATGGAGAAAGAGGTTCTGGCGATCCTGGGCAAGTATGGGCTGCAGAGAAAGATCTACGGAAAGCTGGACGGCACCATGCCGATGCCCTACGAGTTCAGTCCCGATATCCTGAAGGCTGGTATCAGCAAGGCGCTTGGTGTGACGCTTCCAGAGAAGGCGGCGGCAACGTCCGGTCTGACACTCCCTGCTCGCCCGCCGGTGTGGTGTGCGGGGTGCCCTCACCGTGCCACGTTCTACGCTGCCAAGAAGGCAGTTGAACATCTCGGCATCAAAAATGCCGTGTTTCCTGCAGATATTGGGTGCTACTCGCTGAGTGCTGCGGCACCCTACAGGATGGGGGATTATTGCCTTTCCATGGGTTCGAGCGTCGGTCTTGCCAACGGCATTGACGCGGCCACGGACCAGAAGGTGATGGCCTTCATTGGGGACTCGACCTTCTTCCATTCGGGAATGCCAGCAGTCGTCAATGCGGTCCATGGAGATCACAAGATCGTCATCGTCGTCCTCGACAACAGGATCACGGCCATGACTGGCGGCCAGCCCAACCCCGGCATGCCGATGAACGGCATGGGCGAGGTGGCGCCAGAAATTTCTATTGAGCAGATCGTGAAGGCCATGGGGGTCGGCTTTGTCAAGACGGTCGATCCAGCTAACTTGGCAGCTACACAGGCAGTGATGGAGGAGGCTCTGCAGTTCGATGGCGTGGCGGCGGTCATCTCTAAGCACCCGTGTGTCATGATCAAGACCGAGGAAAAATCAGAAAAATCAACGAGACAAAAACTCATTTTCACCGTCGACAAGGAAAAATGCGACGAATGCATGGTCTGCGTCACCCAGTTCTCCTGCCCTGCCATGTTCATTGACAAGGATGGAAAGGTTGCTATCGATGCAGAACAGTGCAACGGATGTGCGGTCTGCGTCCAGGTCTGTCCTCAAAAAGCATTTCGTGTCAGGAGGTAGCCATGAAAAACTATTGCGTGTATATTGCAGGAGTTGGTGGCCAGGGTGTCGTGAGGACTTCTGTTATCATCGGCTTGGCGTGTGTCAAGAAGGGGGTCGGCATCGTCATGAGTGAGATCCATGGAATGGCTCAGCGTGGCGGTTCAGTTCCGGCCGAGATGAAAATCGGCGATGCATACAGCCCGATCATTGAACAGGGCGGGACGGACCTGCTGATTTCTTTTGAGCCGGCGGAATCCCTGAGAGCAATGAATAAACTGAGCAAGGACACTGTTGCTGTGGTCAACACACGGCCCATTGTTCCCGTGACGGTGGCCCTGGGCACCTCCATGTATCTGGATCCGCAGGCCTACATCGATGAGCTGAAGACCAAACTCAAGAAAGTAGTCGTTCTTGACGCTGAGAGCATCGCACTCGAAGCGGGAAATGTCCTGTCGCTGAACATGGTCATGCTTGGGGCTGCTGCCGCGACCCCTGGATTCCCTCTCGAGAAGGAGTTCCTGGTTGCGGCAATGAAAGACAACCTTCCGGCAAGGGCTATGGATGCGAACCTTCGGGCCTTTGATATGGGATTCCAGCAGGCAACGAAGGATCTCCAATAGCTGATGGAAACGAGGCACATGAGGATATTGGCTATTAATCCCGGTTCGACATCGATCAAGCTGGGTCTCTTTGATGACGACAAGGCGATCTACAAGGAGTCGATTGTCCACGACGTTGAAGAGCTCTCACGATTCTCCACGTGTTTTGAACAGAAGGACTTCCGAACGCAGAAGGTTCTCGATTTTCTCAAGAAGAACAATGTAGACCTCAAGACGATTGATGCAGTCATTGGCAGGGGCGGCATTACCAAACCTGTCAAGGCTGGCGTATACGTGGTCAATGAGAGGATGCTGAACGATCTCAAGAACTCATCAGTCGACCATCCCTCCAATCTTGGAGGGTGGATTGCCGTCTATATTGCAGGACAGATTGGTGTTCCTGCCTACATCGCAGACCCTGTCTGTGTTGACGAGTTTGAGGATGTTGCGAGGATCTCGGGCCTCAAGCAAATAGAGCGACCGACGCTCTCACATGCCCTGAACACAAGGGCGACGCTGTTCAAGTATGCAGCGGAAGTCCACAAGGGAATCTCGGAGCTGAACGTCGTTGTTGGACACCTTGGCGGCGGGATAAGCATCACGGCAATCAAGAAGGGAAAGATGGTAGATACCGCATCAAGAGGGGACGCAGGACCCTTTTCGCCGGACAGTAGCGGTGAGTTGCCGACGGCAACACTGATCAGATTTTGTTTCAGCAGCGGATGGAGTGAGAAGCAGCTTATCGACGCCGCCATGAAGAATGGAGGTCTGACTTCCTACCTCGGCGTCAATGACCTGCGAAAGGTAGAAGAGATGATCGATTCTGGAAACACCTACGCGAAGCTCGTATTCGACGCAATGTGCTACCAGATCGCAAAGCATATTGGTGCTATGGCAACCGTCCTGAAAGGCGGTGCGGAAGCTATCCTTCTTACCGGAGGGATGGCATATGACAGAAGGCTTGTTTCGGAAGTCACTGATCGGGTTGGATGGATTGCTCCTGTCAAGGTTTATCCTGGTGAAGAGGAGCTTGAGGCCCTGGCTGGCGCTGCCATGAGAGTTCTCCGCCACGAGGAAGAGGCGCAGGAGTATGTCTAGGAGGATGTCATGGTAACTACGTTTGCAGAGCTTTTTGAGCAGTTGAAAGGCAAAGGAAGAACCCGTGTAATTGTCGCGGGCGGCGAGGATCCTGATGCCCTGGAGGCAGTTGAACAGAGTTACAAACTCGGTTTCGGCGAAGCTGTGCTGATTGGCAACAGACAAAAGATCGACCAGGCGCTCGCTGCTTATCCCGACAGGAGTTTCGTCAAGGACATCCTGGAGGCGGATTCTGAGGAAGAGAAGGCACGGGTGGCCGTCGAGACAGTGAAGCAGGGAGGAGTCCTGCTGAAGGGGACGACGAAAACCAGTATCCTGATGAAAGCGGCTTTGAACAAGGAATGGGGACTTCGTACCGGGGCAATCATGACGAGTGTTGCTGCGTTCGAGGATGAGCGAGATGGTAACAAGAAGCTGGTTCTCATGAGTGATGGTGGTGTTGTCGTTGCACCCGACCTCAACACATTGGTAGCGGTCATCAACAACTGTGTGGAAGTGGCACACAAGCTCGGTAATCCGATGCCGAAGGTCGCAATTCTTTGTGCAGTCGAAGCCGTCAATCCCGAGATGCCGGAGACGATCAATGCCGCGATTCTGGCAAAAATGAACGAACGCGGCCAGATCAAAGGATGCATCGTTGACGGTCCCCTTGCTCTCGACAATGCTGTTTCGAAATATGCAGCCGAGAAGAAGGGCCTCCGATCTCCAGTTGCCGGAGACGCCGACATTCTCATTGTTCCAAATATCGCTGCAGGCAACATCCTTGGAAAATCCATCGAATACTATGCACATCGCACCCTTGCGGTTGTAATCGTAGGAGCAGGAGCACCGATGATGGTTCCTTCCAGGTCGGACAGAGCGGAAACCAAATTGAACTCGATTGCGCTGACGATCCTTTGCTCAATGCCACAGTAGGTTCATATTCACCCGGCGATTACGACCGGTGAATCTATAGTGTAGTAGAAATTCTCCATAGAAGCACCCGCTGTTT
This sequence comes from bacterium, assembly GCA_021373025.1. Taxonomy (GTDB): domain Bacteria; phylum Caldisericota; class Caldisericia; order Cryosericales; family Cryosericaceae; genus Cryosericum. Next base: position 19,696 of record JAJFTL010000014.1, read on the forward strand.
GTGCCACGGGTGCTCATTCGTATAGGTTGAGGTTACTTCGTGCCGGCTGGTTCAAACTTTACCTCGGCGGTCGCCTGCACTCAACCCATTGTCACCAGCCCTGTGACTACGACCTTGCCAACCTTCAAGACGTTCAGCTGACTCTTGGGTGGTGTGTCCGTCGAATGCTGAATGTAGAAGACGAGTGTTCCTGCCGCATCTGTGCGGTCGATGACCAGCTGGATTCTTTGGTCGGGCAGGGTAAGGTGTAACCGACGAAAATAACGTATGGGAGGATATCGCATGAACGAAGTCATCAGACAATTGCACGAGAGGAAGTCAGTACGCATCTTCGAGGACAGAGCCGTGCCAGATGATGTCAAGAATGAGGTGATCGAGGCAGCCTTCGAAGCGCCGACGGCAGGAAACATGATGTTCTATACGATCATCGATGTGACCGATCAACAGGTCAAGGACCAGCTGGCGGTGCTGTGCGACCATCAGCCGTTCATTGCGAAAGCGCAGCTTGTTCTCGTGTTTCTGGCCGATTATCAGCGGTGGTACAACACGTACCGGGCGGCCGAACTGGACGTGCGCAAGCCAGGCGTCGGCGATTTGATGCTGGCCTGCGCGGACGCGGTCATCGCCGCGCAGAACAGTGTCGTGGCTGCACATTCGCTGGGGCTCGGATCCTGCTACATTGGCGATATCCTCGAGAACTGCGAGCAGGTGAGAGCGCTGCTCTCACTGCCGGAATTCGTGATGCCGGCAGTGATGGTCGTGTATGGCTACCCGACCAGACAACAGCTTGACCGGCCAAAGCCGGTGCGCTTCGGCAGGAACCACATCGTGCATGAGAACGCTTACCGCACCATGGAGCCCCAGGAGCTCCTTGGCATGATCAGCGAGCGCGGTGACAAGGAGACGGTCGAGCAGCTCTGCAAGCGCAAGTACATGTCTGACTTTTCCCTGGAGATGAACCGCTCTGTAACAGAGTATCTCAAGAACTTCGGCGAGCGGTAGTACTCAGGCGAGCGGTCCGTCCCCCCTCCCCCCGCGCAGACGGGAGTCCATCTACGCAGGAGAACTTGGGGTTGCGGTGAGTGGTCGTCAGCTCTTGGCATGTCCCTATCTTCTGACATTATTCTAGTAGAATAATTCAAATGGATAGTGGCGGAGGCCGGACATGCAGAAGCCATTCACTGATAAGATCGCGACCGGCAGCCGGTTCTGTGACCGTGAGCAGGAGCGTGCTGAGCTTGCCAGTCTGATGCGAGGGGGACACAGGGATTCGGCTGGGGCATGACCCTCGCTCAGAGGTGCCGCAAGCAGTGGAGGACGTGCTGGAACAGACATGCAGGTACGCCGAGCAAATGGGGCGCAAAGCGTGTATTGTCCTGGACGAGTTCCAGGAGATCACCCAGCTAGAGGGATCGTGGTCGATCGAGGCTACCATGCGCTCCATCATGCAGCAGCACCAGAGTAGTGCCTGGTTGGACGTTGGCAGTCGGAGACACCTCCTGCGGTCCACGTTCGCTGACCGCAACCGTCCTTTCTTCGACAGTGCTTCCATGATCGAGCTGCATGAGCTCCCCGAACAGGCGGTCATCCCGTGGATCACCGCGGCATTCGCCGGCACCGGCAAGGTGCGCAGCGAGGCGACGGCCCGGCCATCCACAACGGGAGCCAGGCTTATGCCTACTACGTCCAGCGGCTTGCTTCGACGGCATGGGACCTGACAGACGAATTGTGCACAGATGACATCGTGAACCAGGCTGACGCCATCCTCTTGCGTGAGCTGCCTCCCGGATTCGAGATCGTCCTGACGGGCCTGTCGCTGGCGCAGAAGCGGCTGCTCCAGGCGTTGGCGCGGCAACCGACCGACCAGCCCTATGGCGCACAGTTTCTGAGCAGGAGCCAGTTGTCCGTTGGAGCCGCCCAGAAAGCGATTCGCGCGTTGGTCGACTACGATCTGGTCGAATGGCGCCCCGACCGGATCTACCAGCTCGTCGATGCCCTGTTCGCGCAGTGGCTTACCCAGCAGCCACCGACGTGGTAGCCATAGCACTATCCTTTGGAACTATTCCACTAGAATAACCATGATGATCGGAAAGGGGCTATTATAGCATCATGCTGTAGAAGACACCATGTTATTATTGAAACGTGCCATGATCCGATAATAATGACATCAGCGCGATCCTGCACAGGTGGAGGAACATGATGGATACTGACGATAAGTTCAGAGCTGGTAGATACATACTACAACCGCAAGACTACCGTGCCTTCATGCCAGCGGACTTGCCTCCCATTCCGCCAGTCTTGATGGACGACAAAATGGGTAAGGTCATGGTTTTGAGGTGGATCCGGATACATTGATTGGTTACGTTCCGCCGTGCCTGACAGCATGGAACCGGTGGGGAGCCTGGCAGGGAAAGGAGGTGGAGGGAGAAAACGATGCAGTGAAGATCCGAGAAACAGATATGGTCGAAGTCTGTCTGTGTCATCTGGTGGCAAAGCCCAAACTCATCAAAGGAGCATGCGATATCAAAGGAGGATACAATGGAAGAGGGAAAGACTCCGTACTTCAGGGAGTTCTTGAATCCTTACTATGAGGCGTACCCTGAAGGTGATTACTGGGAGAAGTTCAAACCGCTAAAGGACAAGACTGCGCTGCTTATCATCGATGTCCAGAAACACTACCAGGACATGTCCATTGAGCTCAAGAATGCAGGCAATAGCTACCTATACGATCGTCTGAACGATGTGGTCATTCCAAATGCAAAGAGACTCCTCACCTTCTTCCGCGACCAGCAGATGGTCGTGACTTTTGCGGCGATCGGCAATCAGCGCGCAGACGGCCGCGATCGTTCGCCCACCCAAGCCAGACCTGGCTGGAACTACACCTTGCTCAGGATTGGCACCCGGGAACAAGAGGTTGTGGACGAACTGAAGCCCAGAGAAGGCGAGGTCGTGGTCTACAAGACCACTGACAGTGCTGTCAATGGCACTCAGTATGGCCACATCCTGAGATGGATGGGCATTGAGCATGTCGTTGTGGCAGGAGTGTTCACCGATCAGTGTGTTGCCAGTACTGTGCGTGACTTGTCCGACTGGGGCTATACGATCTTCCTGGCAGAGGATGCGACATCGGCCCTCAACGCCGACATCCAGGTTTGGGAAACCAAAATAATGAACCAGATCTACTGCAAGGTGGTCTCAACCGAAGAAGTGATCCAAGATCTAGCTGCTCAATAGAGGTGAGGCACATGGCAGCAGAGAAGGGAAGGCTAAGAAGGGAGATTAGTCTCTTGACGCTGGTCTCAATATCGGCAGGCTCTGTCATTGGTGGCTGGGTTGCCGAAGCACCCTACTGGTTCAAGACCACGGGAGCAGGCTCTGCGTTGTTGTTTCCGGTCCTCGCGATTCTATTGACTCCAGTGGGGCTGGCCATCGCCGAGATGACCTCGATGATGCCGGTCACTGCGGGCCCTCTTGCCTTCACAACATTGGCTCTGGGAAGAGGCGCCGCGTTCTGGACACACTGGATGTTCTTCCTGGTGCAGGTGATCGAACCGCCCTTGATTAGTTTCATCTTCGCGACGATCGTTGCCTATTTTACTGGAACGTCCTCGTTCTTGCTCGTGAAACTGCTGACAGTCGGTTTTCTCCTTATCTGGTTTGTCATCACCATGTACAACATTGGCTTCATCGGGAAAATAGCCAACGTTCTGTTCGTCGTCATGATCGCCGGGTCCATCGTCGTGGGCGTGACGTTCTTTGCCAGCGGCCACTGGACTATGGCAAATGTCACGGGCAGTGGAGGGTGGTTTCCTGGCGGATGGTATGGAGCCATGATAGGTATGGCAGTACTGGTCCTGAAGTATATTGGGTTCGAGCTTGTTCCGTCCTTATCCGAGGAGGTCAACTTCCCCAAACAGGACTTCTGGAAGGCCATTCTCTCTGCCTTGATCATCCCCGGAGTTCTCTATGCGTTCGCGGTATTAGCCATGGCTGGCATGGCGCCTTGGCAGACTATTGCCAGCTGGGATCTGCCGGAGGCCAGGATCGTCACGATGTACAAGTTGCCAAATATCATAGCTCTTGTTGCTTTGGGAGCAGGCATCCTCCACGCTATCACGACTATGGCAGGTTTCTGGCTATCGTCGGCTCGGGCGCTGTACGGCTTCTCTCAGCTTGGATTTTTGCCAAAGGCACTCCTGAAGACAAACTCGAAAGGTCAGCCGTGGATCGCTAACATCGTGGTCCTCGCGCTCTCTCTATTCTTCGTCCTCTGGACCCCGACTGCCTGGGTTCAGTATACCTATTCGGTCTCTTGCGTTGCAGGGGGCATCCTCTACTTCATCCTGATGATTGACTTCTGGGTTCTGAGGAAACGCTTCCCTGATCGGGAGAGACCATACCGAGCACCGGGTGGGTTCCTTGGTTTCGCTGTCGGCGCCCTGATCTCCATTTGGATTGTCGTAGGATCGTTGCTGGAACTGCCGCCGGCGGGTTACTACTCATTTGGTATCTTCATTCTCATTGGCATTGTCGTCTGGCTCGTTGGCAGGAAGTACCAGAGGGAAGGAAGGTGGCAGTCTGAGATCGAGCTCAGCTAGAATACTCTCACGTAGAACTCCGTGAGGACGTCACCTGAAAAGGACTGTGCTGCCGGACGCTGAAGCCTTCTATCTCAGCGCCCGGCGCACTGCTTTTTTCCCAATGTTGCGCTACAATGCTTGACATGGAAACAGTTGGTGAAGTGAAGGAGGGATCATGACGTTCAGGGCATCGGTGGAAAGGTATCTGGGGGCGGTCGCGCAGCAGTATCACCGCGGCGACGCGCGCGAGGAGTCATACTATGACGTGCTCAAGCAGCTCTGGGAGGAACTGGGGTCGCAGCTCAGCAGCGCGCACGCGACGCTGACCGTCCTCCCTCGTCAGACCGAGGCAGGCAACCCGGACATGCGTGTCTGGAGTGGTCAGCAGCACATCACCGGCTACATCGAGGCCAAGGAGCCGGGCGTCACCAACCTGGACCACATCGAAGTCGACAAGCAGCTCAAGCGCTATCTTGCTGCCTTCCCCAACGTCATCCTCACCAACTTCCTGGAGTTCCGGCTCTACCGCTTCGGAGATCCGATGGGCCAACCCGTGACGATCGGATCCCTGCAGGCTCTGCAAGCGAGCATGAAGGTGCCGTTCCAGCACGAGGACCAGTTCCGCGAGCTGGTGGAACGCTTCTTCGACTTCCAGCTGCCCAAAGAGTATACAGCCCAGACGCTGGCCATCGCGCTGGCTGACCGCACACGCTACCTGCAGCAGCAGGTGCTGGCACAACTGCTCGACGATGAGGACCACAAGCGGGGCAGCGAACTCGTCAACCTTATGGCCGAGTTCAAGCAAGTCCTGATGTCCGACCTGACCAGCGACACCTTTGCCGACCTCTACGCGCAGACCATCACCTATGGTCTGTTCGCAGCGCGTATGCGCGTGACCGGCACCTTTACCCGCGAGACTGCGCTTAATGGCATCCCGGCGACCATCGGCATCCTGCGCAAGCTGTTCAAGTACATCTCCATCGGCGAGACTCCGGAGCGCCTGAGTGTCATCATCGACGACATCGCGGACGTGCTGGCCGTTGCCGACACGAACGTGATGTTCCAGGAATACGACAAGAACGGCCGTGATCCGGTCGCCGATTTCTACGAGACCTTTCTTGGCGAGTACGATCCTGCCAAGAAGAAGCAGCATGGCGTCTACTACACGCCTCAACCCGTGGTCAGCTACATCGTCCGCAGCGTTGACCAGATCCTGCGCGACTCCTTTGGCAAGCCCGACGGCCTGGCCGACCCCAGCGTCACCGTCCTTGACCCAGCAGCGGGCACCATGACCTTCCCTGCCACTGCCGTGCGCCTGGCTGCCGCAACCTACAAG
>JAJFTL010000015.1 GCA_021373025.1 bacterium
TCAGACAATTGCTTGAACTTCGTTATCTATGTGGGGGAATCATCTTGTTTTGGTGTTGCAGAATGATCTGTGACTGTCACACTGTTAATAGTAGCAACTGGGAGGTGCCTGTAGAAGGGAGTCTCAACGCTTGTCTTTGAGCTCTGAGATTAGAGCGGCTTTCTCCACGACGCGAGTGTGAAGGGTATCGGAGATTGCCTCAGATGTTGCTTTCGGGATCTGAAGCAAGATGGTACGCTTGGATGAGTTCACATATTAGTGTTGCAAATTATAATTATTCGGGCAAACTTGTGAAAGGATGAGAACTTGAGGTGCTATAGCTCGTTGAAGCACCGCGCGAAGTATGAACTGAGAAGGTACGAGGAGGTACAAATGAAGAAGTTGTTGTCACTGGTACTAGTTCTGGCACTTATACTGGGAGCGCTCGGGGGCGTTGTGAATGTAGACGCGGCCATGTCCGGGATTCTTGCAACTGCAAGTCCGAACACCGCAGGATCCTACGCATCCTATTCGATTCAACTGCTCGGAGCCAATGCTATTGCCTTGGGTGGATGGATTCAGGTCAACTTTCCATCTTCGTTCGTAATGATGCCCGGTAGCATGAGTCCTACGCTGGTCAGTATCAATGGGACTGTAGCCCCATCCTTCGTCACGATTTTCGGAACCAGCGTCTTCATACAGTTGTCGTCCTCAACAGCCATTTCCGCTGGAACGATCTCAGTTACCATTCAAGCGAGTCCCGCTATCAAGAACCCATCCGTGGCCGGCAACTACTCGATCAATGCAACGACGACCGGGGATACGGCGCCGGGTACCGGGTTGATCAGCATCGGCACGACCGGCATCACAGGTCTGTCGGCGTTTGTGACCCCTGCGACGACCAGCGCAGTCGCCTCGTGGTCGCTGAGTTTTGCCACCAGCGCTACTGGCGCTCTCGCGGTGGGACAGACGATCACTGTCACGTTCCCGGCGGGCACGAGGCTTCCGGCTTCTATGCCTGCAGGCTCCATCCTGATCTCTTCCGGTTCCTACTCGAGCGTACCTGTGACGGCTGCAACAGGCTCAGGATCGGTCCTGACAATACAGGTTCCAGCTGCAATGACCGGCGGCATCAGTGCCTCGGCATTTGTAAGTATCCAGATCCTGACAACCTATGGCCTGGTGAACACACCGGTTGCCGGCACGTACTCTGTTTTGCTGGCAACAGCAGCAGACACCGTCCCAGCTTCCTCCAACCAAGTCTCAATCACAGGGACGACGATTGGCGCCGTCACCGTTGCCGTCAGTCCACTGACTCCATCGACAGCTGCCACATATACGCTATTCTTCTCGACAAGCACCTCGGGCGGTCTCGTTCCCGGCGACAGCATCAGCGTGCAGTTCCCTGCTGGAACAGGGTACCCCGCGTTTATCAACCCGACGTTGATCCTGGTCAACGGTCAGCCTTCGCTGAACGCGACACGGACGCTGAACACGCTGCAGATATCGCTGCCGCCCGCAATGTCGATTCCTGCAAGTGCTTTCGTCCAACTTCAGATCCAGACGACGTTTGGCATCACAAACCCGGCTACCCCGGGCACCTACAAGGTGAATGTGTTTACCAGCAAGGATTCGACACCTGTCCAGTCCAACGACTATGTCATCACCGGGACGTCAGTCACGGGGCTGACTCTTGCAGTCGATCCGCGTGCACAGTCGGCTCTCGCTGAATATCGGCTGACATTCAACACCAGTTCAACGGGCTCCTTGCAGGCGGGCATAGGGACGATCACCGTGGACTTTTCGTCGGGTGTTTCACTCCCGACGTCGCCAGTCGCCAGTCGCGTTACGGTCAATGGGACCAACGCTCAAACGGTCTCCCGCCCGGACAGTGATACGCTCGTCGTCACGACCCCGGTTACCATCGGTGCTCAGGCATCGGTCGTGCTGGTGTTCACACGCGATTTCGGCATCAGGAATCCCGCACCCACGGGGACTACCGTCAATATCAAAGTCAAGACTAGCTCGGACTTGACACAGTCTCAGGTGTCATTCGTAACCACGAACTCGTCCATTTCGCAGCCGCAGGTGATCCTTACGACTAATGGAGCTGGCCTGAACTCCGGCTACACTGTCACCTTCACGACGGGTCCTGCCGGCGATCTCACAGCCAACCAGGGAAGAGTCTCAATAGTCTTCCCAACCGGCACTAGCATACCTGCGACTATTGCGACCAATGCTGTTCGTCTCAATGGGCTGATACCATATGCAGTACAGGTCATTGGCCAGCGCATCGATCTCACTGTGGCAGCCAACGTCAGCGCAAATGCGCAGATCCAGGTCGTGTTCGACAAGGCCGCTGGCATCCGCAATCCGTCAAGCCCGCAGTCTGTGGTTCTTCAAGCTTACACGACCTCCGAGAACAGCAGTGTGTCGAGCGCGGCGTATCAGATTGTCGCCCTTGCCCATACTACCGCAACGGTGAACCCTGTGAATCCTGATGGACTCAATGGATACTACAAGACACGCCCCGTCGTTACCATTGCCATCACCAGCGGTTCTAGTGCCGGGTTCTCAATCTATTACCGTATCAACAGCGGTGCAGAGACCCTGTACACGTCGCCGGTCCAGGTTCCTGACGGAAACATCACGATCACGTACTATGCGCGGGACAACGCACAGAACCAGGAAGATCCGAACACACTGAGCCTCAAAGTGAAGACCTCGGCGCCTCAGATCACGATCCTCTCGCCAGCAGAAGGAAGCGTGGGCAGCAGTCAGAGCATGACGCTGACGGGTCGCACGGAAGCGGGAAGCTCGGTCACTGTAAACGGAGTATCCGCGACTGTCCAACCGTCGGGTGATTTCTCTGCGATCGTCAACCTCAGCGAGGGGGTCAACGCCATCCAGGTCGTCGCGACGGACGTCGCGGGCAATGTCGGTCAGACACGTGTGAATGTGACGCTCGACACCAAGCCACCCATGCTCACCATAACGTCGCCGAAGATCTACTCGACGGCGATGACGCAGCAGGTGACGGTAGCTGGCAAGACTGATCCCGGATCAATCGTAACGGTCGCCGGCTCACAGGTGAACGTAGCGGCAGACGGCTCGTTCAGCGTCATGTACATGTTCCCGAAGGAAGGGCTGAACGTCATCGACATAACCTCGAAAGATGCGGCTGGCAACGTTGCCAAGACTGGCCTCCCTGTCACATACGTGGCGCGTACGCTGATCCGGCTTCAGGTCGGCAACAAGACGGCGATGATCAACGACACGACGAAGGCGCTGCAGGTTGCCCCCGTTAACGTCAAGGGTACAGTCATGGTCCCGCTTCGGTTCATCGGAGAAGCATTCGGTGCAACAGTTGAGTGGGAACCAGTATTCAAACTTGTCCGGATTCAACTTGGTTCCACGACGATCTATCTCCAGATTGGTTACAACTATGCGTCGGTGAATGGCAAGAGGGTCATCCTCCAGGGTCTGCCGACCATCATCAGTGGCACGACCATGGTGCCCATCCGCTTCATCTCTGAGGCATTTAACGCGCAGGTGACGTGGATTCAAGCGACACAGGGCGTAGAGATCACCTATCCGAAACCCTGAACCCAGCAGGTAACGAATCACAGGGGTGTGCAGCATGAAGCATGAGGGAGTGATCATTAGTCTGCTTGTCGTTGCAGTGGCTATTGCTGCGGCGGGACTGGTCCTTGCTGTTGCACGCCCTGCCGCACCCCAGCTCAGGGTCGTCGCCGCAACCGGCAGGGCCCAGCAGTCGTTTGTACCGGATGTCGCCCACCTGGACCTTGGCGTCCAGACAGATGCCCCAACGGTGGAGAAGGCTCAGGAGGACAACTCCGCCACCATGAACGCCGTGCTCGCTGCCCTCAAGGGAGCCGGGGTGAAATCCGAGGATATTCAGACCAGCAATTTCTATGTCAATCAGAACTTTGACTATTCCAGCGGGCAGTCGAAACCCACCGGATGGCGGGTGAGCAATACCATGACTGTCCAGATCAAGCCGAATCTTGTCTCCTCGGTCATCGATGCAGGATCGAAAGCCGGAGTGAACATCTTCAACAGCATTCGCTTCGATATCACCAACCGAGAGGAGCTGAAAGCGAAACTCGTGAAAAATGCCATGGCGAACGCCCGGGCGAAAGCCCTGGGAACGCTGGAAGGCACGACCCATACCTTGGGCGATATCGTTTCGGTTGCCGCCGACTGGTCCGGACCTTCACTGGTCCTGGCTGGCGCCGAGGGCATGGGGGGCTATGCAATGTCCGTCCCTGTGGAAACCGGCACGAGTGAGCTGTCTGTTTCGGTGTCTGTGAGTTTCGAGCTTCACTGAGATTCTGCAGTCATAGCATGCGTTGTTCCGCCCCGTGGGCTTCGACCTGCGGGGCGGAGCCATGATTCCGGTGTTGCATCCGTTCCACAGGGTGCTAGTATGATGCCATGTTCTTCACAATTGAGACTGCACGTACGGCTGAACGTCAGTTTCTGGCGCGACTGGACCGAGACCGCTGTTCATGCTGCCTTTTGGTTCATTGTCTGTTCACACATGACCGCAACACCGACCTACATCGAGGGTAGAATACAACTATGAGAAAGATACTGGTAGTCGAAGATGAAGAGAACATCCGTACGCTCGAGAAGCTTTATCTGCAGAAGGAAGGCTACGAACCCGTGCTGGCGACGACCGGAAAGGAAGCACTGCGCCTGTTCGACGAGCAGAAGCCCGACCTTGTGATCCTGGACCTCATGCTGCCTGAGATGAGCGGCGAGGACGTGTGCCGTGAGATCCGCAAGAAATCGACGGTACCGATCATCATGGTGACAGCCAAGAGTGACGAGCTTCAGAAGCTTGAAGGCCTGGAGATCGGAGCCGATGATTATGTGACCAAGCCGTTCAGTCCGCGCGAACTGATCGCCCGAATTAAGGCGGCACTCAGGCGGTACGACTGGGAGCGTCTGGCGGATACGGCACCGGTGGAGAAGCTAGTCTTCAAGGACATCACTGTTTATCCAGGCAAGCACCGTGTGGTCAAAGCAGGCAAGGACATCATGCTGACTCCCAAGGAGTTCGAGGTATTCACCCTGCTGGTCAAGGCAAACGGAGAGCCTGTCTCTCGTTCCAGCCTCATCAAGGAAATCTACGGCGGCAGCGATGACGAGGTCTTCGACCGGACCATCGATGCCTATATCAAGAACATCCGCAAGAAAATCCAGGACGATCCCGGAAATCCCACGTATATTGAATCCATCTACGGGATCGGATATCGCATCCTGGTATAGCGTGCTTCGTTGAGGAAGTGGACGTCCAGCTTTCATAGCAGGCTGATCCTCAGCTATGCAGCACTGCTGCTGCTGGTGATGGTGCTGTCGGTAACGGTGGCGGACGCTTTCTTCATGCGAACATTCAGGACGTTCCTGTCTGGCGGATATGGATCGCCGTTCGGCGTCACATCGGCGGTAATCGAGCCGGACGCCTATCTGTTGACGGACGCATATCTTCGGTTTCATGACATGATGCGCATTTCCGTGTGGATCGGGGGATGCGCCGTCATGTTGATCGCACTTGTCGTCGCAACCTGGTTGACACGGCGCTTTTCTCGCCCCATTGCCAGTTTTGCCGGTTTTGCGGACCGCATCGGTCACGGCGACTACGATGCGCATATCTCGAACAACCAGGGAATGCGCGAGTTTGCTGAGCTGTCCGACGCGCTGAATCACATGGCCCAAGAGTTGAAATGCCGTGACGAGGTCGAGCGCGAGCTGTTCTCCAATCTTTCGCACGAACTTCGCACGCCCGTTACTGTTATCAAGGGGTACGTGGAGGCACTTGACGCGGGGCTCATCTCCAGTCCCGAGGAACTGCACTCCGCGACTGAGGCGATTTCACAGGAGACAGCCAATCTCGAGGTCATGATCAACGAACTGCGGCAGATTGCTCAGATCGACAACAACACTGTCCGTCCTGAGCCCTCCACCTTCGATATAGACGAGGTCCTTGGCTATATCTGGCGGAGGTTTGCCCCCGTTGCGGCAAACAAGGGAGTCCTGTTGTCACACCACTTTGAAGCACATGTGAACGTCCATCTTGACCGCCAGCTTCTCGATCGGGCTCTGGCCAATCTCCTGACCAACGCGATTACGGCAACGGCGTCAGGCAATGCGGTCACGCTGTCGAGCAAGGCTGACAATGTTCATGGCATCAGCATTGTAGTGGAGGACTCGGGCTGCGGGATTCCAGAAGCGGACCTGGCACACGTGTTCGACCGTTTTTTCCGCGGCGACCGTTCGCGGAACAGGAGAAGCGGAGGGTTGGGGCTGGGGCTGCCCATCGCGAGGGATCTGGTCCAGATTGAAGGCGGGCAACTTGAGATTGCGAGTACAGTGGGCGTCGGAACGCATGTCACGATTTCGTATCCGCGATCGGTCATTGTCCGGCAGGAACCTGTCCTGGCATCTTGATGCGTCGCACCTGCTTCCAGGTGGTACAAGGTTTTACCGGTGTCAATGGCCGGTCAAGCAGATTTTGAGGTCGGAGGTGCTGTATGGCAGACAATAATGTGGTGCATGCCGAAGTCGTTCAGACAGAGGGACTGACCTTTGTGGGGCGCGGACCATCGAATCATTGGGTCGTCCTGGACTCGGCCGAGGCAGGCGGCGGCCACGGGGCTGGAGCAAGCCCCATGGAATTGCTGCTGCTGGCACTGGGCGGGTGCACGGGCATGGATGTTGTGTCGATCCTCACCAAGATGAAGGAATCTTTCACTGGCTTCCGCGTCGAGCTGACGGGGGAGAAGGCGCTGGAACACCCAAAAAAGTACACGCGCGTCTACATCGACTACTACCTGACAAGTGAGAGTGTAGCAACAGAGAATGTGGTCAAAGCAATCTCGCTGTCGGCAACGAAGTACTGTTCGGTGGGAGCATCGCTGGCGGCAGGTGTCGCCCTGGTCCATCGGTACCATATCATGCGCAGTGCCGGTGAGGAGACAGGCGAGGTTGTCTGACAGTCTCGCAGCCATGGGAGCCCCAGGACACAGGAACAAGAAGAAAAAGACACGCGCCACGCCTATCTCGCCCAGACTGGAGCAGTCCGGTGATTCCATTCCGGGCGCAGCAGCCGACGTCTCCAGGGATCACACCCTCGATTCCATTTTCGATCCAGCGCACGTCCGCCTGAGCAGCGTCATGCAGCGCCAGTCAGAATTGGTGACGCTTGCTCGGCACTTTGCCCTAGCGTCGATCTTTGTTCCGGTAGCGGGCGTTGTCCTTGGGCTGCTAGCCGTCCTGTTTGCGCGCGAGGCGCAGGACATGTTCGATCTTGTCGGAGGTTCTGCCTTCGATCAAGGCCAAGCGCACAGGGCTCTTGTCACCGGGGGCATCATGACAGGAGTGTGGCTGATCGGCACAGTCGTCCTGATTGCAATCCTGGCTCCTCGAGGCTTCTAGACTGCCACCGCTCGCGGCAATGTCAGAAATCCTCCCATCTGCTCAGAACTTGTAGCCGAACCGCCGCAGCAGAGCCTTCCTATCTGCCGCATCCTGTTCAATCTCAACACCCTTCGGCTTCTGCCCATCGATGACCCCGAGGATGCCGCGTCCTGTTCCGTCATCCGCAACAATCACTTTGAGCGCGTTTGCTGTGGCAGCGAAGATCGTGCAGACCTCTGGCACCGCCTTGATGGCGTTCAGGACGTTGATCGGATACGCATTGCCCAGCACGATGACAAACATGTGCCCTGCTCCGATGTTCATCGCGTTGGTGCGAGCAAGATCGATGAGGCGCTGGTCCGTCCCTGCACTCCGTACAAGACAGACCCCTGACGCCTCGTTGAACGCCAGCCCAAACTTCACGCCAGGAACGGCGTTCACCACTGCTTCGTAGATGTCCTCGACACTCTTGATGAAGTGTGTCTGGCCGACAATGACGTTCATGTCCTCGTCTTTTGTGATCGCTACCAGTTCTAGCTCCATGGCATCACCTCCATGAGCATTGTAGCGCAGGATGCGGTCTCAGCAACGATACGCTCGGAGGGTCGCGCCAAGAAACGCGAAGCCGGCATGACATGGACTGTCAGTGGTTGGCACAGATTGCGTGCCATATCAGTCGCCCACGGCAACACCCGGGTGTCGTGCACATGTCGCGCTGGATCCAGTACACCATCAGTCCTCATGCATTCGGGGGCGATTCGTTGACACCCGGATCCTACCAGAGTCTACGATGATAGACGCCTCGACGCCGCCGGCTAGCTGCTTGACAGCAGGGCGGCCTTCTGTACCTTGCTAGCAGGGACAGCAACCTGAAGCTGCACCCAATTGACAGGAGGAACCCATGCAGTACAAGATCATGTATCAGCCGTCCTACTCCCTGCTCGAACTTCAGCTCGACCCGTCAGAGTCGATCGTCGCCGAATTGGATGCCATGGTTAGCGTGACACCCAATATCAGCATCGACACGGGAGCCAGGGGAGGCCTCTTTGGTGCTCTGAAGCGGTCGATCGGTGGGGAGAGCATGTTCCAGAACACATTAACTGCGCAGGACGGGCAGGGCACTGTGACGCTGGCGCCAACTATGGTGGGCGATATTGCCGCTCGCCACATGAGGGGTGAAAGCCTGTTTGTCCAGTCGGGCTCGTTTCTCGCATCCTCGCCTTCCATCGATCTCGACACGACGTGGGGTGGAGCACGGACATTCTTCTCCCGTGAGGGACTGTTTGTGCTGAAGGCGACAGGCACCGGAATGCTGTTCATGTCCAGCTACGGAGCTATCCATTCAGTTACGCTGGCGCCAGGAGAGCAGCTGGTCATGGACACGGGGCACATGGTGGCGTTCGATGCGACGATGGGATACCGTGTCCGGGCGATAGGCGGGGTCAAGCAGACACTGTTCTCCGGTGAGGGCCTGGTCGTCGACTTGACGGGACCGGGGACCATCTATATGCAGACGCGGAACTTTAGTGCTTTCGTGAACTACCTGGTTCCGAGGCTGCCCTCCAACCACACCTAGCCAGCACTTGCCAGCGGGGGAGGGGACATCTGAGGGGCCTCCTGGTGCAAGGGCTCCCTGACGATGATGACTTCCGGCGTGGGAGCATCGCTTTGTAATACTGCCCGCTGGCTGACTGTTTCCCTGAGGTTGCGGCCTTGCGTCAGTTCCTCCCGGCTGAGCAGCATGATCTCGTCACGCCGGTCCAGCTGGCCTTGCTCGACGAGAAGGTCGCCGGCGTGCAGCAGCAGTATGCGGGCCCGGGACAGCGACTTAGCAAGGTAGAACCAGGCCTTCTCGGTTGTGGCAGATGTCCGTATGACTGCCTGATACCGCTTCCGGAGAAGGAGGTCGTTGTCACCAGACAATGTGCTCAGCCATGCGATCGGATCATGGGCTGCTTCGACCCGGGCGGCTGCCCCGGTTTCCCATGCGCGCAACAGGGCCACAGGCAGAAGGTCTGCACGTTCCCGGAGTGTTGGTGATCCCACGTCAATCACCGCCGTCCGGAAGAAGGCAAACGAACGCATGAAGGCTTCGATGTCGCGGAGGACCGTGACATCCGAGCCCAGGATCTGCATAGCCTGTTCGGGACTGCCTGCAGACAGTGCATCTGTGGCAAGGCGTGCAGTCTGGTCAGAGATGTTGGCCGCGATGCGGTCCAGGTGAGCCCATGGATCCAGGCCGGCGGTGTCATTGGCCGCTTCCAGCGCCTCGCCCAGATGCTGATCGAGGTGGCGATGTGCCAGTGCACGCCTCAAGCCATCTGACCGCAGCGACGATGAGACCAACAGAAGAAGAAGGTCCAGTGCGAGAGGGCGCACAAGCGTCAGCAGTTGCTGGACCAAGTCCAGCGTTTCACCAACCGTCGCGGTATCGACATCGACAAGGTCCAGTGCCGTGAGCTGGTCTCGGTTATCGCTTACCCATCGCTCCAGACGCGGCACAGCCAAGCGCACGGCAAGCGCTGCACGTGCAAGATGAACGACGGCCGGCGACACCTTCATGGTGCCCAGCTCCTGCTGCAACAGGAGGCCGTTCAGGCTCTCTGGTGGCAGGCCAACCTGTTGAAACAGCGTCTGGACATATCTCGAGTCGATGTACACACGACCCAGAGAAGCCATGGCCACATCTGGTGGCACAGCAGGCAGTCTTTTCCCAAGGAGCAGCGTTCCGGCATCCTCGACCACGTCGTGGAGCAGTCTGACGACAATGTCTGCTGCCATCGGGCTGAGCGGGCGCGGCACCAGGCGGTCCATCGGCCGGCACGTGAATGCCCGGATGCCAATGTGCGGGGCGACAGGCAAGGCAGACAGGAACATGAGTTCCTGCCCATCCCATACCCAGTCAAGAGTGCAGGGCTTGCCCATGCGACGTGCAAGGACCGCGGCGAGACGCGCAGATTGCATGATCGGGCGCTCGTCGACAGGTAACGATCCAGGCCGGTCAAGGATCTTGCCATTGGCAGTCACCGTCCAAGCCCAGGCAGCAGCCTCAGGATCGCTTGCTCCCAGTCGGCACTGGACAAGGGCATTTGGTTCTGCCAGTCCTGGATCCGGCGACCACGTGCGGCCGGCGAGGCCGGGATACAGTTCGGCGCGCTGAGCAAGGACAGCCATGGATATGGCACGCAGATACGATGTTTCTGGTATGCCGGCATCATGAGCCTGCCGTACTATATCCGCGTCCAGGAGCTTCAACCAAGCACCCCGGACGGCTTCCTGAAGTTCGCCCATTCCGTGACAGACCGTCGGTGTGTCAAACCCTTCCGGATCCAGCCACAACCACGTTCGTGGCACCACCGGTGAACACCGTATCGCGATGTCAGAACCAAGTGCTTCGATCAGCCGGGTAAAGGATGGAATATCGGTATGGAAGTCATACTTCCCCAGTGCCTGACGGGCTCCAGGCACTGTCCCTGTTCCAGCAAGAACGCGACCATACGCGCTTGCCGGCAGGAGAAATGTCTCCGGGATGTTGAACCTGCATGCCATCATGGCAAGGATTGCCCTACCCGTCATGCCGGGATCCCGTGTGGGCAGCAAGCGCCGTTCCTGCAGACGAATCCAGTTCATCAAGATATCATCGTTTCAGTGCGTGCATAGTGTATCGTCAGGTTTCCTCGACCGGTCGTCCAACTGTTCGCGTGAAGTCTCTGAACATTGAGCGAGCCTCCCGGTGCAATCTTCTGCAACTTCCTTTCGGAGCCAAACAGCACGAACTGCTGATATGTTTGGCTCGAATGAGTCCAATGTGCTACGCTGACAACATTTGTGATCGGTCCCACGCTGGCGGAGAGGGTGGGATTTGAACCCACGAGGCAGGGGTTACCCACCTACTCGCTCTCCAGGCGAGTGCTTTCAGCCGCTCAGCCACCTCTCCGCATGGTAAGAACGCGAACACGATAAGTATACGGAAAACAAGTCGCAATGCAACGAATAGCAGGATAACAGGGCTCTGTCAGTGTGACCCTGGGTGCAGCCGCTTCTGTCCAGCCAGAGTCTCTAGGACGTAGATGGCGTTCTTCCCATTCTTTTTGGCCTGGTACATGGCCAGGTCTGCAAGGAGAAGTAAGTTCTTTGGATCGGAAACCCGATCGTCGAAGCTTGTCACGCCACCGCTTACCGTAAGCACGCTGCGGAAGTGGCGGCGATCACGAGCACTGTTGCGCTCGACAGCCAGGCGAATGCGCTCTGCCACTTTGCGGGCATCTTCAGGTGAGGCCTCGGGCATCAGGATGACAAACTCTTCGCCGCCGTACCTGTACGCCGAATCAACCGTCCGGATGTTCTGGCGCAGGATGTCGGCGATGCCCTGAAGTGCAAGGTTTCCATCCAGGTGCGAGTAGGTATCGTTATATTTCTTGAAGTCGTCGATGTCAAAGAACAGCAGGGAGAACTTCTCACCGAAGCGGGCCGTTCGCTCTGACTGCTCTACCGAGTGTGCGACAAATGCGCGGTAGTTGCCCAGACCCGTCAGCTCATCTGTTACCGACAATTCATCGATGCGGTGCACGTACAGGATATTCTCCGCGACCAGACTGCAATCAGACACGAAGGATTCCACCATGCGGATCTCCTCGTCGGTGATCAGCACCGGGCGTTTGAAGGAAACATACAGCACCCCGTGCAGGACGCGTTCCAGCATCACGCGCAGTGTCAGCTCGGTCGCTGCTCCGGGATCGAATGGAACCACGCCGCCAGAAACGTCTTGGTGGATGATCGTCAAACTGGAACTTGTAAAGGCTTCAGTCAAGATGCCCGGCTCGGCATGCGGCTCCGGCACAAAGCCCACGATATCGGCCTGAGCAGGGTCCAGACGCCTGTTGTCTGCGTCAAATGGTATATACGCTGCGCCATCTGCCTGCATGACCTCCTGCAGCTTGCGGGCGGTGGCATCCAGGAACTGCCGAAGGTCTGTGCGCTTGAAGGATGCGTCAACCAGTTCCTTTGCAGCTAAGCTATACTGCATGAGCATGGCGGAGCTCCTCTTCACGAAGACCCGCTGGATAACCGACTCTGCATACGCCATGAAGAGGTCGAAGGCACTCGTCTCCCTGTTGCTCAATGGCCTGAAGTCGCCGATCCCCACGACGACAAAACCTACCGGCCTCTCCTCAAAGTGGAGCTGGCGTACCAGCAGGTCGCGTCCCTGCAGCAGGCCGGCGACCGCACGCGATAGCGAGTGTGTCGCGTCCAGCCGGGCCCGCAGCTCGCTCTCAAAGAGATGGAGAGACTCTCCTCCGTCCAACCCGCCGGCATGAACCGAGGTCCACGCGCGTGCCAAGTTCCCGGAATTCTCTACGAGAACGGCGCTTCCCAGCCCGCGGAGGATGCGCTGGAGAAGGCGGCCCAGGTGTACGGTTACCTGTTCTGGTGTAGACACCTCGATGTTTTCCAGTTCGGCTCTATTGATTGCCTCCTGGATATTGCGTTGGTCTTGCACTTCCTCCCAGGTGAGCCTCCCCTGAAGGAATCCCTGAACCTCCCCGGCAACCGTCAGAATGTCGGACGAAACGTCGCTGGTGAAGTAGCCGCCTTGCCCGCTCTCGAGGTTCAGGATGGCGATGATACGGCCCTCCGCATTCTTCAGCGGAATGGCCAACTCACTGCCCGTCGTTTCATCGATCGCAAGATAGTTGGTGTTTCTGGTAACATCGGGGACATTGATGATCGTCCGCTCGCGCAGAGCCTGTGCAAGGACGCCCTGTCCAGCGTTCAGACGGGCCAGGAGGTCCTGCGGCGGCGGCTTCGGCTCTGGTACGGCATAGAACCGCGTGAAGCGATCATCGTCAACGATCATCAGGCTGAGGCGCGAAAGTTGAAACTCATCCTTCATGATGGACAGGAAGCTATGAATCTCTTCATCGAAGGGCAGCGGCGAGACGATAGCAGAGGACAGCTTGTTGGTGACGGACAGCGTGAAGTTCTTGCGCTTGAGGTCTTTTGTCATCGCGGCATTGTCCATAACAGAGGCAGCGATGTTGGCAAACGACGTAAACAGGGCCAGATCATCCTCGGTGAACGGATTCTGTGTCCCGACGCGACTCACAGAGACCAGGCCATACTTCTGACTGCCCTTGCGCAGAGGAGCGGCCATGATCGATTCTGGCTCCTCGGGAGTACCGTAGATTTGCACCGCACGCGGGTCGAGCAGAGCATTCTTGATGAGTTCCGGCATGTCGCCGTTGAAGACGCTCCCGAGAATGCCTTCTCCCCGTCGGATCTTCTGCTTGAAGAGCACGTCCCGGTACTCACTTTTGGCAGCAACGACAGAAAGGTGTTCCATATCGGCATCGACGGTTGCCACAACAGCGTCATCGGCAGAGAAAAACATCGCTGCACGGTCCGTGATTGCTTCGAGCACTTGCTCATATTCCTGCGATGCAGCCATGTCGTGGATGATAGCGGTCAAAAACGACAGTTTGTGGAAGGCCGCCTGCATGCGTTCCTTATCGCGGCTGATACTGGCAATACGGGCATCCATGGCAACAAGGCTGTGCCTGACATATGCCTCCACAGCAGAAGCAAGGCATCCAATGCCAGCAACCGCCAGCAAGCCTGTACTGATCGCCCCCCAGTTTGCCGAACGCAGCGCCTGAATGAACCCGATGCCATGCTGTTGGACACTCCAGGTGCCCTGACTGACCAGCACGCCGATCAGGGCAGCGGCAACATAGATGGCAACATGCCCGCTGTGCAGAACGAGCAGAGCAAGGACAAGGAGCGTAGTGCCGATGACAATGCTGCTATCGAAGGGCAGCACACGCGTCCCACCATAGAAGACGGGCCTGCCCATCAGCAGGGGGCTCCCCATTGCTCCTACGAAGGTATTCATGACAATGAGATCGAACAGGATCTGGTGATGCAGTAGAATGCGTAGGACGCTGGTGCGGGAGGAAAAGCGGTCGATGAGGTCGAGGCCGACGTTGAAGAGGATGCTGCCGACAAGCAATGCGAGCGGGACGACCAGGATGGAGCGCCCGGGCGGCTGTCCCAGTGTAGTGAGAAGCCACCAGACACTACCTACGGCGATGATGGCATAGCGAACCAGAACTAGTATTCTGACGGTGTTACGTTGGCCAGGGTTCACGATACGCGCCACTTCTCCATAGAAAAACTATAGTCTTCCTCTGGAAAATGCAAACGGGAAGGCACACGCTGTTCAGCCTGTTCCTGACAGGGTTGGCGAAACCTGGCACCAGTAGATATGCCTAGAACCCGAATATGATCTCGGCCATACGCGATGAGGCGAGAACAACAAAGAACGATGCGCTGGCCAGAGCCAGTGCAAGGACGGGTGCCCACGGTGTCATGTACCAGCGCTTCTGTTCCGTGTGTGCAAGTACCTGGCGTCGCAGATGCTCTGGCGCCGTGACACCGTCCAGGATGGCGTGATAGTATCCGCGCAATGCCTGATCCAGGTCTTCGTCCTTATGTTCGACGGTCACGATGTGCCTCCAGATATACTCTCAATTCCTGCTTCGCCCGAAAAATGCGTGACTTCACCGTTCCCTTCGGTATTCCAAGCAATGTCGCAATCTGCTCGTAAGATAGTGCCTTGTAGTAAAAGAAGTAGAGGACATCCCTCAGGTCCCCCGGTAGATGCCGCATGCCTTCTGTAATATCCTGAACAGTCTCGGCCTGAGCGGGGTCATAGCCCATGCGGTCAGTGCTCGGATCGGGCAGCGCATCTTCGGGGGTGACCAGCGAAAGTTCGCGCCCTTGGTCACGCCGAAAGCTGCTGGCTTCATTCATCGCGATCCTCATGACCCACGTAGTCGGACTGGCTTCACCCCGAAAGTTCGGCAGAAAGCGCCGCACCTTCAAAAACGTCGACTGGAAGACGTCGTCGGCATCAAAGCGGTTGCCCATTCGCGCGAGCAGATAAGCATATACTTCGTTGGCGCAGCTGTTCATAATCTCCTCAAAATCCCGGGCCATCGATGCTAGAAAAAGTCGGTGAGCCCTGGCAGGATGAGATACCGGTAGATCGAAGCGAGAGCCAGGGCACCGAGCCAGCTGATAAGCATGCTCGCAGTGAATGCGACACCCCACCAGGTCAACGCCTGTGCGAAGGAGAGCTTCAACACGGCTGAAACGATCAGCGATGCTGCAGCGAACGCTGCCAGAAACCAGAGAACCCCCCACAGCAGCATGGGCAGGAGTTCGTCCTGTGCAGCCGAGTATTGCAGGAGTACTGTCGTCGGAACAAGAAGCACCGGCGCGAACAGGAGAAGGAATGAAACCGCAGAGACAACAAACGCTTTAAACCACGAGAGTCGCACTGGCAGACGATATGCATCATGGCGCATCATCGCCAGCATCAGAAGAGGTGTAACAACAAGCCCTGCCAGCAGTCCGGTGAGCCGGGCAGTCACAAGGCCTGGAACGACACCGAACACCTGCTTTCCCTATCCTCCAGCCGGCGTCAGCTGCGCACGCAGGACTTTGCACTTGGCCATCAGCGTCTGGGCGCTGCTAATGGTCTTGAGGAAGCGCTCCTGTCCCGCAAGTCCCCTCTTGAGAAGTGTCCATGCAGCCGCAGTATAGTTGCGGCTGGCAAGCTTGAGGACATCGGCAAGCAGGCGTTCGCTGGACCGCTGGTCCCGGACGATACGTCGGGTCAAGCTGTCGAGATTGTCGAGCGTGGTCACATATGAGCGGATGGCAGAGGATGTCCGTGGGCCGACTTTGCCCAGCGAACGCGCAAACAATCGACCATCGGCAACATAGGCAACCAGTTCCCGTGTATCGTCAGACGTCGCCTTGTTGCGGGTCCTATAGAGGTCCAGATCCGTCGCAAAGGTCGATGCTGCGCATGCAACTGGCACCAGTATCAGACAGCCCAACATGAACACCAGGGCAAACGTGACGAGTTTCCACTTTTTCATCGCATCACCGCTAGTTAGACAGCACAGATTCCGGATTTGTTCAACAAACCAGCTGCTAGCTCTCGCGGCTTAACTCCAGAAAGGCCTGCAACGCTTCCTCGAACCGCGATTCTGCCAGAAGATTGTTGGCTTGGCGCATGGTCACTCGCGGAGACTCAAGCGAGGCTTCCGGAGGTTCTCCAGCTGGCGGTTCGGAGTCAGCTTCCCGGGGAGCATCTTGCGGAACATCGTGCTGCGGTATGCTGTCAGGGGTGGGCTCAGCGACCGATGACTGCTCACTTTCGGCCACAGGAAGCTCTGGCGCAGCAGAAGCCGCTGCTGAGGCATGGGAGATCGGTGTTGGGCCTGCCAGCGGGCGCAAGTCGCGTGCAATGACCTCGGCCTGTTCCAGCAGGCTTGCCATGTGGGACACGATGGGCTGCGAGGGCTCTGCCAGAGATTCTTCTGCCGATGTTGCTTCGATAGAGGGTGTTGCTTCAACAGCAGGAACGGGGGGCTCCTGGGGCAGGCCGGGAATGGTGAAAGGCCTGTTCAGTGCTTCAGAGCCTCTTTTCTCGCCTGGCGTTGGAGTATCATCGGCTTCCTGTGGTTGAGTTGTTCCGATAAGGGCTTCAAGCTCATGAACGGGAAGCACTCGGCCGAAGATGGAATCGGGAAGGTTTTCGAGAGACTTGATGAACGTGATGTGACGCATCGTCTCTTCGTCGAGATTGGAGGAGCCTAGTCCTGTCGCCCTATCGTTCAGAGGGTCAACCTCCAGGAGTCGCCGGACGAAGGTATCCGCCTTCTCATGATTGCCAAGCTGGTCACCGTATATCTTCGAGAGAAGATAAAGCTTCTCCGGAAATGCATCATAGCCTGCAAGACCAGTTTCCAGGAGAACGAGTGCTTCGCGGATCTTGCCACTGCGCCGCTGCAGAGATGCAAGGAGGACTTTCAGCACAGGATCAGTGGGATTCTGCTCCACCAGCTGCTGAACGCTGTCCTCCGTCATGTCCGGAACATGCAGCCTCAGGTTGCTGTATGCAACAAGCAGAGGATTCTGGAGCTGGGCAGCGCAGAGGGCCTTGCGGTTGCGCAGCCTGAGGTCGGTGAGAAAGGTGTTGTCCGTTGAAAGAGAGAGACACTTCAGGAACGCCAGCTTTGCTTCGGCAGTGCGCCGGAGACCGAACAGAAGGCTCGCCTGCACCAGGTGGCACAGAGGGCTGGCAGGGTCGATATTGAGTGCGTACCTATTTTCGATGAGCGCTTCGCTGGGCTTGTTGCGCACATAGTATCCGAGAGCAATGGCGAGCTGCACGCGGAGGCTCTTGGAGGACACGGACAACGAGGCCTCCAGGGCGGATTTCAGTGCGTCCTGTGGACGGTCCAGCAGGATATACAGATAAGTCCTGGCGACGCTAATCAGCCCGTCGCGCGGGTTACGCTCTGACAGCGCCTCATACAGATTCAGCCGTTCGCTCAGATCCTGCTGTGTCATGGCATCACCTCTCCTGCGTCATTATTGTCAGGCGGACCCTTTTGTCAAAGAATTGGTGAACGTCCGGGGTGCTCATTCCGGCCTATCGCATCAACGAGACCAGGTTCCAGCCCCAATTGACCAGTGTGCCAAGAACCAGTGCCATCACGACTTCTCCTATGCTGACAAGCGCGGCACGCCGAACGCCAAACTCTCGCTTCAAGGCGGCAATGGTGCTGACGCAAGGGATGTAGAGCATGACGATCAAGGCAAAGATGTACATCTGCTGCGGCGTCATGACTGTTCCCAGATTCGGGGTGTGCATGAGTGTGGCCAGCATGATCAGAGCAAGTTCCTTACGCAGGATGCCGAAGACGAGCACGACCAGCGCCACGGGAGGAAGCCCTAGAACGCCTTGCGTGAAGGGTGCAGCCCATGCTGTAACCGCCGAGAGCCACCCCAGCCTGTCAAAGAGGTACAGGAAAACGGAACCTGCGGCAATGATGGGAAAGGCGAAGGTCACGAAATCCTTGAGCCTGAACCAGGTCTGTTTGGCTGTAATGCGGAGTGGCGGCCACTTCAGGCTAGGCATCTCCATGATAAGTCCGGGGTTGGTTCCGGGAATGAACCGGTTGAGCAGGCGTCCGACGATGAAGATGATGACGAGGCTGATAAGATACAGAGACAGTGCCGGCCAGAAGCCCATGAAGGCACCGACCAGACCCAGAATGACGACCGTACGCGCCGAGCACGGGACAAGCGTTGCAAGCACGCCGGCGATGAACCGGTCGCGGTCGCGCTCCATGATGCGCGTTCCCAGGACGGCGGGCACGTTACACCCGAACCCCAGGATGATAGGTATGAACGCCTTGCCATGCAGTCCCATGTGGTACATGATGGCGTCAGTCAGAAATGCCATGCGTGCCAGGTATCCCGAGTTTTCCAGGAATGAGAGGATGATGTAGAAGGGCACGATGTACGGGAGAGCGACAGAAATGCCTGCCAAGATGCCCCGGAGGACGCCGCCCCACAGGAAATCGCGCAGCCACGGAACGATGGGAAGGGTCAGAAAGGATCGTTCCAGCGATGCAGAGAGGATGTCCAGGGCGGAGGAGAGCCGGCCTCCTAGTACGAAGATGAGACCAAACACGGCAAACATGGCGATGACCAGGGTCACCCAGCCGAAAACGCGGTGCAACAGGAGCCTGTCCAGACGATCCCCTGGTGCCACATTCCTCCGCTCGGGATGTCGTACCGATGCAGCAGTGATACGGGCGCAGACACTGTATCGTTCGGAAGAGATGATGCTCGTGCTGGATTCTCCATGGATCTGTTCCAGGTCATGGACAAGTCCGGCCAGAACACGAGTCAGCGAATCGCATGCCTTGCAGCGGTCCATGATGTCAGCGTCTCCCTCCAGCATCTTGATGGCAAGAAAACGTGGAGGATAGTCGGTCATGCCGTCGGGCAGGATGGTCGTTGCAAGTTCCTTTTCGAGCGCCGCGATGGCCCCTTCAACTTCCTTGCCATACAGGACCGGCGCCGTCGGTGACTTGCCTGCCACTGCCAGGCACGCATCGATGAGTACATCGAGGCCCTTGCCGGCTGAGCCTGATGTGCGAACAACGGGTACACCCAGGTACGAAGCAAGCTTCGATTCGTCGAGAACCAAGCCTTCCCTGGCGGCGAGGTCGATGAGATTCAGTGCCACTACCAGAGGTCTACCCAGTTCCCGAAGCTGGAGCGTGAGATACAGGTTGCGTTCCAGCACTGTCGAGTCGACCACGTTGATGACGACGTCCGGGTGGGCAAGAGCAATGAATTCCCGCGTGACGACCTCTTCCTGGGAGTAGGCAGACAGTGAGTAGATACCTGGCAGGTCGACGACCCGGATGTGCTTTCCCTTGTAGTCAAACGAACCTTCGGCCAGTTCCACCGTCTTGCCGGGCCAGTTGCCGATGATCTGGTTCATGCCGGTCAGGTCGTTGAAAATCACAGACTTCCCGACGTTGGGGTTGCCGGCTAACGCGATCGTCAGGTCAAAGTGTTCGTGAGAAGCGTCAGCCCCACCGGCCCCCGTCACCGCTCCTCCCGTGGGATGACCAGAATTTTCTGGGCGATGCCCCGTCCCAGTGCTACGCACGCCCCGTGGGCTTCCACTTCGACCGGTCCCCCGGATTGACGGTTGCAGACAGTCACGACAGATCCCTGCCCGAGCCCCATGTCTTCCAGCCGCCGTCGCACCTGCTGACCGCCGCGTATCCAGCGCACAGTGTATGGCCTGCCCGTAACTGCCTCACCCAGCGTGACAGCGCCAAGCTCCATCAGGCTGGTCACGACGCTCATGTGCTTCTCGAGGTCCGCAGCCTCGGCATCGGTCAGCACGTGTTCCAGCTTGCACGCTTCTTTGTGTGCAGTGTCCTTCTGAAGTCCGAGCATGCACAACATTCGCTCGGCCAGCTGATGCCTGCGCACAATGCGTCTTCCGACTGCTCTCCCTTGGCTCGTGAGACTGACTGATGATCCGTTCATCGCAACATCGCCAGACATTGCCAGATCCAACAGGAGCTCGGACAGGTGCTTGCCGGCGAGGTCCCGTTGGGCCGCCAGTTCCGCGGCCGTCGATGGCCGATGCGCACGTTCCAGGCGGCACAGGGCTTCAAGACATTCTTCACGGTCTTCCGAGGTGATCGAATCCTTTTCGCTGCTCATCAACTATATCCTCTCTGACCACTGTACGTGGTCTGCCAGGCTGTGCCTGGTCAGTAATGCTGACCACTCCGCGAGGAGTGTCTGCCGGTGGTCCTACCCAGCCCTCAATTGCTTGATTGCAACAGACAGCGACATGATGAGCTCGGGGGTGCCCATTGACTCTTCTCCCATAACCGCGGCTGCCACATCGCCGGCCAGGCCATGGATGTATGCTCCCTGCGCTGTGGCCACATCAGGTGCTACGCCCCGTCCGATGAACGACAGGATGATGCCTGCAAGCGCATCTCCCATACCGGGCTTGGCCATCCCTGGATTGCCCGTTGTGTTGATGGAGACCGACCCGTCAGGAAGGACAGTGAGTGAGCGATGTCCCTTGAGATGCACGACGGCGTTTGCCTGAGCGGCAAGGATCTGCACAAGCTTCACCGTGTCGCCCCTTTCGACGTCCTCGAGGGTCAGGCCTGCCAGACGAGCAAACTCGCCAGCATGTGGCGTCAGGACCGTCGGAGCCTCACGCTTCCACAAGACATCGAGGTGACCTCCACAGGCGAA
Source organism: bacterium (assembly GCA_021373025.1). Classification (GTDB taxonomy): domain Bacteria; phylum Caldisericota; class Caldisericia; order Cryosericales; family Cryosericaceae; genus Cryosericum. The sequence goes on from JAJFTL010000015.1 coordinate 21,097, forward strand.
CAGCGCATCCCCGTCCAGGATGAGTGGCTTCTCAACAGCAGTTGCCAGCTGGAGAACGGCCTCCAGTGTCCGAGGATCTCGACCGAGGCCGGGTCCCAGCAGGACCGCAGTCGCGTTCTCCACGAGTTCCAGGATGTGAGGAACATGCTCAACGGTCACAACGTCCCCCGCAAGAGCGTGGACGACAGGTCCGTCCACCTTGACACGGACCACATCTGCAATAGCCTGCGGGACGATGAGGTGAATCGTGCCTGTCCCCGTCGCCAGTGCGGCCTCAGCAGCAAAGACGGGTGCACCGGTATAGTCAGGAGAGCCCGCAATGATCGCCACCTTGCCATACGTGGCCTTGTGCATGGTCTGCAAGCGCTCGGGGAACGCGGGGGGCTCGGTGAGTTCGACGCGGATGGCACTCTGATCCAGCAGGATATCAGGATAGATAAGCTGTTCGACATGAATCTCGCCCGCTGCCTCTGCCCCGGCACCAAGGTATAGGCCCAGCTTTGGAAGGCCGAACGTGACGGTGTCGCTTGCAAATATCGGTATTCCCAGTGCTTTTCCAGTATCGCAGTCGATGCCGGATGGAATGTCCACGGCGATGACAGCATGAGCAGGACTTGCATTGACGATCGTGATGATGTCCTCGGCCACCCCTGATATGGCGCGGTCGAGGCCGATGCCAAACAGCGCGTCGATCACGATCGTATCCTCGTCGATCGACTGTTCGATCCTGCCCAGCACCTCCTCGTTCACGACGTCGAAGACGGCGTCTTCAGGAGCGATGCGTTCAAGAAAGGCCCGCTCCACAGCAGCATCGTCACTGGGGCGCCCCTTGGCTGGCACCGCAAACACGGTAACGGGAAAGCCGGCGAACAGAAGATCTCGTGCTGCGACAAAGCCATCACCGCCGTTGCCACCTGTGCCACACAGGACGACAAAGCGAGGCCTCAGTCCGTCTTCTGCATCCTCGTCCACCATCTCAAGGGCGGTTTCCACGACAGCGTGTCCCGCACGTTCCATGAGCACAATAGAGGGCATGCCATATTCGTTGAATGTGTGTTTCTCGATACTGCGGATCTGACTACGAGTCGCCGCTCTCATATACACTCCCATATTCTCCCAGGCTCACCATAGCCACTGCGACAGCATAGTCGCGTTCGTGGCTGATGCTCAGGGAACAGTTGAACCATGGCGTTCCACGGATGACAGCAATCGGTGCGCCCTCTGGACCTGGTACGATCTGGACCTCGCGCAGTGCCGGAAGCCCCACCAGGGGCAGGAGCTTGATGACCGCCTCCTTGGCAGCCCAGCGGCCTGCCAGACACTGCCAGCGGTCGGCACGATCACAGCAAGAGAGCTCGGACGGCGTGTAGACGCGGTTCAGAAAGCGGTCTCCATATCGTTCGCCAAGTGCGCGGATACGCGCCACGGACACTATGTCCACACCAAGCTGTTTCATGTGATGAGTATAGCAGGAAAGCGCGTGCAGTGCAGCACCTCTCTTGTGAAATCAGGCGGATATGCGGGCATGTTCATTTGCATATGCTCCGAGATGAATAAACTGTAGATGGAACGCATTCACCATAGAGGAGGCCGGTATGTCAACGAAGATTGCAGTCCTGCTGGATGAGCTGGTTGAGGAGAGGGAGTTCACCTATCCGTATTATCGTCTGAAGGAAGCAGGGTTTGAGTCTGTCGGCATTGCAACCGAGAAGCGCGTGTTCAGGAGCAAGTACGGAATGTCGCTGACTCCGGATGCCGCCATTGGCGATGTGACGCCTGCCGAGTTCGGTGGAGTGATCGTGCCTGGAGGGTATGCCCCCGATCATCTTCGCAGATCAAAAGAAATCCTTGCCTTTGTTGCAGCAATGAACAGGGACGGCGAGCTGGTGGCAATGATCTGCCATGGTGGCTGGGTGGGCATTAGCGCCGGGATTGTCAAGGGACGTACCCTCACGAGTACTGCGGCGATCAGGGACGATCTGACGAATGCCGGAGCCACCTGGGTTGATCAGTCGGTGGTCGTGGATGCCAACCTGGTCACCTCGCGGTCGCCTGCCGATCTGCCAGACTTTATGCCTGCAGTACTGAAGGTTCTTGCCGAACAGAAATAGCATCGTCCAAATTGGTGACGTGTCTGGTTCATAGTTCAGTGTAGAGCGGAGGAGCCGTGAGTAAATTCATCTTCGTCACCGGTGGTGTCATGTCATCGCTGGGCAAGGGCATCTTCTCCGCCTCACTGGGACGCATCCTCTTGGATGAGGGCTTCTCGGTGACTATTCTGAAAATGGATCCGTACCTCAACGTTGACGCAGGCGTGCAAAACCCGTTCGAGCACGGGGAAGTCTTTGTGACCGAGGATGGCGCAGAGACAGACCTTGACCTCGGACATTATGAGCGTTTCCTCAACCAGAATCTGCACCGCATCAATAATATCACCAGTGGACAGGTGTACCTGTCCGTTATCGAGAAAGAGCGCAAGGGAGAGTTCCTTGGGCACACAGTGCAAATCATTCCTCACCTGACGGGCGAGATCCGCCATCGTGTCACAAAGGTCGCCGAAGCTTCGAAAGCTGACTTCGTGATTGTCGAGGTGGGCGGTACGGTGGGCGACATCGAGGGCCTGCCCTTCCTTGAGGCCATCCGGGAGTTCTGGGCCGACGATCCCGCCAACTCCATCTTCGCCCATCTGACATATGTGCCCTACCTCGAGACCACGGACGAACTCAAGACCAAGCCAACGCAGCACAGCGTCGGCGAGCTGCGCAAGATCGGTATACAGCCGACGCTGGTCGTCGCCCGTGGCGTCAAGGAGCTGCCACCCGAGCAGAAGCGCAAGGTCGCCCTGTTCTGTGGCGTCCCGGTGGACCACGTCATCTCACTGCCAAACTTACCCTCCGTCTACAAGGTGCCCAATTATCTGCAAGAACAGCGCGTCGGCCATCTCGTCCTGTCGGCGTTTGGCATGGCGCCGAGGACAGCCGAGACGGAAACACCCTGGGTACGGTTCACATGGAGCATCGATCAGGCGAAGACGCCGCGCCGGCTGGCAATCGTGGGCAAGTATGTCCAGCTGAATGATGCGTATCTGTCGCTGCGTGAAGCTCTTCATCATGGCGCGTGGGCCACGGGATGCGACCTGCACATTGACCTGATTGACAGCGAAGAGCTAGAAAAGCAGGGAACGCACCTGCTGGATGCAGGCGGGTACGACGGGATCTTGGTCCCCGGGGGGTTTGGAAAGCGGGGGATCGAGGGAATGATTCTGGCTGTCCAGTATGCGCGTACCCATGCAGTTCCGTTCCTCGGCATCTGTCTCGGCATGCAAGTTGCCAGTATTGAATTTGCACGCAATGTGCTTGGGCTGTCCGATGCCGACTCTCAGGAATTCAAGCCCGATGCCAAAGACCTGGTCATCTATCTTATGCCATCACAAAAGGGCGTACAAAAGCTGGGTGGGACGATGCGGCTTGGTGCCTACCAGAATACCATTACCCCGGGGACCAAAGTGGCCGAGGCTTATGGCACGCTGACCATCTCGGAGCGCCATCGCCACCGCTACGAGTTCAACAACGCCTATCGGGCGGCTTTCGAGGAACACGGTATGCGGGTTTCAGCAGTGTACCCTGAGGAGGATCTGGTAGAGTCCCTCGAACTCGTGGACCACCCCTTCTTCGTTGGGGTCCAGTTTCACCCAGAGCTTTCATCCAAGCCGCTTCAACCGGGACCTCTGTTCGTGGCATTCCTGAAGGCCATGCTTGCACATGATGGGTAAGAGCCGGGCCCGGGCGATTCCGCTTGGGAGGCACGCGGGCAAGGTGCTCGACCGTCTGCAGATGATCGGGGGCACCCGACAAGTACGCGCCGAGTCGGAAGAGCATTTGCGGACAGTATTGACACAGACTGCCTCTGCACTGTTCAGCCGCGAGGAGCTGCCGCGCTATCTGCAGGTGCAGCTGTTCGGAGAAGCAGGAAGCATTCCATCGTGGGAGAATCTGACTGGGGAGCGCTTGACGCATCTCGGGCTTCCCCAGCATCTGGCGAGCGTGAACGCTGAAGAGTGCGGCACGCTCATTCCCACCCTGGTGCCTGTTACCATCGACTACGTCGCTCGGGTAGAGGGACGCGAGGTGTGCTCGTCGGCAGGCTATGATCCCTCGGTGACAACGGCATCCTTCGAAGATGGCGTTCACCGTGTTGTCACGACGGCTCCCGAGTTGACGGTGACCCGCACGGCGTTTTCTCATAGCCTGATGAGCCTACCCTTTGTCCAGGCGACATTCCGGCTGCGGAACACCAGCGAAGTGTTCCATTCTGTCACCCTCACGCTTTTTGTGAAACCCTTTGACGAGGCAGGCATCACTAGTCTCGAACACTTCAGCTTCCAGCGTGACAACATCCTCGTTCTCAACAGGCAGCGGGTTGCGTTTGCCCGCGAAAGGCCCAACAGGATGACAGTGACCGTCTACGATCCTCGAACAGGCAGCATGGTCCCAGCTGATGCGGGCGCCGAGGTGGTGTCGCCGGAAGGACTCATGCAGCTTCGACTTGCCTTCGATCGCCAGGTTGAACCCGGCGGAGAGACCGAAGTCACGTTCTTCTTCTTTGTGGATCAGGATCATGCGTCCACGCCGGAGGAGCTGGCTCTTCTGCTCGGACAGAGTGCCGAGATCCTCGAGCAGGAGCATCGACTTGTCCTGACGCAGGGGCGCCGCACGGGCTACCATACCGGCGACGAACGGCTCAACCGGTTTGCTGCCGACCAGCTGTTTCACCTCTCGTCCCTCGAAGCCATGGCGGGATCGACGTTTGATAGCGGGACAGATGCAGTCGCCCTGCCGGCACTCGTTGAGGGGTATGACCGTGTGGGCGAAATTGAGATGGCCGCCGGGCTTCTGCGTTCGTATGCCGCTCAGTTGCCACCGCTACCTGCCTTGCACTCTGATATAGTGCTTGCCTATGCCAGCTTTGTCATCGCGCTGGAGTGGCACCTGCGCGTCACACGCCAGGCCCAGGCCCGCAGGCAACTGCTTCGCGTGGCAGACCAGTTCATCAGCTGGCTCAGCCAGCAGCAGCAGATGCCACTGGAACCCTTCGCTCTGGATGTGCTGGGACCATTGCGGCGCTCAGGACCTGTCCTGCCGCTGATCCTCGGGAAGGCCATTGAGAGTTACCAGAATATGCTGTCTGAGAGAAATACGGAACGCCTTGCGCTCTGCGACAGTCTGCAGTTGAGGTTGCTGCAGCAGACAACCGCCCCCGGGCGTTCCGGTGCCAACGGCCTGGACTTCTCCGAGATCGCGCCCGTTGCTGCCTATGCGCTGTTTGAAGCGCACGGCATCGAAGATGCCAGCCTGACCAGCACTATGGGCGAGATCGATGAGCGCTGGCTGCGCGATGGTCTGATTGTGAATCCCTTCGTTGGTAATCTCGGTGACATCCGCCTTTCACTGGTGTATGCCAGGGCCATGGTCCTACGCCGGCAGGCCACGGCGGTGACGATGATGCGCGATGGCGTAGAACAGCTGGGCATAGCCAACGCTCTTCCCGACTACGTTGACCTGCGTAGCAGACAGGCACTCGGCGGGGTGCGTCACAGCCCTGTCGCCACGGCTCTTGCGATTGCACTTCTCACGAGCCTCATCTTCGTTGAGCGAGGCACGTATCTGAGTATTATGCCGGTTCCGGTACCCGAGCTGTTTGCTGGGGATGGCATCGATGTCCATGGTCTGCAGTCTGGATTCGGCGAACTGTCTGTGCGCATGCAGCGAACTGGAGACAAGGTGCAGTTCAGTATGCATTCCGACTTTCTGCGCGGCGTCAGCGCCATAGAACTTAACTTTCCCTGGGAACTGCGGGAACTCGTAGCACGCAAAGGAACGGTAAAATACGTGACCGGTGGGACAATCGTCATGGAGCCGGCAGACCTCATCGAAGGAGAGGCCGTCGCTGCAAGTCCTGGACCATTTTAGGTATTTCATCACCATGTATTGTGGCACAAACGCCGGGCTCACACCCGGCGTTTTGTTGAAACAAGGAAGGCCGACCGCTACTTCTTGCTGACGCTCAGTCCAAAACGCTTCATGGTCAATGGCTTGCGATTCCAGTTCTTCTCAACCTTGACGCGGACATCGAGCTCCACGCGCTCACCCAGAAAACGTACTAGGTTCTTGCGGGCGACGTCCTTGATGGTTGCGATGAGTTCACCGCCCTTGCCAATGATCATCCCCTTCTGCGAGTCCTTGGCAACGTAGATGCTCACCATAGCACGGATACCCTTTGGGGACTCGGTGATGTCGTCCGTGACGACGGCCGCAGAATAGGGCAGTTCGTCCTGCAGGCGTGAGAACAGCTGCTCGCGGACAGTATCGGCCACAATGAGCTCGATCGGATGGGACGTCAGCGTCTTCTCGTCGAAGTATGGTTCACCTGCGGGCATCGTCTCGATTGTCGCTTTCACCAGCTGCGGAATGCCTGCACCAGTTGCTGCCGACACATGAAAAACGGCCGTCGGGTGAAGTTTTTCCACAAATGGAGCAGCGACGAGGTCATGGCGCTTGGCTGTGTCCAGGTCCAGCTTGTTGACGACCAAAAAGATCGGTTTGCCAGGTTTGGTGACAATCGTGATCATTTCTTCGTATTCAGCATCCAGATAAGCCGACTGGTCAATGACGAAGTAGATGAGCTCGATGTCTTCCAGAGACTGGAGGGCCGTCTCGACGAGATACTTGTTGAGTTTGCTCTTGCTCACCTTATGGTAGCCGGGTGTATCGACAAAGCAGACCTGGGCGTCCTTCCTGTTGAGGACACCAAGAATGTTGTACCAGGTGGTCTGCTGTTTTGGTGACACAATGGACAGCCTGGTACCAAGTATCGCGTTCATCAGCGACGACTTGCCGACGCTGGGCTTGCCAAAAATAGATACGAATCCACTCTTCATACTCATAGTGTACGGGCTTTTGCACCCCACACAAACGCGTGTACAATGAATCTGTTCCTATATCATCGGAGGTCTTCCATGCTGATCCAGATAGCCATGAACAATATCGAGGATATCGAGCAGGGCGAACAGATTCTGAAAAAGTGGCAATACCATCTTGGCGAGGATCAATCGTACGTCGTGCTGGAACGGACAGTTGGCGGCGCCACCATCACGATCTCCGGGTTGCATCCCTGGGCCGAAGAACTGGAGGAGGATGAGGCGTGCTCCTGTGGTGATGAGGAGTGCGAGTGCCATGGGAAGCATGGCATGCAGACCGGGGATGTCGTGGAGGACGAGGACGACGAAGAGGGCGAAGGAGTGGATGACGACGAAGACAGCGCGTCTGAGGAATCGGAAGTCATTCACCTTGGCCAGGCATTGTTTGTCCCTGTAGAGGAGCAGGCCCGAACCCTGGCAAACGAACTGATGGAGGGGGACTACATCGGAACGATCACCGTGTCGACAGATGATGTGCCGCTTGCGGACACAGAGGCTTTCCGCGCCCTGCCGGCGGATACTAAGGCGGCTGTTATCGCTGCGCTCGAGGAGCTTGGGGACGTCGAGGCCTATCTCTCGATGTACGAGGTCATGGGTCTCGAGTCCTAACAGCATAGCCTGTTCATGAGTATATTCTCCATCATAACCACTGCCGTCGCCACGACAGCGGGAGCGACGACACACGTAATCCTCCGCTATCCCCTGAGTGCGACCGTCAACGCCATCGCGGTGCTCGTCGGCAGCCTGCTGGGAATGAGCATCGGCAGGTTCCTCAAAGAGGACATCCGAAACGCTATCTTCATTGCAAACGGCTTGGCGACGTTCTCCATCGGTATGGGCATGTCGCTCAAGACTGGCAACGCCGTCATCATGGTCATGGCCATTGTCAGCGGCGTCATCGTGGGAGAGCTTCTCAAGCTTGACGACTGGGTCAACGCCGCAGCTCAGCGTTTTCAAACACGACTCCATGTCGCATCGGGCAGCCGGTGGGCAGAGGGACTGGTCACAGCGGCTCTTATCTACTGCGTCGGCCCTATGACGATCATTGGCTCCATTCAGGAAGGAATGACAGGAAATGGCACACTGATCTACACAAAATCCATTCTTGACCTGGTCATCAGCATATCGCTTGCAGCGGCACTGGGAAGCGGCGTCGCATTCAGCGCGATTCCCGTCTTCATCATCCAGGGAAGTCTTACCTTGCTGGGCTCCGTGCTGGGATTCTTGATGCAGCCCTACATCCTCAACGAACTGACAGCGGCAGGAGGCCTGATGGTGGTCGCCATCGGCCTCAACCTGCTGGGCATCAAGAAGATCAAACTTGCCAACCTCTTGCCCGGCCTGGTTTTTGCTGTCCTGTACGCCATGCTGTTTCATGCGCTGAAGCTCGTCTGAAGCCGCCCACTCCCTGGGCACAGGGGGTTCGGCGAGCCATTGCCTCCGTATGCCTCTGCATAAGAGGAGAGCAGGGACCTCCCTGCCAAGGAGGAATCACATGGATGAACTTGTCAAGCTAGTCAGCAACATCGGTTTCCCGATTGCCATCTCCGTGTACCTGCTCACGGTGTTCGGCAGCAAGCTAGACCGGATGCAGGCAAGCATGGACCGGCTGGCCGAACTCATTGCGACCGCACTGCACGTCAATGGTTCAGTCATCACGCCCTGATGCGGCCCCTCACGTACATTATCCTCCACCATAGCGCGACAGATGCAACCCTCGGGGCCGGCGACCCCGAGGGCGCTGCATTGTGGGCAGCCATCAAGCGCAATCACCAGCGGCACTGGGCAGCCAGCGTGAAAGGGTACATCTGCGACTACCATCTGGCAGTGGGGCCGACGGGCGTCATCTTCACGGGGCAGCCGCTTGCGATGGTTGCATTCAACTGTGGCAACTCCCGACTCAATGCAGTCAGCATCGCGGTCTGCTTTCTGGGCAACTTCCAGGTGACGCGCATGCCACCAGCGCAATATGCAGCTGCGCTTCCGTTATTGCGCTCGCTCCTCGAGAAGCATGAAATCGCGGTTCCGCATGTCATCCTTCACCGCGAAGTCCCGGATGAGAAGACAGGCATTCCTGGATTCACTGCCTGTCCAGGGCGCTGGTTTCCCTCTGTGGCAATGCGGGCTGCCCTGCAATGTCCTGGAGGCGGCTCGCCGCATGCCGTCATGGCACGATAGGTATCTCCCAAACCTCCGCACATGGTAGCGGAGGTTTTGTCACAGACAGGCTCTGGCCCTCAGGACTGACGGTCGATATAGATCCGGGGCACTCGTTTGGAGATACCCGTAATGATCTCATAGGAGATCGTTCCGGCGAGTTCGGCGAGTTCGGCGGCGGTAATGCAGAGGCCATCCTGTTGTCCGATCAGGGTCACCAGGTCTCCCGGAGTGGCGGCGGGCACATCGGTGACATCGATGGCTGCGACGTCCATGCTCACGCGTCCCACGACCGGAACCAGGCGCCCATGCACGATGACGCTCGCCCTGTTGGAGAGAGACCGCGGGTAGCCATCAGCATAACCGATTGGGATAAGTCCCATGCGTGTCGGGCGGTCAGTGACAAAGGTTCTGCCATATCCAATGCCGTGTCCGCAGGGCAGGTCCTTGACGACCTCAAGCCTGGTGAGAAGCGAAAGCGAGGGCTGCACGCGACAGGCTTGAGCAAGAGAAGCTGCAGGTGACAGCCCATACAGCAGGATACCAGGGCGGACTCCATCCAGCGGGCTTCCATGAACCGAAAAAATACCGGCTGAGTTGGCAAGGTGCACCATAGCGGGATGCAGTCCTCCCGCTCGCACGTCGCGCACGACCTCCGCAAAACGCTCTGCCTGCATGGCTGTCAGGTCCGGGTCAGACTCCGCCGATGCGAGATGGGAATAGAGACCGACGATATCGATGTTCGCCAGCGTCGCGCTCTCCATAATCTGCTCGACGGCCCTATCTGCAAGGACGCCCGCCCGACCCATGCCGGTATCCACCTTGTAGTGCACGCGAAGCCTGCCAGACTCTGCCGCAGCCGCATACATGACTGCGGTCGCATGGCCATCGGTGGTCAGTGTGACATTATGGCGGATCGCATAGGGGACAAAGTCGGCCGGAGCGTGCCCCAGCACCAGGATCTCCGTCGCAATGCCTGCTTCGCGCAGCTCGACGGCCTCATCGGGAGTCGCCACGGCCAGCAAGCGGATTCGCTCCTGCTCCAGCACTTCGGCAACACGTACAGCACCGTGTCCATAGGCATCCGCCTTGACGATACCGATGACTTCTGTTCCGGACGCAAGACACCTCCGAATAGCTTGCAGGTTGCCGCGAATTGCCGCTAAATCGATCTGTGCAACAGTAGGCCGATACATCGTCTTCGTCTCCTCTCCAGGTCACGGGCTCATCTGCAGTGTCCATGCCATAATACCGATGCAGGGTGCCGCGTCAAGCGCTTGGCCAAGCACTGTATCTTTATATACTATCTCTATTCCAGGGAGGAACACATGATGACACTGCTGATAACCGGATTTGAGCCTTTTGGCGGTGAAGAGGTGAACCCGTCATGGGAAGCTGTTCAACGAGTTCGGAGCGGCGCCATGAATGCGCGCATCGAACGCCTGCTGGTGCCGACGACCTACGAGGGAAGTATCGAGACGGTGACGGAGGCGGTCGTACGGCTTCATCCCGCTGTCGTACTTATGGTCGGCCAAGCAGGGGGGCGGGCTGAGCTGAGCGTTGAACGTCTCGCCGTCAACCGCGATGACGCCCTGGCTCCGGACAATGCCAGTGTCGTGCACGAAGACCTTCCCATCGTGGACGAAGGACCAGTCGCCTATTTCGCAAGCCTGCCTGTCCGAGAGATCGTCACCCGGCTCCATGCTGAGGGACTTCCGGCAGCCGTCAGCAACACCGCCGGGTTATTTGTCTGCAACCATCTCTTCTATGGTGTCCTGCACTACATTGCTACCCACTGCGTGGCTATCAGGGCAGGGTTCATCCATGTACCATTTCTGCCGAAGCAGGTAACCGAACGGCCGGGAACTCCATCCATGTCACTGGAAGATATCGTTGCAGGACTCCAGATAGCCGTCGATGTGCTGGCAGGACAGACCTGACATCTGCTGTCCTGTGTCCAGAGGTCATTGATGTCAGTACGCGACAAAGGAGGAGACATGAGGCGAAATCGGAAGTTCCTGTCTGTGATACTCATCGTTCTACTGGCGGGGCTGTTTCTTGCCAGTCCGGCAGACGCATGGAACAGCCACGGGGCGTGTACGAACATCATCATCGGTGATCAGGAGTGGCTCAAGGCCTATGACAACATCACCGTGACCCCGTGGACCTACGCAGACGTTGACACGGCCAGTGTCGGGCCCAACTTCGTCCAGCAGTACATCGAAGGTGCCCCTGGCACGGTCACCAGCGCTGCTGCCATCCTCACCAACTACGCGGACGAGCCAGACTGGAAGATGGACCAAGACCTGAACCTCAGTCCGCTGCAAGCGCTCACGGGTGGATCACAGGGCTGGCGGCACCAGTATTACGGTCTCGGCTGGCTGCGCCTTGGGGCTGCCCCGTCTCGTGCGCAGTACTTCTTTGACCTGGCAGGCAAGGCGAACGAGAAGGGCGATCTGTATTGGACATTCCGCTACCTTGCGCGAGCACTGCACTACGTGCAGGATACGACCGAGCCGTATCACGGCGTTCCCGCCCCCGCTGGACTCATCTTCAAGGGAATCGGTAGCTTCAGCACCCTCATGGGTTCTGCACTCAATCATCACTACAACCTTGAGGGATACCAGGGTGCAATGATTGCGCGCAGCAGTCCCGTGCTGGTGAACGCTCTACGGACAGCAGTGCCCCTGGACACCATGACGGCAACATCTGCCAACTGGCTGTGTCGCAACGGTGCCTACCTGGGCCGGCCTCTTGTGCGAACCCTGTGGCCACTCGAGAACAAGTTCTTTGGTGACAGCCTCAACAGCAAAGACAGCTGGTATGCTGATGAAACCGGCCTGAACGTCGCGGACCCTGGCACCGACCAGGCTGCCTACGACCAGGAGCTCGGCGTGCCGCTGGGCCGTATGTCCAGCTACACCAAGACCCTGCTTCTGCTGGCACGCCAGCAGTTCGGCCTGTAGCCGCCATCACCGTCCTCTCTCCAATTGTGAATCCCCCTAGTACCAGGTACTAGGGGGATTCACAATTGGGTCATCCCTTGGGGTCAGGCACCGTGGATATCCTCCCACGCGGCACGAGCTCGCTCGAAAACCTTGTCAACAGCATCGCTGAAACGTGACCACAGTACTTCCTCTTCTTCTGAGGGAACAGGGCCGGAGAATTTCCACTGCTGCTGCAGCTGTTTGGCCTTTTCTTTGGCCTCGAAAGGATCATGCATATCCAGCAGGGCTTCTGCATCTATGCACAATTGTTCCCTGCGCCCAACATTCTCAGCCGTCCAGGCACGATACCCTTCAAAGAAGTGGTCACATGCGGTACGGTACTCCTGCCAGAGTGCTTCGCCCTCTGCATGCGAGACTGGCCCTGCGCTCATATACTGCTTCTGAAGCATGAGGACCTTGTCGCGGGCGTCGCGCCAAGAGACGTCCTTGCCAGCCTTGTCCGCTATCTCGCGGATGCGCCGAATAATGTCGGCTCGCTGTTCCATGCTGTTGCCGCGGAGTGTTCCGAGCCTGGTGACGACAGCCTGACAGGCTGCACGATACGATCTCAGCAGGTCGTCCTCACTGGCAGCGGCGACAGGACCGACATCAGCATAGAGCTGCTGGAGTTCCAGCAGGACGGCACGCGTCGCTTTCCAGTTGGGGAGCGGATGCTCTGCCAACAGCCGGATGCGTGCAATGATCTTCTCTTTCTGGTTCAGTGCCTTTCTCTCAGCCTCTGTCTGACGGAGGTGAAAGGCGGCCAGGACACGGCTAAACTCCCGTTCCATGACCTCGTGCTGGTCGTGCGGCAGCGGGCCGGCCTCGCGCCAGTCGTGTTCCTCGATGTTCGCCACCTCGCGCCGCGCTGCTTCCCATGCAATCCCGTTCGTGGTGTCCGTCAACGTCTCGATGCGGTGCAGGAGTTCCTCTTTGCGGGCATAGTTGGCATCATACCAGGCATCCCTCCGTTCCTCAAAGGCCCGCTGGGCAGCTGCGAAACGTGCGGCCAAGGCGGGCTCGTCCCCGCTTGTTCCAACTTTCTTCCAGAGATGAGCCAGCTGCTTCAGGCGTTCCCCCGCCGCCACCCACATGCTGTCGTCCATGTCGTTCAGCAGCTGCTCCGCTCGGGTACAGAGGTATTCCCGGTATGCATGAGCGGGCGCGCCCTGCAGGCGCTGTTCGTCGAACCATTGCTCCTGCCGCCGCGTAAACGCCGCCACAGCATCATTGAACGCCTTCCGGTACGGCGCTGTCGCCTCTTCGCTGGACCAGCCGGTCAGCCGCCACTCGTGTACCAGTCGATCCAGTGCGGAGCGCGTATTCTTCCAGTCCGTGGATTGCGCCAGCGCTACGGCCTGAAAGGACAGCTGTTTCTTGACCTCGAGGTGCTCGGCCGCAAGTCGCCGCGCCTCCCCCAGCATATGGTTTAACCGGGTGAGCTGCCGATCGGCGTCCTCAGATTTCTTCAGTGCAGCAACGCGAGCCGCGGCAGCCGTCAGCCTCGGCAGCAGGGTCGCCTTGTCGGGAGCAGCGTCGTACGCGACAGCCAGGGCATCCATAGCGTAGGAAACGACATCCGCCGATGGGTCGCCCCGCTGGGGAGAATGCGGAGGCATGTCCTCCGCCGCATCTCGTTGCTCCCGGTGCTGGCGCGTCTTCTGCGGTTTCATCCGCATGCGGGTTCAAGCAGGACCCAGCTGTCGTTTATGCAGGAATTTCCGGCCGGTGTGAGGTCCGGACTGACAAGCAGGTTGACGCCCTCCACGCCCTGCGCTAGCACAATCGTCCCGGCAGCAATGCTCTTGTCTAGATGGACGCGCACCTTCAGGGTGCCCAGGTCGTTGCGCAAGATGGCAAGCTGTCCCTCCGTCAGGCCGCGTTCGTGTGCTAGAGGCGCGGGGATCGATGCGACGGGAGGCAGAACGCGCACATGCGCTTGTCCGGGGTCGATGCCGTTGATGTAATCGCGCACGTGGACAGTAATAAGGCGGAGCATGCCGGACCGGAACACGGCCTCTGGAATGGTCGCTGGAAAGTGGAAGGTGCCCTGAATACGTGGAACATCGCTCAGGCGCCACATGCCGGGCCCTGCGGGCGTCAGCCGCTGGTCCTGCTCGACCTCTGTCAGCCGCGCCATTTCGGGCGTAAACCGGTCAGGCAGGCCAAGCCGCGTGGCGACATCCCGTATAATGTCCAGTTCGTCGCGCACCCCCCCAGGAGGTTCCGCCACCTGCTCTGTCTTCTGCAGGATGTCATGGAAGTAGCTCATGACATAGTCGCCGCCGCGTTCCAGGAACACGGTTGTTGGCAGGACAAGCCTGCAGGCGCGTGCGGTGACGCTCATGTGCCAGTCCAGGCAGACCGAAAATGGACACTTCTCCAGAAACTGCAGCATCTTGCCTGCATCGGGGTTTTGAGATACTGGGTTGCCGCGTACGAACATGGCCGCCTCGATGGGTGGGTCAGCCGCCAGCAGCGAGGCTGCCAGGTCTGGCCGGGGCACGAGACGGGGATGAGCTCCGGGCACAGTGGCAACGTCGGAAGGCAGCAGGTCGTCGTCTCCCTGATCGAACCAGACGCCACCACCGGGGATACCGTGAGTGCCCAGCAGGAACCCCAGTGCGTCGATAGCGTGCACCAGATCGGCACCCCAGTATGTGCGCTGAAGGCCGTAGCCGGTCCAGATGCTGAGAGGCGGCTGGTCCATGATGAAGCCGACCAGCGCGTGCAATGCCTCAGCCGAAAGCCCCGTCGCCTGCTGCGCATCCTCGGCGGACACCTGAAGACATGCCCTGGCGAACGCCTCGTATCCCTTGTGGGGGGCTGCCGGTTTGCCGTGAAGCAGGATAGCCTCGTGGCATAGATACAGCACCAGCTTCATGTCTGACCCCGGACGAACGATCCAGGAGGAGTCGCTGATGTCGGTGGTGGGCGTGGCGCGGACATCGATCGTCCCCAGCCGAGCCCCCGCACGCCGTGCATCGTGCAGGATCGCCAAGAAGTGCACGCTGTTCTCGACGGGATTGCGTCCCCACAGCAGGATGGACTTGCTCTGCAGAGCAGCAAGCGGCTGATCGCGCCCAACCGTGCCATAGCTTCGCGCAAGACCAACCTTGCCTTCGCTGCCACATAGTGAGCCGGTCGCCATCGTCCCACCGCCCAACATCAGGGGAAGCAGCTTCTGGACCTTGTTGCCCATAAGCAGGTTACCTGATCCCTCGTAGAACAGGAAGGACTGGTGGCCATGCCGATTGACAGCCGACTGGATCGCCGCCGCTGTCAAATCCAGTGCTTCATCCCAGCCGATTGGAACAAACGTGCCATTCTTCTGCAGGAGGGGAGAGGTCAGCCGGTCCGGTCCGCGCAGGTTACGCACCCATCGACGACCCTTATGACAGATGAACCCCCGCGTGTATGGGTTATCTTTGCGTCCCTCGAGCTCTATCAACTGCCCGTTTCGGCTGGTTGCCACCATACCGCACGAGTCGGGGCAATCGTATGCACAGACAGTCAGATGTGTTCCATCGGCCAGCATTGGTTCCTCCATGTTCACCATCTTGCAAGTACCAGTATACCTGAAAGCGTCGAGCGGGAGTTGTACCTGCTGGAGATGGATGGTCACACTTGTAACATTTGGAACCGTCCCGAATGTTACAACGAACCCCCGGCTGAGGGACCGGGGGTTGGCAGTGCACGCCGGGAAGGAGAACTAATTCAATTGTACGTCAATATCGCCGCTGCCGGTGCGCACAGAGAGCTCGACAGTTGCCAGGCCCACGGGGATGCGCTGGTGGCTGGTCTCGATGTCGACGCCCGGCCCCGTCACTGTAGCCTCGCCGGACCTCGTGTTGACGTCCACCACAACGTCATGCTGGTCCAGTTCGGCACTGATGTCCCCGCTTGTCGTCTTCAGGCGAGCCCCGCCCTGGATGGTGACGCCCTCCAATCGCACGTCGCCACTGAAACTGAGGACGTCGGTGTCGTTGAGAACGGAGTCATGGACAGCAACATCTCCTGAGTAGGACTTGAGCATGCCACGTATGGTGGAACCCTGAACTTGAACATCGCCAGATTTGCTGATGACATCGCCATCGACAAAACACGCTTCCAAATCCACATCGCCTGACGTCGATTGGGCGGATCGGAGGTCTGCCACCCTGCTGACGCGCACATCCCCGGAAACGCTGTGCACGACCGTCTCACCGGTGAGGTCACTCACCGTGATGTCGCCAGAAACTGACTTGAGTTCACAGGGCATGTCCGCGGGAACCTCAAGCTCGACGGGCTCACCATCTCCACCAAAGCCGAAGCTGAAGGAGAAGCCGTGAAATTCGCCGGCAGTCAGTCCTGATTCGATCTCGACGCTGTTGCCGTTGTGATGCGTTCGAACAGTCGATTGGCCATGAACGACGCGCACTGCTGCGAGCCCCTGGACGCCTCGCACGTCGAGATCTTCGGAGATAAGACGTACCGTCAGACGCCCGCCTGCCACCTGAACAGGAACTATTGGAGCAGATGGCTGAACGGACTCGGCCTGCAGCGTTGGCTCCTGAACCGATGCCCGGTTGTTGGTCTCAGCCGATTCCAGCGCAGCCAGCAGCTCATTCATCTGTTCCTGGGTGATGAGCCCTTTGTCCCTCAGTTCATGCACTCGGTCAGTCGTCTGGCTCATCCGTTTCCCCCCTGATGGTCTTCAAGACTGCGTCGACGCTCAGGTCACCCGCTTCCAGCTTGTCCAGCAGAGCCATGACGTCGGGTTTGCGTGCGGACTTGTCTGAGGACTTGTCATCGACAGCCAGCCCCAGTGTCACCAGCACCCTGTCCAGACGGCCGCGCACGGTCGGGTAGGACAGGCTCAGGCGGTCCTGAACCTCCTTCAGATTGCCACGGGCCGCCAGAAAAGTGAGCAGAAATTGCTCGTCTTCGCCAGACAGTGCTGCAAACCGATCGAGTGGATACGCTCCCCGCACCGTCGTACCGCAGGACGGGCAGTGCAACTCGGCGATCTCCAGCTTTGAGCTGCAGGACGGGCAGATTGTCGGCAGACGCTTCATGTCAGCCTCACTCCACACTGAGGACGACATTCGTTCCGTCGCCCGTGTGGACTGTCATGATCTCACCCGCAAAGGCAGGATCCGAAATCAGGCGTCTGACCTCGCCCACGTCGATTGGGACTTCCTGGCCGTCGACATCAATGGTCGTCTTGCCCCTTCGGGCAAGCATGTTCAGTCCAACATCCATGAGAGCCATGGGAAACTTCAGATCGACGTGATCGCCGCCTGTCTCGTCGATGCGGATATGGAAGGTGCGGCGCCGATGAGGCTGCGCACCCTGCACGGGTATGCGAGCCTGCCCCGACTCGTTTAGTTCCAGAGCTGCCAGCAGTTCGTCTGCCTCGGCCCGCGAAAGCTTCCCCTGCTCGACCATGCGTTCAATCTTCTCGCGTTCTTCAGACATGTCTTCCTCCCATTCCTCGAAGTGTGGTTCAGTCCTCAATGCTGTCTTCACGCTTGTCCCTGACCGCCCAGACGGCGTTGAACAAGAACGCCGCCGCTCTTTTGTCCATCCTACCATCATGCACGGTACCCATCAGGCTTGCCACCACAGTGGTCATTGCGTGCCTCCCAATAGAATGTTGTTCACTAGCAACTAAATAATATTAAGTCGTGGCGAAAAGTAAAGAGGATAGAACGAGAATGATGAGCAAAGTGTGAATCACTGAAGCATATGCAATATACTGGAGTTGTTAAGAGACATGCAGAAGTATGGCTTTGTGGTAGTATATGATAATATTATACATGTTCGTACACCGGGAATGTCCCGCACCGGGATCAGGTTTCCACCGCCTGGTCTGCTGGGATGATTGAGACCCATCGCGACGAATTCCAATTGTGGGGTTGCCGAGAACGTGTTGTACCTGGACCGTTTTGTTCAGCAATCGAGCGGAGTTTGCTGCCAACACGGTGCCTGTTGATTCATTTCTGAACTTGATATAATAGATTGGCCTATTTGGAGCTGTTGTCGAAGTTGGTTGTCAGGACGCGGGGCAAAGCAGAACGCCCTCCCAAGCGGATGTCAGGATGACGGGAAAGGAGATGTTGGCGATGCAAGATACTGTTGCATCAAGCCTCTGGCTGTCTCTGGTGGACATGCTGGTGGTGTTTGCTGTCTTGACTCTTCTGATGCTCATCTGCTATGGTCTGAGATTCTTCAGTCGGGGCATGCTCGTCGAAGGGTCCGGCATCCAAGAAGAGAACGGCACGGTCGATGCCGCTGCGGGGGATGAGCCCGCTTCCGAGTTTCCCATGCTTCAGCACCCGTCTCGACCATCCAATGTTCGCGAGCAGCCCACGCAACTGGTCTCAGTGTCTGAATCAACGCCTGAAGTGTCAGGAGACGTTGCCGGGGAGGTCCAGGGTCCGGCCCGGGCCGCAGGGTCCCGTACTTTCAGAATCGCAGTGGACGGCAACCTCTTCGATGTCGAGGTGCGTCAGTCAGAGGTTGGGCAGCCTCTGATTCAATCCTTTGGCCAGACCACTGCGGCAGCTCCTGGCATTGCACCTGCCGCTGCTCAACCACGAATCGCCGCTCCATTGTCTCCCACAGATGTGTCCCCCTCCGGTCCTTCGATGCACAGCGCTGGCGCGTCAAACATCATGAAGTCTCCATTGCCCGGGAAGATCCTCAAGGTGTTCGCTGCCCCCGGCAAGGCCTTCAAGAAGGGAGACACGCTGATGATCATTGAAGCCATGAAGATGGAAAACGAGATCCTCGCCCCGCGTGACTGTGTAATCACCGAGGTCAGCGTCGAGGTCAACCAGTCCGTCAAGACCGGCGAGCCTTTGTTGAGGATGGAGTAGAGCCATGAGTGTCATTCAGAGTGCAATAGAGGGCTTCAAGAGCTTTTCCGGGATCTACAACTTCACATGGGGCAATGCGATCATGCTGGTCGTAGCCTGCGCACTCATGTACCTGGCGATCGGCAAGAACTTCGAGCCGATCCTGCTCCTGCCAATTGCGTTTGGCTGCTTTCTTGCCAACATTCCGGCGGCCAAGGGTGCCTTCTTCAGCATCAATCCTGACTACGTCCGCGATCTCACCGGCACCGTCAAGCCAACAGCGCTGCTCGATTTCTTCTACTTTCTGGTCAAGTCAGAGATCCTCCCCCCACTCATCTTCCTGGGCATCGGCGCCATGACGGACTTCGGTCCGCTGTTGGCCAACCCTGTGTCGCTGCTGCTCGGTGCTGCTGCCCAATTTGGTGTCTTTGTGGCCATGGTGGCGGCCAAGCTACTGCACTTCACGATTGGCCAGGCGGGCGCCATCGGCATCATCGGAGGGGCGGATGGTCCGACGGCGATCTACACGGCTGCGAAGCTTGCCCCGGAGCTCCTGGGTCCCATCGCAGTTGCTGCCTATACGTACATGTCTCTTGTGCCGCTGATCCAGCCACCCATCATGCGCCTGCTATCGACCCACGAGATGCGCAGCACCGTCATGGAACAGCTGCGCCCCGTTGGTAAGGTCGAGCGCATCCTCTTTCCCATCGTCACGACGTTCGTCATCGGAATCCTGCTGCCACCCGTGGCGCCCCTCGTAGGCATGCTCATGCTGGGAAACCTGATGCGGGAGAGCGGCGTGGTTGACCGCCTCAGCAATACGGCCGCCAACGAACTCATCAACATCTGCACGATCTTCCTCTCCGTCGCGGTGGGCGCCTCCATGAATGCCGAATCCTTCCTCAACCTCAAGACACTGTACATCATCGGGCTGGGCGTCGTCGCCTTTGGATGTAGTACTGCAGGAGGAATGCTCCTGGGGGACCTCATGTGGGTGCTGTCGGGACACAAAATCAACCCGCTCATCGGTTCAGCGGGCGTATCGGCTGTTCCAATGGCCGCACGTGTCAGCCAGAAAGTCGGGCAGGAGGACAACCCTGCGAACTTCTTGCTGATGCATGCCATGGGTCCAAATGTCGCCGGCGTCATAGGCACGGCAGTTGCCGCAGGGATCATGATCAGCATTCTGCAGCATTAGCCGGAGCATGTTCTTGACACTGAGGCCAGCAGCTGCAGCTGCTGGCCTCCTCTCCTATGCTAGAGAGTACGAGCATCAGCGGGAAATCAGGACGGTTCCTCAAACGCCTGCCGGACGGCCTCCGCAAGATGAACGCCTTCAGCCACCAGTTCTTCGTCCGATGGGCGGACGGCCTTGGGGTCGGGGATATATCCCGGTACATCTGCATGGCCGATGACCAATGCTCCGCGTGACGTCACCCTCTTTGCCAACCTAGCTATGGCACCGGGATTGCCCGTTGTCCCGCCGACCGCGATGACGAATGTCCTTGTGCCTCTGAGCGCGGCATTTTTCACGAACGTCGTGACAGCCGGCGTCGGGCGACCAAGCCAGACAGGCGTCATGATGACCACCCGTGCATCTGGTTCGATACTATAATCAGGATCAATCAGGGTTGTTCCACGGCCAACCATCGTGGAGCGAAGGGCGCGGAACATGCCGCCATGTTCCATCTTGCGACTGTCCACGAGTTCCCGCAGGGTACCCCCAGTTGCTGCTGCCAACCCTTGAGCGATCAGCCTGGTCGACCCCTCGCGGCTGTAGTACACGATGAGGAGATTCACTGCTGTCTCAGTGCTGGCGCTACAATTCTGGTGGAGCCCGTTCTGCTGTCGTACATGACCAATGTATCCATGACGCCTCCTCGTCCTCGATGAGCTGGAACTTGTCTCGAGTACGCCATCTTTTGTGGTATTATAGAGGAGTATTGATACTGTGCAATCGGCTTTCGGGTCGGGGCGAGGCCCGCACAGGATGGTTGATGCAAATGATATTGTCGGGCACGACGGTGCCTGGAAATGCGAAGGCAGATGGGGGTGGAACAGCCCTGAAAGGAGTCATGCATTGACTGATCGAGACACATCACTTTCGGAACTTCGGGAAGCGCCCACCGGGACGAGTCGCTATGTCCTGTTGGCACCCGGACGCGCGCGAACGGCAGTGGACGTCCTACAGGCCTCTGCCACACCCTTTGACAACTGGCACCAGGTGGAGCACGCAGACACAGAGTGCCGTG
Organism: bacterium; assembly: GCA_021373025.1. Lineage (GTDB taxonomy): Bacteria > Caldisericota > Caldisericia > Cryosericales > Cryosericaceae > Cryosericum. Next base: position 42,311 of record JAJFTL010000015.1, read on the forward strand.
ACGCACTGAGGTCTCTGGTCGGGAGTACGGGGGCCGAGATCGCAGTAGTCCCCGGAGCAGCATCTCTTGGCGTCGAGGTCGCAATCGTTGCGGCCTCGCCCCCGGGAGCAGTTGTTCTCGTACTGGAACACGGTCCACAGGGAGAGCATACTGCCTATGTGGTGTCGCGGCGCGGTCGCATCGCAGATGTGCTGCTGGCTGGAGAGGATGGCAGGGTCGATCTGCAGACGTTGCGTGCACGTCTGCTTGAGACGCGCCCGTCGACCGTCATGGTATCTCATGTCGATGCAGAGAGTGGCATCGTTGCGCCGATCGATGACTATGCCGCGGTCATCAGCGAGGTTGCACCGCAAGCGTTGCTCGTTGTCGACGGGACCTGGGCCACCGGCTGCATGTTGCAACGCATGGACGACTGGCATGCGGACCTGGTATTCACCGACAGCGGGTCCGTGCTGGGAGGCTGTTCGGGACTGGTCCTGGTGGCTGTCAGCAGCCGCCTCAGCATGCGCAGGGTACGCCGTGACGCAGCCGTGCCACTCTATATCGAGCTGAGCCGGTGGTCGTCTCCTGCAGGAGCAGAGGTACCTGCAAACCTGATCTTCGCACTGCGCGCGGCCCTGCAGAGCATTCAGGCCGAGGGACTGTCTGCTCGGTTCGGGCGCTGCAAGGAAACTGCCGATGCGTTTCGGGAAGAAGCGGTTGCTCACGGATTCGGGGTGTTTGCGCCACCCGGGCGGGAGGCGCCGACGCTCACAGCTTTGAGGCCTGCTGTAGGCGTGGACACTGCAGCATTGCACGCTGAACTTGAGCGCCGCGGGGTCGAAACAGGCTTTGGCCCGACGGGCCTGATCGTGGCACATACTGGAGGGGTCGATCCCGGCGATCTCCGGTACTTCTGGCGTGTCGTCGAGGATCTGGAGCCCTCAGGAGATCAGCTCCCCGAGATCAGCTGACAGAGGCATGCTCCTTTCGTCTGCCAAGCGGCAGGCCCAGGGACAGAGCGTTCTCCGGACAGACGGCAACGCAATCGCCACAGCGGATGCACTCGGTGCTGGTGGAATTGATGGAGGGATCAACGCCCATCTTGCAGACGACTGCGCACATCCCGCAGTGGGTGCACTTGTCCTTGTCCAGAGACAGCTGGACAACGCTGACGCGGTTGAACACCCCATAGATGGCTCCCAGGGGGCAGACAAAGCGGCAGAAGGGGCGGTAGGTTACGATCGATGCTGCGATTGTTCCGCCCAGAAGCGTGAGCTTCCAGAGAAACAGCCAGCCAGCTGCTCCGCGCAGCGAGGCATCGAGAGCCATCAGCGGCAGTGCCGCTTCCAGGGTTCCGGCGGAACACACCAGCTTACAGAACCATGGGTCGCCCACGCCGTATTGATCACGAACCAACATGGGCATGAGGATAACGAGTATGATCAAAACTGCATACTTGAGGCAGCGCAGGCGCGTCGGACCGATGCGCACCTTGCGCGAATGGATGCGGTACAGCAGTTCCTGGATGAGGCCGAAGGGGCAGACCCAGCCGCAGATCGCCCGTCCAAACCCAACGCCGAACAGCGCGATGAACCCAGAGACATACAGGGAAACGCGAGTCTTGCTGCCGTTGAGCACAGCCTGCAGAGAGCCGATGGGACACGATCCCCAGGCGCCTGGACACGAATAACAGTTCAGCCCCGGAACGCACACTCCCTTGCTGGAACCGCCCCAGACACGACCCCGGACGAACCCGGAGAACCAGGAGTTCTGAAGGACGGCGGTGACAGCCTGAGTCGCAGTCCTGCTCCTGCGTACCTTGCTGAGCTTCGCGCTGTTGAGACCCATGCGCTCAACCGATGCCGATGCACTCCAGGCACACCCTGGTGGCCTTGGTAAGAACGGTCTGAACCTCGCCGTTCCTGGCGCCAAGGACGATGCCGGAGACGGCAAGAGCGGTCAGCAGGACGCGCAGGAACCAGACCCGCCTGTTCATGCCCTATGACCCGGCCGGCAGGCTGGCCAGCACGCCCTGAATGATGCTGGTCCATTGTGCCTTGCTTTTGGAGCCCGTCAGGACCTCGCCCACCACAGTGCCCGTGCGATCGACAAAAAACGTTGTGGGAACGAAATTCACACTGACCAACAGATGCTGCATAATGGAGGCGTCAGGGATGATACTCGGGTAGCTCGCTCCAGCGGCACTCATCTGCTGGCGCGCAGTATCCTCGGTAACCTTGTTGGCATCCGTTCGCTGGAAGGACGTATCAGCGACGATGCCCAGCAACGCGAAGTCCGTGGACGGGAAGACTGAGGGCAGCTGTGCAAGGTCAGGCATCTCCCGAATGCATGGTCCGCAGAACGTGCCCCACACGTTGACCATCGTCAGGCGCTGCTTCGCGAAGAAACTGTTGTCTATGATGTTCCCCTGGAGGTCCATTGCTCTGAACGCTGGAATGACATAGCCCGTGCCCAGGCTGGATGGAGCAGTTGATGTGCCTGTTCCAGTGGATGGCGCCGACGAATGTGTGCCCTGCAGTGCCGAGCCGATAATGACTGCGACAAGGATCGCTGCAGCCGCGAGAATCAGGATGGTCAGGTTGCTTGCCAGTTTCTTGTTCTTGGGTTTGGTCTTCACTGTTCACCTCGCATGGAATCGCGAGTATGATACTCCTTTCCTCACCAAGGTGCAAGAGCAAATGTCAACATAAGAGCATTGACGCGTACTACCCATGTCATACTTTTCGCGGGAGGCACGTCGACGACGCCCCGGAGGGGCAGTCTTCTGTCACCGAACAGGTCGCAGGACCAAGCCAGGCGCGAGCGTTACCCGATGATCAGGTCATCCAGGGAACGCTTCGGCACGTGATGCGTCCCATCGGCATCCCTCCAATACTTGATGTCGCCATCGGGGCCGACAGGATCGATCACCACCTTTTCCTTTGGCTTGCCGATGGCAAGCACGAACAAGATCTCCAACCGGTCAGGAATGTTCAACGCCTGCTTGAGAGCTGGCTTGTTGACCGTGGCGATAATGCAGCCACCAAGTCCCTTTTCCACAGCCCCCAGCAGGATGCTCTGCAAACCAATGCCGGCGTCCACGTTGAAGTTGGCGGCGACGTCCTTGTCCTTGTCGCCCAGCACAACGATATACGCAGATGGGCGCTCTCCCTCCTGTGGTCCGGACCAGTCCTTGAGATAGGCAGCCCATCCGATGTTGGGGAAGATCACGGCATTCCTCTCCCTGGTGCATGACAGGATGTATTGCAGAGGCTGCTTGTTGGCGGCGGATGCAGACAGCCGTGCCAGGTCAACAAGTTCGCGCAGCGTGGACCAATCAACAGGCACATCCTCATAGAACCTACGGTAGCTCCTGTTCTTCAGAACCAGATCCTTGATCATGGCAACCTCCTCTTCAGGTTACACATACCTATGTTGCTCTCACACAATTCTGCAACGTGTGCTTATCCTCGCCTTCCTTTGACAACATGATAGGAGATCGTCCATGAGCGTCAACTTGTGGTGGGGCTCAGCGACACTTGTTGGATCATGCTGGGGCACAGCGCCGGGTCCGTACCGTCACATAGAGGATGCTCTTCAAGTTGTGTTCAGCGACTGTGAAGCCCGAATATTGTTTCTCATGCATTTCAGCCTATACTTTCACCCTGTTGACTGACAAGTCAATCAAAGGAGTCGACCAGGCATGCCGCGCAGTGAAGAAGCGAACATACAAATCAAGGGCGATCGACGGAAGCAGATTCTGCTTGCCGCCCTCAACGTCTTTATCAACCGAGGATTCGCCGCTGCGAAAGTGAGCGACATTGCGACGGAGGCTGGCATCAGCTACGGTCTCAGTCTCATGTATCACTACTTTCAGTCCAAGGAAGAGATCTATGCTGAACTGGTCACAGAGGCCGTCGAGTCGTCGAAGCGCGGGATCGAGCACGTACGGGCGAGCGGTGCGGAGCCGATCGACATGATTCGGTCGATCGTCGGCCTGGTTTTCAAAGCTGTCGGGCAGCACCAGTCCGTGGGCTACTCCTTTCTGCTGTGGATGGAAGCAATGACGAGCCGCGGCGATGCCTTTCCCCATCTTGAGTACCCGATCGGCCATGGGGCTCCATTCCACATGCTTTCGGACATGATCGAAGAGGGACAGCGCAAGGGTCAGATCGCCCAGGGTGACCCTGCAGAGCTTGTCACGATGCTTCTCTCGGCCATGCTGGGGCTTGCATCACTGAGAGTCTCCGGTACCATCTCGACCATGCCTGACCCTGATATCCTTATGCGGATCTTCCAGCCTGCACTACCGACAAAACGTTAACGACGAGGTGAAACTATGCGCAACCTGTTCAAGCTATATCGAAATCTGAAACCATTTATCCTGATGATCCTGGGAGCCATCGTGTTGACGTTCCTGCAAGTCATGGCCAATCTTGAGCTGCCGACACTGATGTCGAACATCGTCGACAAGGGCATCATCACGGGCGACATCGCCTACATCTGGAAGGAGGGCGGCTACATGCTGCTGATCGCAGGCGGTGGTGTGCTTTGTGCCATCCTGGCTTCGCTCATGGCTGTGCGGACGGCTATGGGCTTGGGAAAGATCCTGCGTAACAAGGTCTTTGACCATGTCGAGCACTTCAGCCTGCACGAGTTCAACAAATTCGGCGCCTCAACGCTGCTCACCCGGACGACCAACGACATCACCCAGATCCAGATGAGCACTATCTGGCTGCTCACCATGACCGAAAACGCGCTCTTCACCAGTGTGGGAGCGCTCATCCTTGCGCACTCCGCGGACCCGCAGTTGACGCGCATCTTGTATGTGGTTCTGCCCATCGTTGCCTTGGTGATCGTCATCGTTAGCATCCTTGTGGTGCCGCTCTTTGGCCTGGTCCAGAAGCAGATTGACAAGATCACGCGCGTCGTGCGCGAGAACATCACCGGCATTCGCGTGGTGCGCGCGTTCAACCGCATTGACCACGAGAAGGAGCGCTTTGCACGTGCCAATGCGGATGTCACCAACACGTATATCAGGGTTAACCACATTATGGCCGTGCTGATGCCGCTCATGATGATGTTGTTGAACGTCGTGACTGTCGCTGTCCTTTGGTTTGGCAGCAAGCGTATCGACACCGGCAACTTGAGCATCGGCCCCATGCTTGCCTTCATGCAGTATGCACTTCAGATCCTGATCGCCCTGGTCATGCTCACTGTCCTGTTTATCCAGCTGCCACGCGGTGCGGCGGCCAGCGACCGAGTCATGGCCGTGCTGGAAACTGTGCCCGAGATCTCAGATTCGAGCGATCCGAAGCACATTGTGGCCATGACACGTGGTCAGGTCAGGTTTGATGATGTGACGTTCAGTTATGACGGCGGCGAAGAGCCAGCACTCAGCAACATCACCTTCGAGGCTCATGCCGGTGAGACAACAGCCATCATCGGCAGTACCGGCAGTGGCAAGTCCACGCTGGTCAATCTGATTCCGCGCTTCTATGAGGTAGACAGCGGCAAAGTGCTGGTCGACGGCGTCGACGTGCGCGACCTGACCCAGCAGGATCTGAGGAGCAGGATCGGGTTTGTGCCCCAGAAAGCCATCCTGTTCACAGGCACTGTGGCGGACAACATACGGTATGGCAAGGAAGACGCCACAGACGAGGAGATCGTGCATGCGGCAACCGTGGCACAGGCAGCCGAATTCATTGAGACGATGCCAGACGGATATGCCACGATGCTTTCCGAAGGAGGCCTGAACCTGTCGGGTGGCCAGAAGCAGCGACTTGCGATAGCCCGTGCGTTGGTGCGCAGGCCAGAGATCTATGTCTTCGACGACAGTTTCTCCGCGCTCGATTTTAAGACAGATGCAAAGCTGAGGGCGGCTCTCCGGGGTGAAACAAGGGATGCGACCGTCATCATCGTCGCCCAGCGAGTCGGCAGCATCATGAACGCTGACCGCATCATTGTCCTCAATGAGGGCAAGGTGGCGGGGATCGGCACCCACAAGGAATTGATGGCTACCTGCGACGTGTACCGCGAGATCGTGTACTCGCAGCTCTCTGAGGAGGAATTGGCATGAGTGACGAGAAAAAAGTTGAGCAGGTGACCCCACGTGGCCCGATGGGCGGCGGAATGCGTGCTGGCGGCATGCGCGGAGTGGTGGAAAAGCCCAAGGACTTCCGTGGCACACTGAAGCGTCTGGTCCGCTATCTCAAGCCACAGACAGCCAAGCTGGTTATTGTCATGCTGCTGGCCATCGCGAGCACTGCGTTCGCGGTGTATGCTCCCAGGATCAGCGGCAATGCAGTGAACCTGCTGATGAACGGGTTTGTAGCAAAGAGCATGGTGAGCCAGATCTCCAAGGCACAAGAACAGGCAGTGCCCCAGATCCAGAAGATCCTGCAGGAAATGCAGACCGCTGAGGATGCGGCTGTAGTACAGGCAAAGGCAGCGGCCAAGGCAGCAATCGATCAGCAATTCGCTGCAAGGTTCCCAGGTGTACCTATGGAGAAGATCCCAGGATACGCGACGGCACTTGCTGCGGCTCAGGAAAAAGCCGCGGATGCGGCGAAAGCCGCCGTGGAGAAGAGCTTTCTCGATACTGCAAAGTTGACACCAGAGCAGCTTACGGCCATGCAGCAGTTCGTCGCCCTGCCTGTTGTCAATACGATCACCGATTACAACACCAAGGCCGATACGGTTCAGACCATCATTAATCTCAGCAAACTCATGCCCGCGACCGGTCAGGAGAAGACCATCGACATCTCACAGACGGACATGGACAAGGGCATTGCCGATATCCGGGAGAACGGCGGCACGATTCCGCTGCCTGCGATCGGCAAGACCCTGCTCTTCCTGTTGGCCGTCTATGCGTTGAGCGCAGTGCTCAATTTTCTCATGCACTACCTCATGGCAGATGTCGCCCAGAAGACGACCTACACCATGCGCAAGGAACTCGACGACAAGCTGGCAGTTCTGCCCCTGCGCTACTACGATTCGCACTCGAACGGCGAGATCCTGAGCCGCATGACCAACGATATGGACACCATCTCCACGACCCTGCAGCAAAGTATCACGCAGCTTATCGTGTCCGTGTTCCAGATCCTGGGCTACATTTACATGATGCTCACCATCAGCGGCACGCTGACACTCATCGCTCTTGCCACCCTTCCTCTGTATATTGTCGTGACGACCATCATTGCCCGGAACTCACAGAGGTTCTACATGGCGCAGCAGGCGCACCTTGGCAGGCTCAGCAGTCATGCTGAGGAGATGTACACAGGGCACAAGGTCGTCAAGGCGTTTGGGCACGAGCAAGATGCCATCGCGACGTTCAAGGCGGTCAACGACGACTTGTACCAGGCCGGGTGGAAGGCCCAGTTTATGTCAGGCATCATGATGCCGCTCATGAACTTCATCAGCAACGTTGGCTACGTCTTCATCGCTGTGTTCGGTGGCATCTTTGTCACGCGGAACCTGCTCAACCTGGGCGACATCACGGCGTTCATTCAGTACTCACGATCCTTTTCGATGCCAATCGTGCAGACTGCGAGTATCGCCAACGTCATTCAGTCTACCCTGGCGTGCGCCGAGCGTGTCTTTGGCGTGCTCGACGAGGAGGAGGAGACTCCTGATGCTGCTGACGCCATGGTCCTGAGCGATCCTCGTGGCAACATCGCCTTTGACCACGTCGACTTCAGCTATCGGCCGACCGAGCCTCTCATCAAGGATATGAACCTCGACGTCAAGCAGGGCGACACCATCGCCATCGTTGGTCCCACCGGCGCCGGCAAGACGACACTGGTCAACCTGCTGATGCGCTTCTACGACATCCAGGACGGTGCCATCACCTTCGATGGCGTCGACATCCGCAAGATGCGCAGAGGAAACCTGCGTACCATGTATGGCATGGTCCTTCAGGATACCTGGCTGTTCAACGGTACCATCCGCGAGAACATTGCCTACGGACGCGACAATGCCACCGAGGAGGAAATCGTGGCGGCAGCCAAGGCAGCACATGCTGACCACTTTATCAGAAGCTTCCCGGATGGCTATGACACGATGCTCAATGAGGAGGCATCCAACGTGTCGGCGGGTCAGAAACAGCTGCTGACGATAGCCCGCGCGTTCCTGGCAGATCCAGTCGTGCTGATTCTCGACGAGGCGACCAGCAGCGTTGATACCAGGACCGAGGTGCTTATCCAGAAGGCCATGGCGCGCCTGATGGCAGGCAGGACCAACTTCGTGATTGCTCACCGCCTCTCGACCATTCGCGATGCGCATCACATCCTGGTCATGAACCACGGGTCGATCATCGAGCAGGGTACGCACAAGGAGCTGCTCGCCAAGGGCGGCTTCTACGCCGACCTGTACAACAGCCAGTTCAGCGGCCCGCTCGTCGAGGAGCAAGCCGTCTGAGCCTGTAACATTCGGGACGGTTCCAAAAGTGTAACACTCTCGGGGGCGGCAACGCCCCCGAGAGTGTCGCGCTTCGGCTGGTTCAAATCCAGTGGCGCGTTATGATCAAGTTTTTTCTCCTTTACTGCGACCCCGGCTTGGCTATGATGGACACGTTCTTGAGGAACGATACATGGGGTAGGCTCCCGCGGAGATGAACGAATGCATCTGGACGTACACGTTCTACAGCAACTAGGGTATGTGGCGCTGGCGATTCTGCAGGACAGCATTTTTGTGTTGTCGCTGTACCAGTCCGTGATGTCGCTGTTCGGTTTCTGGAAAAGGCGCAAGCCACCGCTCAGGGAACCAGCCACGCGGTTCGCCGTGGTTGTGGCCGCACACAACGAGGCCCAGGTTATCAGCGATGTGCTGGATTCGCTGGCGGGGCAGGCGTATCCGCGCGAACTGTTCGATGTGTATGTCGTCGCGGACAACTGCACGGACGAAACGGCTGACGTAGCCCGCCGGCACGGCGCCATCGTGTATGAACGCACCGATTCCGTGCTCACTGGCAAGGGACATGCCATCGGGTGGCTGCTTGCCCGCATCAAATCGTTGGGGACGCCGTACGACATGATGGCCATGTTCGATGCTGACAACCTTGTCAGCACCAACTTCTTGCGTGAGGTGGACCGCTATGCTCAGGCCGGACACCGAGCGATCCAGGGCTACCTTGACATGAAGAACCCGGGGGACACATGGGTTTCGCTGTCCTACGCCATCGGCTACTGGTACACCAATCGTTTCTGGGACCTCGCACGGAGCAACGTGGGCCTCGCGTCTATGCTGGGCGGCACCGGTTCCTGCATAGCTATGTCCCTCGTCGACGAGATCGGATGGAATCCTTATTCCATTACCGAAGACCTGGAGTTTACCATCAAGTGCGTCCTGCATGGCATTCATCCGACCTGGGCACGGGATGCGCGCGTCTATGATGAGAAACCACTCGCCATCCGCGCTTCGTGGAACCAGCGCATGCGATGGATGCGCGGCCATTTTGCACTGGGCTTCCTTTATGCGGGGAGTCTCATCAAGCGCCTTGTGACTCACTTTGATCTGGCTTCTCTCGACATGCTGGTCTACCTGAGCCAGCCGGTATGGATGGTCTTTTCCTATTTCCTGATGATTGCCAACGTCGTAATCCACTTCGCGCATACCGCAGTGCCCGTCTGGGCATCAGCCGGCATTGCCGCCCCCTGGGTCTGGGTCGCGCTGTTTGCTCTTCAGTGGTTTTCACCGCCCATGCTGGTCGCGGCTCTGCTGCTCGAGAAGGTCAAGCCCAAGTACTGGTGGGGCGTTTTCGTCTTTGCAATCTACGGGCTGACGTGGGTGCCACTCGACGTTATCGCTTTCTTCACGCGCAATGACCAGACCTGGTTGCACACAGTCCACAAGCCGGCGACCACATCCACGGGACACTTGTGACCCATCGCCTGGACTGGAGAGGTACATAAATGCAGATCCTCGTCGTTGCTGATTCGCATGGGGACACATCTAACATTCGGGAGGCGATGCGCCTGCATCCAGACATCGCGCGTGTGCTACACTGCGGCGACGGGGAGGCGGACGTTGTCGCACTGTCCCGGGCATATCCGCTCGTGGACTTTGACGGTGTGCACGGCAACTGCGACCGCGGTGCACTGTTTCCGCTTGATCGTCTCCTGCGTATCGGTGGCAGGCGCATCTTCATGACGCATGGCCATTCCTTTGGTATCAACTACGGCGTCGATGGGCTCGTGGAGCAGGCGAAGAAGGACCGAGCCGACGCGGTCCTCTTCGGACATACGCATCGTCCGCTCATCGAACAGGTGGGTGGCATCCTCTTGGTCAACCCCGGCAGCATTGCCGGCCGCTTTCCCGCCCGTAAGGCCACTTATGCCATTCTGGACCTGTCAGCAAGCGGCATAACTGCGACAGGCTTCGAACTGTAACATGCTCGGGGGCGTTGAACTCACATGCTCGGTGCAGATATGCTCCGCATATCAATTCATCTGTACCACCACGCATCGATTTACCAGCTGACCCCAAGGGAAAAGATCAGTCTGAGGATAGCGTAGAAGAGCCTGTGTGCAGGACCTGATGCTATGGCGCTGGCGGGATGAGTGTCACACTCACGGCACCGAACACTGGATCGCAGCCGTTCCAGCCGCGCAGCCCCGCCATGCCTGACCTGAAGGTGTCATCGTAAAAGTCCAGGACGACTGCACCATCGATGCTGATGACATGATGACTCCCCTCGACGGCAACGCTGATCTCGTGGGGACTGCTCAACGCAGCAGCAACTGGTTCCGGCATGGGGACGGACTGAAAGGGCTCAGACTCAGAGCCATCCGTGACCTTGCGTACGACCAACCTCCCAAGACCACGGTCAAACTGGAAACAGTATCCCGTGATGCCAGGCGTGAAACCTGCCTTGCCATCGGCACGGTAGTAGATGCCATAGCCATTTCCAGCGGCGAGGGCTGCTGTCACATGGACGACATAGTCGGTCCAGCTCAGCTGTCCGAACACGACCCGGTTCTCGTCGTCGGGGTTCCTGAACCGCAAGCTGCCGTCGGAAACCGTGACCCCCTGCCCGCACAGCACCATGATTCCGCTTGCTGTTCCATCGTAGACAAACGCCGGCGGCTCAATCAGAGCAACAAGGTCCCTGAGGGCCTTCGCGGCATGGAAGCGGAGCGATGTCCTCGCCGGAATGTCCATCTTCTCTCTCGTCCTGGGATTAACACCGGCGCGAGCAGCACGGGTGGTGACCTTGAAGGTACCAAAGCCGGCCAGCGTCACCGAATCGCCGTTCTTCATCGCCAAGGAAATAGCGCCGATCATGGCATCGATGGCATGGCCAGTGTCCTTCTTGGTGAAGCCCGTCCTAGCAGCTACTGCGTTGACAAGATCTGTCTTGTTCATAGTTCTGACCTCCTTTGCCGCTGCGTCTGCACATATCGCTGTGGCCAAGACTTGCAAAATCATGATACCGCAACTTGAATATAAAATCCACTGATGGACATTGCCAGGAGGTGCCGTCGTGACGCTCCCGCGTTCAGCAGAAGACATTGCTCGTGCCTGGAAAGCGTGCTGATGTTGCGGCACAAGAGAGAGGGTTGTATACTAATACCAGAGACGGGCGCTTCTGACACCGCCCGCGATGCAAGGAGGCATACCATGTTGGGAGCGGTGGCAGGTGACATAATCGGATCGGTCTATGAGTTCGATCCCACCAAGAGAACGGATTTTTCTCTGTTCAGCAAACATTCGAGCTTCACTGATGACACGGTTCTGACGATGGCCGTGGCAGAGTCGCTGCTCACAGGCCGCCCCTATCAGGAGACACTGCGTGAGTTTGCGCTGGCATATCCGGACCGAGGCTTTGGCAGCATGTTCTGGCAGTGGTTCACCACGCCTGGCGCGAGACCCTACAACAGTTTTGGCAACGGGTCAGCCATGCGCGTAAGTCCTGTAGGTTGGGCGTTCAACACGCTGGAAGAGACCATGGCGGAAGCACAACGGTCCGCCGAAGTAACCCACAACCATCCAGAGGGCATCAAGGGAGCACAGTCCGTAGCCGCAGCCATCTTCATGGCGCGCCAGGGGTTGTCGCAGAGCGAGATCCGGGATGCTCTGGAGACCCGGTTCGGGTATAATCTGCACCGTACCTATGAGGAGATTCAGCCGTCCTGCTCCTTCGATGAGACCTGCCAACGCTCCGTTCCCGAAGCCCTCATCTGTGTGCTAGGCTCCACGTCGTTCGAGGACGCGATCCGCCGTGCTGTTGCCCTGGGTGCCGATGCTGACACGCAGGCGGCCATCGCCGGTTCTGTTGCCGAAGCTCTCTATGGTGGTGTCCCCAAGGAGATCGCCAGGGAGGCACGCGCGCGCCTGACCCTCCAATTCATTGATATCCTCGACGCATTCCAGGAAAAGTACCACATTGCACGGGCATAGCTGGTCCGACGAGTCGATCTGCCCCCGAGCACTTTTGTGCCGTGCCCCAGAGTATGTTCGTTCAATGCGAGGGGCGTCTCTGAGAGCGCTTCAGGCACAGGCGGAAGTCCAGTAGTGTCCAGGTATACTCTGCGCTCTGCGACGCGCTAGTCGGAGATGGAGGGCGTCCAGTACTTGTTGTCGTAGATATCGGTCAGCCGATACGTCATCTGGTACTTCCGGTCACCGACCGACAGGTTCTCGATCTTCCACGTACCCGTTGCGGTGGATTGCTTGCCGAGGTAGTACGAGTCGCTGTAGGTGCCGGCATATGTGTAGTAGTCACACAGGTAGTCGATCTTGTCTCCCCTTGCAATGGTCAGCAGGCCTCGCGGCACGGTTCCGGTCTGCTTGGTGACGTCGTACTTGACCTGGGCGCCCAGTACGACGCCTTCCGGGTTCTCGTTGTCGAACGACACGATGATGTCGACCAGCTGCCCGTTGAGCATGGCGGGGATGCGCCCCCGGATCGTGTAGGTGTCGCCGTCGCGGACGTCGCTCGTCATGTAGTAGCTGACGATGTGTCCGTTCAGTGCCAGCCACGTGCCGTCATATTCCATGATCAGGTCGCCACTGTCGTTGAAATCGAAGACGTTGTCGAGGCCGAGGTCGATGAATCCCTTCCCGTCATCGATGAAGACATTCTGCTCGAGGTCCTGGACGAGTGCCCACTGCTCCTCTGAGAGTGCCAGGACGCGCTGCCCACCCTTCTCGGTGACGACAAGGGCAGATGGGTCGAACTGATGGTCCTGGTAGTACTGCAGCGAGGCCTTCATGCGATTGACATCGAGCCAGCCCGTGGTGCCCGCCTTGCCGCCTGTGATGCTGCTATAATCGCCGCTGGACAGAAAGGCGTTGAAGAGCTGCTGCAACAGGTCGGCACTCTGCGACGCGGATGACGGCGCACTCTGTGACCCATCCGATAGTGCGTTCAGCAGCGTGTCCAGCAGGTTCCCGCTGCCGGTCGCGACGACCTGTCCACCAGCCGCGACGCTTGCAAAACTCGTGATACACCTGCTGTACTCCGCGTCGATGCCGATCTCGTCGTAGGTCTGCAGCATCGGCGTGAGTTCTGACAGCTTGTCATACGGGAAGAAGATGGAGATCCCGTTTGCGTTGGTGATATTGGACGAGGTGCGATTGTACTTGATGCACCCGCGAAGCACATCAGCAAAGGCCTTGGCCTCACTGGTACCGAGATTCTCCGCAAAATTGATCAAGTCGACCTGGTTGATCGCAGCAGAGACCGCGAACTCCCGGGCGCCTGCACGTGCGTCGGAGACGACCTGGTACTTGTTCGTGTCGATGAGGCCGGTCGTCGACGTCGCAAAAGCTGTGAAGGACGAAGGGACGGTCCCCTTGAGTTCCGCAAGATCGACAAGCGAGAGCGTAGCCTGGTTCTGGGACGACTCGGCGACCGATGCCTTGATGTAGTCGTCAATCACCACCTTGCCGAGGTCGGTCGTCGGTATCGACGTGTTGCGGGAGAGCGCGCTCAGCCAGCCCGCATAGTACCAGCCACCCCCGGGCTCCACTTCCTCCGATGCGATCATGTAGTCGGCGTAGGGCTCCAGCACGAGTGCGTTCTCAAGGGTTCCCATCAGGCATGCGTCGAAGCCGACCACGTCGAATCGGCACCCACCGCTCCGGAGAGCAGTGCCGATTTTGTCGAGGGTCATGCTGGCATTCGGGAAGAACTGGTCATACCCGTAGCCGCTCAGCGAGCCGCCGCCGTGGTCCCACATGACGAGCATATAGCGGTTGGCTGGATAGTTCGCCTTGCTGTACTGGATGAAGTCAGCAAGCGTCGACGGGCTGACCATCGATTTTTTGCCCAGGTTCTTGACCAGCGGTTGGAGACCCTGTCCCGTCACGCGATAGATCTGGTTTGTCTGGCTGCTGATAATGTTGTTCTGCCACTTGGATGCGCCGCCCGTCTCGACGATGATGTTCACCCTGTCCGAGATCTCCGCGTCCAGCATCTCCTGGAGGTCGGCTGTAGCCAAGCCTTCCTTCGACTCGAGGTCAGTCCCGCACATGTACACCATGACGGTCGCCGTGTCGTTGCCATTCCCCTTCAGCGTGGTGAACTTGTCGCGAGCGAGCGTGGAAACCGAGGTGGTAACGGGATGAGCGCCTGTGTCGACATATGTTGGTGAATTGGTCGATGCAGGAGGCTGAAAGCCTGTGTCGTCCGCCATCTGAAGCCCACCGGTCAGAAAGTTGCGCAGAAAGAAGAAGCCAATGAGGACGACTGCAATGATCACGAAGTACCGAAGGCAGCCACCGGGCGCCTTGCTCTTGCCCCCACCTGACGGAAAGCCGCCAAAGCCACGGTTCGGGCCACGTGACTGGTTTGGCGCCCCACCCGTGTTTCTGTCGGAGTAGCCCCCGGCATTGCCCACCGGTCCGCCTGTCTGCCCACCACGACCGTCGCCGCGCCTGCTGACGTCGCCGACGCCCGAGCCGACGTGCTTCTCCCTTCCTACTGGCCTGTTGCCTCTATCCATCTCAGGACCTCCATCTCATGAAAACGTGCGACAGGATCTCACTACCAGACTATACCGCCAATCCCCCGAGTTTCCAGATGAGTGCGGCGCCCGGCTCTGCCCCGCGGGAAGTTGTATAGTAACCATGTAAGAAAGCATGTTCGAGTGCTCGCCGCGAGGAGAATACAGATGCTAGGGGCAAAACAGGAGACATCATTGGTTCGGTCTATGAACTTCATCCCATCAAGAGGATGGAGTTCCCGTTGTTCAGCACAGGGTCAGAGTGGACGGACGACACGGTTCTGACTCACGCTGGAAGAGACCATGGCACAACTGCAACGGTCTGCCGAGCTAATCCACAACCACCCTGCGGGCATCAAGGGGGCGCAGGTAACAGCGGCTGCCATCTTCCTTGCCTGCCAGGGGGCCGGTCAGGGAGAGCCCTGCTCGCAGCGGGATGAGTTCGCCTGTTTGCTTCGTACGCTGCTCGCGGCAATTGAGGGTTGCCGCAGAGACATCGAGAAGCACGCCGAGGTTCTGCCTGGTGACGTATGGCATTTGTGCAAGCGCCTTCTGCACAATTAAGCGATCCGTCTTTTGCTCCACTTTTATGATACTTCTTTCGTAATAGTGGAGCAAAACGAAGACAATGTCAGGAGGAAAGCCCACAGGAGAGGACAAGACTACCGGCCGGAAACCGGCCCGTACGGCAATCTCTGTCCTGCTGGATCCGGCGGACGCCGTGCCCGGCGCTACGGCATGCAAACGCTAGTCCGTGACGCACGGGGACCCAGCATGCGCGTGCTTCAGCGTCTAGAACCAGCCCGCCTTCTTCATTGCCTCCTGAGCGATCCTGCCACTTGGACCGTCACCCCGCGCAACCGTGATACCAACGTCGGGCCCCACCAGTTCCTGAATCTCGGCAACATCCTTATGCGTGAAGCCCGGGCACAGGATGATGGATTGAATGCCCTCCGCCTTGACCAGCTTCCTGCAGACGTCCAGCGCCTGAGCCTGGCCCCTGACCAATCGTACGTACAGCTTGTACTTCTCCGTCCCAAGCATGCAAGCATCCCTCTCGGGATCCGCATCGGGCACATGTGCCATGAACAACGTTGTGAATGTCATAATTCATCTCCTGGAGTATTTTTCCCAGATTGAGCAATTTTACATCATTCTATAGATCTATACAACCTTGTTGAAGAGATCGGGGACGTTTTGGTCTGTATCATTGCAGAATGTTTCAGAGGCGATCCAGCGCCCCGTTTGACTCCTGACAGATCTTCCTTCCTCACTTCCCCCGAGCCCTTTTGTCCAAGCCCCCGAGTATGTTAGATACAAGAGGCGCTTCTGAGGCAGTCCTCGGCGCAGATGGGGGATCCACGCTCGTTGCTCTGATCCAGCAGGTCCGGCAACGATTTTGATTGGTCCGTGTTCGGTGGTATTACAAACACTATGTTTTGGAGAGAGAAACTTAGTCGGTGCCGCATGCGGAGGATATCTGATGAAATTTCTGTTCCAGGACGAGAGCGGTGATCTTGGCTTTGATTTTTCGAAACCAAAGACATCGCGTTTCTTTGTGATTACTCTTCTCGTCATGGACGAAGCGACTAAGAGAAGTGGCGATAAAATTGTCAAGGATACATTTAGAAAACACGCCAATCGGAAGTCTCATAGAGATGGTACATTGCATGCATTCAAGGAAAAGCCCTCTGTTAGGAAATATTTATTACGACGTATCTCAGAAAAAGATGTGAGCGTGTATGCAATAGTACTTCATAAAGAACATGTAACAGAGCAACTGAGAGATAAGCCCGACAAACTCTATAACTACATGACAAAAAAGCTCCTCAAATACGTGTGCAAGAGTAATGCTCTGGATACTGATAATAATCTGCTGATAGCCTCTCGCCGGGAAACAAACAGGCTGTTAAATAAAGACTTCTCTACATATGTGCAAAGTCAAGTTAGTGAGCTGACTCCTGGTTGCTTTGAGGTAAGAATAGCATATCCCTATGAGGAGAAATGTTTGCAGGCAGTCGACTGCATATGTTGGTCGATATACCGTGCGCGAGAGCACGGAGATGACTCGTATGAGATCCTGGTCAGATCTAGAATAGTAAAGATTCTTCCTTTTCTAGAATAGTAGAGATTCTTCCTTTATATGACAAAACCTCGTGTGCTTTATAACGAGGAACCTATAGAGCCCCACACACGAGGATTTACTTGTC
>JAJFTL010000021.1 GCA_021373025.1 bacterium
TCTTGACCTTGTCTGACGCCGGAACTTGCTTTACCAGTACTGCAATTCTCATGCTTATGGCCTCCTGCCGTTTTCTCTACAGATTTTCTCTCAAAACCCTGTAATAGCTGGACAAGACATTTTTTATGGACTTTCGCATGGCCCGTTCAACGCGCTTCCTCCTTTCTGATGACCGTTTTTCTAGTTCCGTGAACTTTCGCTGGGGGACAGTTCTCGACTCACAACACACTCATGGTACTTCCTCATCCCGGTCCTCTGTTGGCATTTCAGTGCATTTAACACCCTTGCCCTCACCAACTCTACGGATACCATCTCCAATTTGGATTCTATTGGGGTCGGTTTTTTTTACAAGTGTCAAGCTACATTCCGATGAAATCATCGCGAAACGAGAAAGTCAAGCGTTGGTATCAATTCTCCATTCGGTACGGATCGGATCAGGCAGTGAATTGGTCAACGTGATCCAGTTTGTTACGGTCTACTTGCATAGCTTTCCCAGCTTCTTCCTGATGTCGCTCCAGGAGATGGTTCTTCCGGGGGTATGGCCTCGTTGAGATCGGGTCCAGGATACAGGCCGCTCAATGTGACCTTGATTCCTGGCTGGAGCTTCTTGGGTGTCCCGTCCACGGTGTTCTTGGGGAAATGGGAGTGGCAGTGCTGCCAGCTTACTCCACAGCAGTGCTTCCGGATGGCTTTCGTGAGTCCGCCTTGGTTGTCACTGGTCACAAGATCCACTTCCGCCAGTCCTCGGTCCTTCAGGCTCAGGAGGAGTGCATGCTCACTACACTGATGGCTGGCGAACAGCTCCGTTGAACATGTTCCTTCCCTGAACGTTGGAACATGGATCGCCAAGGACCCTACCTGAGTGGCCACCCCCCGGGTCCGAGCACCATTCCAGTACGTGGTTGCTCACTACTGAGTTCGCATGGTTCAGTATCCGCTTGTTCTGTGCCCTCAGCCTATAACACTGAATTGGATAGCCGTCACCCCGGAGAAAAACACGAGGGCGACAGGCGATCTGAGAGTAAGCACTGACGCCCAGGCGGGGACCTGTGCGGCCTCGACACCCAGACGGAGGCCATGACATCTTCGCGAAGAGCCACGGGTATGAGGCGGTCTCTTGGCATACCGATAGAGCGGTTTCGAACGAGATGCTTGAGTACGCTGCGCTTCAACGTCTCCTGGAAGATTCCTGCAGGGGGCAGCTCGAGGTCGCCCTCGTTCCCAAGGTGGACCAGGTCGCCCCGGGCCTATTGGCTCAGCTCTGGCTTGAGAAAGAGCTGCTTCGTTCCAACGTCGAGATCATCTCTGTAGCGGAACCCTTCCGTGGCTAGATGCGACCAATCGGCTCTCCCGGAAGATCATCAGCACGTTTTCTGGATGCGAGGAGGCGCCATCCCCGACAGCATGAGTAACGGGCATAAGGCGAAGGCCTCCCAAGGCAAATATGCGAGCGGAAGAACTCCGTTGGCTTATAAGACGCATCAGGGCGTTGGGGAAATATCTAGCGGATTCTGAGAAGGCCGCGCTAGTCACCCGTATCTGCCACATGGCTCAGCGGAGGCTGAACTTCCAGGAGATCACCGACAACCTCACCCAAGATGGATTATCGACAGCAGCACATGCCATGCGCTTCCACCAAACACAGGTTCGCCGCATTCTCCTGCAGAGGGAGGTTACAGTTACGGGTGATGGGGGTTGTCGGTTGTCGAAGAACACCCGCCTTGCTCAAGGCACAGTCAGTACCCAGATCCGGGAAACAACTGGATGAGGAACCGTCATAAGAAGGAGGAAGGGAATGAATGTAGAGACTAGTTCTGAAGCATGGAAAGTCGTGGCCGGCCTACTGTGTCATTGTCCTATCGCTGTTGCCTGGTACGAAATGTACGCGTAGTTACCACCTTTCTTGATCACCAAGAATTGTCTTATCTCGGCCATCTCCTCCAGTTGTTCCTGGCATTGGAGGATCTCCTGGCGCAGACCGGCCAGGTCCAGGTCTACACGTCTGGCACGGAGACGCATCTTCCTCTTCGGGGAACATCCATCCTTGCCAGGAGCCAACCCCGGTCGATGACGAAACCGCTTGTCGCCGGGTAGACAATCCGAGCATTCGTGACGAGCAGTTCCGTCATCTCGTACTCCTGTTACTTCTTGCTGACGAAATCGACGCCAGCCTGCAGTGCCCTTTTGTTGATCTCGATCAGGTCAGTCTTCTTTCCGGTCAGGAATATTGGCAGGGCTCCATAGACAGATTCCATCGTGATCGGAGCTACCTTACCCAGATAGGCGCCGAGCAGCACCATGTTCGTGTATTTCGAGCTGCCTAGCTTCTGGGCGATGTCCGTCGCCGGGATATACACAACATCCAGATCGGACCGTGCAGACTTCTTCTCTACCAGCGTCGAATCAAGAATGAGCAAGCCTTCATGCTCGATGACAGGCTCAAATTTGTCGAAGGACTGCACATTGAAAATGATCGCTGCCTGGGGATTGGTCAGAACCGGGGAAGCAATAGGCTCATCAGCGATCACAACAGAGCAGTTTGCCGTTCCTCCACGCTGTTCCGGGCCGTAGGAAGGCATCCATGTGACTTCCTTGCCTTCATCCATCCCTGCATGAGCAAGCAGTTCCCCAATAAGCATTACTCCTTGACCGCCAAACCCCGCAATGACGACGTTGTGCTCCATCACAGCACCCCCTCGACGACCTTGAATTCACCAAGCGGGAAATAGGGTATGACCTCCTTGCGGATGCGTTCCATCGACTCCACTGGCGTCAACTTCCAGTTGGTCGGACAGGTCGACAGACACTCGACGAGCGAGAACCCGATGCCTCGTACCTGCGCATTGAATGCCTTGCGGAATGCACTCTTCGCCTTGCGGATGTTGACCGGGGAATCCAGAGAGACACGAGCAATGTACGCGGGACCGTCAAGCGTGGCCAGCATCTCGGACAGACGAATGGGAAAACCATTGACCTGGGGCGTACGGCCCAAAGGACTCGTTGTCGTCTTCTGTCCCAACAGCGTCGTCGGTGCCATCTGGCCACCAGTCATGCCGAAGTTACCGTTATTGATGAAAATGACCGTAATGGGCCACCCGCGAGCAGCAGCATGAACAATCTCCGCCATGCCAATGCTCGCCAGATCACCGTCACCCTGATATGCAAAGACAAAGTTGTCTGGATTCGTCACCTTGATACCGGTCGCCATGGCAGGTGCTCGGCCATGTGCAGCTTCCACACTGTCAAAGTTGAAGTAGTTGTATCCAAACACAGCGCAACCGACGGGCCAGACTCCAATGGTCTTGTCAATCAAACCCATTTCGTCGACCAATTCAGCAATAAGCCGATGAGCAACACCATGCGTGCACCCTGGACAGTAGTGCGTAATCTTGTTCGCCCACGAAGTTGGACGCTCGTAAATCACCTTCATCTCTTCAGCCATAGCTCTACCGTCCTTTCCCAAACTGCTCTTCAAAAGCAGTCAGCACTTCTTGGGGCCCGGGCACGATTCCGCCGCCCCGCCCATACCAGCCAAGAGGCATCTTGTCGCACAATGTCAACCGGACATCTTCGAACAATTGTCGGTAGGCAAGTTCAACCGTCAGTGCGCCCTTCAGCTTGCCAACGTATGCCTGCATCTGCTTGGCAGGAAATGGCCAGACCGTGATCGGACGCAGCAGCCCAAGTTTGATGCCCTTGGCACGGGCGAGACGCACCGTCGTCTTGGCAATGCGCGCCATGGTGCCATACGCAATGATCGCATAGTCGGCATCCTCCATCTGGTACTCCTCGATGCGAGACTCGACCTTCTCGACTTCGGCGTAGACCGCCTGGTGAGCCAGGTTCCACTTTTCCAATTCAACAGCGTCAAGGGTGAGACTGGTGATGATGTTGGCATGATCACGCCCATGCCTTCCAGAAACCGCCCACTCGGGAGGCTTGCGTGTAGAGACATCGACCTGGGTCTTGAACTCCACCGGCTCCATCATCTGGCCGATCAAACCATCGACGATAACCATCACTACCATGCGGTACTTCTCGGCAAGCTCAAACGCATCTACGAACAGGTCAACCCCTTCCTGAATCGATGAAGGTGCAAGCACGATGCGCTTGTAGTCTCCATTACCACCGCCCTTGACCGCCTGCAAGTAGTCGCCCTGTGCAGGAGCGATATTGCCGAGGCCCGGCCCGCCACGCATAGCATTCATGACGACACAAGGAACATTGGATCCGCTAATGTACGAGATACCTTCCTGCATCAGTGAGATACCCGGGCTGGAGGAGGAAACCATTGCCCGTACACCAGTACATGCGGCACCATAGAGCATATTAATGGCAGCAAGCTCGCTCTCGGCCTGTACAAATCTGCCGCCTACCTCAGGGAGCCGTCGGCTCATGTATTCAGGAGTTTCATTCTGAGGCGTGATCGGATAGCCAAAATAGTAGCGACACCCAGCCTGAATAGCTCCCTCTGCAAGGGCTTCCGCCCCCTTCATCAGGACCTTGCTGCTCATACTCTCACCTCTCTGTGCAGCTCAATCGCAACATCAGGGCACACCAGTACGCACGAGCCGCACGTCGTACACTTGTCCTGGTCTATACATTGTGCAGGTCTGAAACCCCGAGCATTCAGCCGCTCACTGATCACAAGGATCTTGAACGGACACACGCTGACGCACAGGCCACAGCTCTTGCATCTTTGCTCATCAATCGACACTCTTTCCACGATTGACCTCCCAATTGCTTCAGAATTCAGTTTGCGACCCAATGGTATCCATAATGCGATTGAACGTTCGGATCACCGACAGAAGCCTGGTCGCGTCTGGC
>JAJFTL010000022.1 GCA_021373025.1 bacterium
CATCGGCGCGAGTGCTGCATCGACGGGTGGAGGCTTCAAGGGCCTGCGCGTGGGTATCATCGTCAAGGGCACTATCAATGATGTCCGGAAGCTCCTGTCCCCGGAGCGTGCCGTCGTCACGGGACACTACCATCACCTTCACGACAACACGCTTGCTGACAATGTGGTCAAGAGCGCCGCAATCGTGGTTGTCCTCTATGTGCTCATCTACGTTGTGGGCGCGGTCGTCGGCATGGCGTATGGATATCCCATGGCAGACGCGTTGTTCGAGTCCGTTTCAGCCGGCAGCAACACAGGGTTGTCCTGTGGTATCACACAGGCAAGTATGCCCACGCTGCTCAAGATCGTTTACATCCTGGAGATGTGGATGGGACGCTTGGAGTTCCTGTCGGTGTTCACCCTGTTCGGGTTCATCGCTACGAGCTTCCGGAGCATCAGGCGCAGAAAGGTGACCGTATGAAGAGATTCTCGGTTGTGTTGATTGGTGTTTTGATACTGGTGTTGTCGTTTGCCCCGGCCCTGGCTGCTGCGGAGGCGGAGCAGCCCCCCATTTTGTCAACCAACGACCTCGTCGAGAACTCCTACAAGTGGGACGGCAAGATAATATCGTTCAAGGGAGAGGTTCTAGAAGATGTCATGCAGCGCAAAGACGGAGTGTGGATGAACTTGTCGGATGGCAACAACACGGCCATGGGTGTATTTGTGCCGAAGGACGTAGCTATGCCGTCCATTGAATACACGGAGAGCTACCGCACTGTCGGCGACGTCGTGCTGATCACCGGCGTCTTCCATCGCACGTGCATCCAGCACGAGGGCGAGACGGACATTCATGCGACCAGCGTCACTGTGGTGACACCTGGTTCCGTCAGGGCGAACCCGATCCACAGCGACAGAGTCGTGCTGTTTGTTGTGCTTGTCATGCTCCTGGGCATCGTCCTGTGGCTCTATTATCGGAGGCCGGCAGACACGGCGCGACAGTGAGCAGTGCCTCAGACACAGGTGCGATTTAAAGGACCGTCGTGGGCGATGGTCCTTTGCGGTTCCTGGCCCCCTGCTCAGGCTTTGAAGGCGATGGAGCCTGCCACGATGGTCGCGAGGACACGTGTCGCTCGCACGGTTTCTGGATCCCTGTCATCGAGAATATCTCCGGACAAGACCACGAGGTCTCCATCCTGCCCCTCGGCGAGATTGCCCCGTTGACCAAGCAACCCCAGCGATGTCTGGGGTGCCACCGTATACGCCGTCAGCGCGTCAGGCAGGCTGATACACTCGTCAACCTGGTAGGGTTCCTCGCCCGGTCTTGTACGGAATGCAGCAAACGCCATACCTTTCAGTGCGTCGGGGTCCTCGACTGGCGCGTCGGAACCAAAGACCAGGTCTGCTCCTGACCGCAGCAGGGAGTTGAACGCGTACGAGCCGGGGTGCAGTGGGTTGAATGTCGTCCTCAGCTTGCCGATATCGAGGTCGAGATGCGCAGGCTGAACGGACGCGGTGACGCCCAGGTCGGCAAATCGGGCAATATCCTGGTGGCGAAGAAACTGGGAGTGTTCCATTCTGTGATGGGCGTGTCCCTTGGACGTGGCAACGCCCGCTTGTTGAAACGCATCGAGCGTCTCAGCGGTGGCCCTGTCTCCGATAGCATGGATCCATACCCAGAGGCTGTTCTCGTCAGCTTTGCGAAACCGGTCTGCCAGCCAGGCGACAGACTTATACGTGTGATAGCCGAAGTTGTCGCGGGTGCCCGGCCAGGCATCCTGCATGTAGGCTGTCCTGGAGCCCAGCGATCCATCTGCGAAGGCCTTGATCCCGCCAATCCGCAGGAAGTCCGAGCCAAATCCTGATCGGAGCCCAAGTGCAACGGCAGCATCTAGGTTCGTCAGACCTATGGCTTGCCAGATGCGCACGCGTGGCTCATCCTCCATTGCCGCGACAAGGGTCTGAAGCTCGGGAAAGATGTTGTAGTCCATGTTGCAGCAGGATGCGAACCCCATCGAAAGCAGTTTGCTGATGGCAGCATGCAGCGCGGAGAAGCGCTCTTCGAGCAGGGG
Organism: bacterium; assembly: GCA_021373025.1. Taxonomy (GTDB): domain Bacteria; phylum Caldisericota; class Caldisericia; order Cryosericales; family Cryosericaceae; genus Cryosericum. The sequence continues at coordinate 2,049 of JAJFTL010000022.1, forward strand.
AGCGGGTACATGTGCGAGAACCCAGTCCTGTGCCGCATCATGGACGATTCCCGTGGGTCCATCGGCGTCATGTGGCACCAGGTCAGTGCCGAACCGATCGGAGTTCCAGAGGCCCACTGCCTTCATCGCAGCGGTATTGAGCCAGAGCGAGTGGTAGTCCTTCCTGTTGAGAACAAGCGGCGAATTCTTATAGAGGTCGTCAAGCTGGTTTCGATGGGGTTTTGTGGACCACAGTTCATCGTCCCAGCAATCTCCATGGATCCATGCTCCGTTGTCGGGTTTGCCACTGTCGCGGATCCGTTGGAGTGCGGTGTCGAGGGACGTGGCGCCGTTCAGATTGATGTTGAGGAGAGAGAACCCGTAGAGGTCAAGGTGCAGATGCGAATCGGTAAAGGCGGGATAACACGCCGCTCCAGGTTTGTCAGAAAAGTCGAGCACGGTCGCGTCGGCACGGGACGCCATTGGCTCAATGTCCGCGGTGGCGCCAATGCGTGCGATCATGCCATGGCTCAGGAAGATCGCATCGCCTGTCTGCTTCCATCGTCCGTCCACGGACGACATTGCCTTGACGTGCAGCAGAGCAGTATCCTTGGGATTCATCATCTGTCCCTCCTGCTGTTCATCGGGTGTTGTTCTGGTGCAACGTGCAAGTTTCGGCAGGCACCCCAAGAACAGACGGTTTTTCTACCATGCGGGGGCGTGCTGCTGTCAGCTTTTTGGAGTGCCCAGCGTCAGCAGATCGGGCCACGTATCGATGAGATATGTCGGGTTCAGTTCTACGAGAGCTGTTCGCCCGACGTACCCAAAGGTGCAGCCGCACGATGGGACGCCAGCGTTGTGTGCAACCAGGATGTCATTGCGTGAGTCTCCCACCATGAGCGTGCCTTCCGAGCCGGCGCCGACATCGCGCATGAGCGACAGCAGATTCGATGGATTGGGCTTGCGCAGTTCGGCATCCGTCGGGCCGACGACATGGTCGAAGTGCTCAAAGATGCCAAGTCGTCGCAGGATCTCTATGGAGAGATCCTGGGGTTTGTTGGTGAGAACCGAGAGGTGCGGTCCTGATGCTCGAAGCGAGGCAAGCGTCTCTGAACAGCCATCGTAGAGACATGAGAAATCGGTGCAATGTTCAGCGTAGAACAAGCGGAATTCGTCAACCAGCTGCTCGATGAATTCGGGGTCGTCTGTTTTGAACGCTCGTGCCATCATGTCATCCAGGCCGTCGCCAACCCATGAAATGATTGTGGAGAGTTCGGCAGCCGGCCGGGCGTGCAAGTCTAGCACATGGTTGACAGCCGTCGCGATGTCCCGACGCGTATCGACCAACGTTCCATCAAGATCGAAGACATAGAGATCAAACACAGGTACGCTCCCTTGCAGTCTTATGGTATAGATCATTCTCATATATACTGTAGTACCAGCAGAGCACGAGTCCACCCTCGAAACTGTGAACTCGCACTGCATGCGACGGAGAGGGATCTCCGTTTTGGGATAACACTCCTGGATTGAGAGGACGGACATCGGTGGAAATAGAGCTTATCGAGGACATGTCTGCGTTTGCCCAGCTTGAGCCATTCTGGAACCAGCTCGTTGGAGAAAGCAGCATCAATACGTGCCACTCGACATTTGAATGGTTGTTCACGTGGTGGCGTCATTTTGGAGCGGACAGGCGCCTGTTATTGCTAGTGGCATACGAGCATGGCGTGCCCGTAGGCCTTGCGCCTCTCTACATCGGCAATGGAACAACAGAGTCCAACAACCTTCACTTTCTGGGGCAAGGGCTGTCGGATTATGCCGACTTCATCGTCCCTCGGGATCGCCCGGAGGTGACCGAAGTTTTCATATCGGCTCTGCTGGAGCTCCATCAGTCATGGGATGGATTGGATCTGGAGGAAATACCTGCGGAGTCACCCAGCAGGAGATATCTTGATGCTGCAGTCAGCAGCGGAAGGCTTGAAGCAGCCTGGCAGACGACGGTGCGGTGCCCATATCTGCCGATCCAGACGGATTGGGAAACGTTTTATGCTACCATGGGCAAGGGATTTCAACATGAAGTACGAAACAAGCTGAATCGGTGGAACAATCGGAGCACGGGCAGAGTAGAAGGGATGGAACTGCGTTACGTCGATCGCAGAGAGGCCGACGACACCTTCGTGGATGAGGTTGTCGCACTTTCCGACAAGCGCCGACTGGTTGACAATCATCGGAGCCCTTTCCTCAACCATCCGGATCTCGAGTTCCTGCGGGAAGTGCTTCCACTGATGGGCCGTCGAAATCAGCTGCGCGTGGGTGAACTGCGCAGTGGAAAAGCTCTCTTGGCATTCATGCTCGCCTATTACTGGCAGGGAGTCGTCTACACGTGGAATACCCAGTACGACCCTGCGTATGGAGAGTACTCGCTCGGGCGGATAGTACTCGTACGATTCGCAGAGCAGTCATTTCGTGAAGGATGTCACGAACTAAACTTCATGCGAGGAGAAGAGGCATACAAGTTCCAATGGACATCGCTGGCCAGGACGAATCTGGCTTTGCGGTCAGTAAACGCCAGCCAACTGCAGTCGGTTGTAGCGGCGACACCGGAACCTTAACCTCAACCGTACAAGACCAACGCATGAAAAAGGATGTGACCAAATGCGACCAAAAGTAATCGTCACGGGGCACAAGAACCCAGACACAGATTCCGTCTGTTCAGCCCTCGGCTATGCATTTTACAAAAATCGCACTGACCCGTTGCGAGCCTACATTGCGGTCCGAGGGGGCGAACTCAATGATGAGACACGTTTTGTTCTCGGACGTTTTGGATTCCGTGTTCCTCCTCTGCTGAGATCTCTCATGCCACAGGTCCAGGACATTCCCCGGAAACGGCTCGTGACAGTGTCTCCCTCGACGCGTGTTGGCAAGGCGGCGATTCTCATGAAAGAGAATCGCATTCATTCGCTGCCGGTGGTGGATCATACATTGGAGGTGAGGGGGGTTGTTGACGCTGTTGACATTGCAACTGCTTACGCTGATCAGCTGGAGCATGGGGACATCCTTCCCTACGGGGTCGAATGTGAGACCCTGGTACGACGGTTGACTGCAAGAGTGCTTGTTCAGAAGCATGGACACAATGAACTCAAAGGTCGACTGCTGGTGGTCACGAACTCGATCGTGCGCCTTTGTCCGGATGTCAGTGATGTCGCAATCATCATTTCTGACGGTATTCCCCCCGAAGAGGTCTTGGAAGCATGTACCTCGGCTTCGACGCTGATCGTGACGGGCGCGCCTATCTCAGGGGAACGTGTGGCAGCATGGCCGTCTCATCTCGATCTTGTGCTCGAGACAGATATGACAGTGACTCAGGCACTGCGCATGCTCTGGTCGGCGATTCCGGTTTCTGCCTTCATGGAAGGCACTGTTCCGCTTCTGAGCATGACAGACACCCTGGAACGTGCGAAGAAAGCCGTACTGGATTCTTCGTCCCGGTGCGCTGTCGTGCTCGACACACAGCATCATCCGGCGAACATCGTGACACGTTCTGATCTTATCCGTTTTGCCCGCAAGAAGGTCATCCTCGTAGATCACAATGAGACGCTGCAGGCTGTCGATGGTGTCGAGGAGGCAGATATTCTTGAAATCATCGATCATCACCGTGTGGGAGACATCTCGACGTTTCGGCCCATCTATTTTTACAATGAGCCGGTCGGCAGCACATGTACGATCGTTGCCGAATTGTGTGCGGAGAATGGAGTATTTCTGCCAAAATCTATGGCGGGCATCCTCCTTTCGGGCATCCTGTCAGACACCATGAACCTCAACCTGTCCACAACAACTCCGAAAGACGTTCGTGCCGTGCACCGTCTGGCGGCGACCATTGGCATCGATGCAGAAGCCTTCGGCTTGGAGCTTCTCCAGAACGGGTCTGTGATGTTCAAAGGTCTTCCTGCGGCTGACGTTCTCATGAGGGACTTCAAGGAATTTGACTTGTTTGACACACGCATCGGTGTTTCGCAGGCTGTTGTCTTTTCATTTGATCAGATTCGAGAACGTGAACCAGAATTTAAGCGGGCAATGCAGGACACACGCATGCGCATGGGGCTTGAAATGGTCGCATTCATGGCCACTGACCCGCTGAGCAAGAGATCGTACTTGATCGTTTCAGGTCCCCCAGATGCGTTCGAAGAGGCATTCGCTGTCCATGTCCAGGATGGACATGCGATTCTTGACGGGGTGCTCTCTCGGAAGAAGGACTTCATTCCGCCAGTTGCGGAGGTTCTATCGAGGTATGCATGATGCGAATGGGCGTGAGAATGAGCCCCGAGGTGCGTTGTGTCCCTGAGGCGTCTTCTTGGGGGCATGTCAGGGTCGTGGTGACATGTCTACCAGAGTTGGCTGAGATGAGGGGATGATGGAAAATCGCTATGTGCTGTCCATTGATTGTGGTACACAAAGTGTGCGGGGGTTGATCTTCGACGACAACGGGAATCTTGTGGCCAAGCACAAGGTCGAATTCGAGCCTTACGAATCGCCAGTCCCCGGGTATGCCGAACATCGGGCTGAGGACTACTGGCGAGATGCCTGCTCGGCTCTGCAGGCGTTGAAACAGGAATCTCCTGAGGCGTGGGCGCACATTGCAGCAGTCGCGGTGACGACACAGCGGGATACAGTTGTTGCTCTCGATGCCAATGGAGTTCCAGTCCGGCCAGCCATTGTCTGGCTGGATCAGCGCATGGCTCGCTGTGAGAAGCCAATGCCTCCCGCCGACCGGTTGCAGTTCAAACTTGTTGGAATGACGACGGCCGTCGAAATCGCGAGACGCAAAGGAAAGGACAACTGGATGGCGGAGAACGAGCCTGAATTGTGGGCGCGGACCAGCAAGTGGCTCTTGCTATCGGGATACTTCTCTTTTCGGCTCACCGGACGGTATGTTGATTCAGTGGCGTCGCAGATTGGACACATTCCGCTGGACTACCACACAAGAAACTGGCCTCGGAGCGACAGCAGCTGGCGGTGGCGTATGTCCTGTGCGCGGCGGGACCAGATGCCGGAACTTGTTGAGGCAGGCGAACAGATGGGCACAGTGTCCGCTGTGGCGGCGCTCGAAACAGGTATTCCTGAGGGAATACCGGTCATTGCTGCAGGTTCGGACAAAGGCTGCGAAACTCTGGGAGTCGGCTGTATCGACGAAACGAGTGTGAGCTTGAGTTTCGGCACAACGGCGACCGCTCAAACCACATCACGGAGGTATTTCGAGCCCATACCATTCATGCCACCGTATCCTGCCAGCATCAGGAATAGGTACAATCCAGAGGTTGAGATCTTTCGGGGATACTGGATGGTGAGCTGGTTCAAGAAGGAGTTCGCCGATCGAGAGGTCATGGAGGCTGAGCGGCGTGGTGTTCTCCCTGAGGTGGTGCTTGATGAACATCTTGACGATGTGCCTCCAGGCTCTCAAGGCTTGATGCTGCAGCCATATTGGAGCCCTGGGCTGACCATGCCTGAAGCGAAAGGTGCGATGATTGGATTTGGCGATGTACACACGAGAGCACACATGTACCGGGCGATCATAGAGGGAATCGGCTATGACCTGCTCCAAGGAGTCGAGCGGATTGAACACAAGAGCGGGAAGAAGGCAACCAGGGTTATGGTCTCTGGAGGAGGTTCTCAAAGCGATGCCGTTTGCCAGATTACGGCTGACATGTTCAATCGGCCCGTCGTCCGAAGCGAGACCTACGAGACTTCAGGCTTGGGTGCCGCCATTAATGGCTTCATTGGGATTGGAGTCTATGCGACGCATGAAGAGGCTGTACAGAAGATGGTTCACTGGGACAGCACGTTTCTTCCGCGACCTGAAGCTGCCCGTGTGTATCAAGAGCTCTATGAACGAGTGTATAAACATATCTACCCCGCGCTCCGCCCCTTGTACCGCGAGATTCAGAGGATAACAGGATATCCAGATATCTGAAGGGATAGGAAAGCAGCTGAGTCCCCAGTCTGAGAACAGCGTATCAATCTTACTCCCACTCAATGGTTGAGGGGGGTTTTGAAGTGATGTCATAGACAACTCGGTTCACTTCAGGTATCTCACTGGTAATTGCGTGAGCTATCTCCTCGAGCACATCGGCAGGAAGCCGCACCCAGTCGGCGGTCATGCCGTCACTGCTCTCAACGACCCGAAGCGCAATCGTGTGTGCGTATGTTCGCCCGTCACCCTGGACCCCGACCGTAAGGATGTTGGGAAGGATCGCAAAGGATTGCCAGACTGCCGTGTACCATCCCCTAGCTCTCATTACTCGTTCGACAATGGCGTCCGCACGCTGCAGGATGCCGACATTCTCGGGTGTCACCTCGCCGAGGATACGGACACCCAGGCCAGGACCTGGAAACGGCTGTCTGTCCACCACTTCTTCTGGAAGTCCCAGGACTCGACCAAGGTCTCTCACCTCATCTTTGAACAACATCCTTAGCGGTTCGATGAGGGAGAATGAGAGATCAGCAGGCAACCCGCCGACATTGTGATGACTTTTGATAGTCCGGGCGACCGAACTCCCAGACTCAATGACATCGGGATATAACGTTCCCTGGACAAGGAATGGGACACCGTGCATCGTACGCGCCTGTTCAGCAAAACTATCTATGAAAGCTGCGCCTATCGCTTTGCGTTTCTGTTCGGGGTCAGTGACGCCACTCAGCGATGCGAAAAATCGCGCGGAAGCATTGATGCGTACAAGCGGCATGTCGAAACGGCGATGGAACAGAGATTCCACGCGGTCGCCTTCTCCAGCCCTGAGCAGACCCGTATCGACAAAGACACACGTGAGATGGTCGCCGATGGCTCGGTATACCAGTGTTGCCGCAACTGAGCTATCCACTCCTCCCGAAAGGGCACAGAGTGCGCGCTCACTGCCTATCTGTGACCGAATGCTCTGGATGGCATTCTCCATGAAGCTCGTCATGGTCCAGTCGCCCGAGCAGTGTGCTGTCTCGAAAAGGAAGTGACGCAACATGTCACAACCCTCCGGTGTATGTGTCACTTCGAGGTGAAACTGTACTCCGTAGAGGTGCAGGTCAGCATTTTCCATGGCTGCAATTGGACAGGCCGGAGTCGAGGCGGTAATACGGAAGCCTGGGGGAACCGTCCCGATGCGATCTGTGTGGCTCATCCAGCACGATGTCTCGCTGGGAAGACCATGGAAGAGGGAGGCTGTCTCATCAAGATGAACAGGTGTCTTTCCGTATTCTCCCGAAGGCGCATGCTCGACAGAGCCTCCAAGGAGGCTGGCCATCAATTGCGCTCCATAGCAAATACCAAGGACAGGAATGCCCGCTTGGAGAACTGCTTTTTCGCAGACAGGAGCGAAAGGAGCATAAACGCTTGCCGGTCCTCCGGAGAGGATGATTGCTTTCGGATTCTTGGCAGCGACTGTTTCAATAGGCGTGTTGAATGGAGCAATTTCACAGAATACGTGCAATTCACGCACTCGGCGTGCGATCAGCTGGGTGTACTGTCCGCCGAAGTCCAGGATCAGTACAGACTCGTACTCTGCCATAGGCGTCATTCCTGACGATAGTTGGGGCTTTCGCTTGTCATGTTCACGTCATGCGGATGCGATTCACGAAGTCCAGCTCCAGTGATTCGGACAAAACGGGACTCAGTTCGCAACAACTCGACCGTGGGCGTGCCACAGTAGCCCATGCCTGCGCGCAGACCACCAAGCAGCTGATACAACACATCATGAACCGATCCCGCAAGAGGAACCCGGGCCTCAATGCCTTCAGGCACTAGCTTCGATCGGGAATCCTGAAAGTATCGATCACTGCTTCCTTCCTGCATAGCACTCAAAGATCCCATGCCGCGGTACGTCTTATAGTGCCTTGTGCCCTCTGTGATGATTTCACCGGGACTCTCTATTGTAGCTGCGAGGAGGCTGCCCAGCATGACGGTGCTTGCTCCTGCCGCCAGGGCTTTTGTGACATCTCCTGAGTACCGGATGCCTCCATCAGCAATGATCGGAATGTCGTTGCGCTGGGCTTCCTGGGCGCATTCATAAATGGCTGTTAGTTGTGGCATTCCAACTCCTGCAATGATACGCGTTGTGCAGATGGAGCCTGGGCCAATTCCTACTTTGACGGCGTCAGCTCCAGCAATGACTAGGTCCCGGACTGCTTCTGGTGTAACAATGTTGCCAGCCAGGATAGGCACGGTTGGGAACGTCTGTTTCAGCAATGCTACCGCTCGGACAACAGCAAGTGAGTGCCCGTGAGCACTGTCGAGTACTAGCAGATCGGCTCCGGCTTCGATGAGTACACGTGCCCGTGTAAGCAGGTCGGGCGCTACTCCTACTGCTGCCCCTGCGAGGAGCCGTCCACCTTCATCTAGCACTGCGTCGGGGTAACCTAGTGTTCGCGTAAGCTCGTCAACAGGAGCAAATCCGGCCGGTTGTTCTGCGGTATCGACAAGTGCGAGTTCCTGTATGCCCCACTTCAAGAAATATGCACGTAGTTCTACTGCACTTAAACCGTCGGGCATGGCAATTTTCGAGCTTGTACGGAGGAGCTGCGACAGTGGGGTTAATGGCTCCTCAAAGGCGAGGTCAGAGTGAGAGACAAGCCCAACCAGATGACGCTCGTCAATGAGGGGAAGCGCAACAGCGTTGAATCGCTCCAGCAAATCATGCGCTTCGAGCACGGTTTGTCGCGGATCAAGATGCGCTATGGAAGAGAGTGGCGTGAGACGGACTCCTTTGACTGCAGCGACTTCTGCGGCCTGCCGTTCGGCGCTCATGTTCTTGTGGATAAATCCAAGACCACCCTCAAGTGCCATGGCTATTGCCATCTCAGATCCAGTAACAGTGTCCATTGCCGCACTGACAACGGGGATGTTCAGGTGGATTGTCTGGGTAAGCTGTGTTCCAAGATCGACGCTACGGGGGAGAACATCTGACTTTCCTGGAATCAGCAGGACATCGTCAAATGTGAAGCCCTCCTTTGCAAACTTGTCATCCATGGTTCCTCCCGGAGACACGAGCATGTGGAACATGACTGCCCGAGGTACGACACTACATTACACATGATATATCCTACCGGATGCAAGACAGATTGTCAATCGGGAACTGCCAGGCAAGTCGCGGGTTTCTGACTAGCGAATTCCAGGGAGCAAACTGCGGAACCATCTTCCTAATGCGCCGACATCAAGCGGGGGCAGTCGCGCAAACAGAGGTTCCATCAGGGGATAGATGCGGCTCTTGCTCACAAGGGCTGTTGAGAGGGCAACAGGTAGCACATGTGTGACAAGCCCCAGCAGGAGCGTAATAATGACAATCTTAACAAGGGATGAGAGAATAATTGCTGGGACTGCTATGAGAACGTACAACAGCAGGTAGGTGACGATATAGTACAGAATGGTTGCAGCGCCCTGATTTGGGAGTTTGAGAAACGTGACATAGTAGGGGGTGAGCGAAGCCGTCAGCAGAGCTGAGAGACCTATTGCGACAAGAGATATGCCTATCTTGCCTTGTTTCGCAAACAGGTTTCGGGCAATGATCAAGGCCGACAAAATCGCGAGAAGTGTATCGAAGAGCACCCCATACCTCCAGCCGGTTCCAACAACTCCCTGATACAAGTATTACCATGTGCTGTGGAACGTCAACAACCTGTGATGCAATCTGTTGTCGGAATCGTTGGTGAGAACCGATTTGCCTGTATAATAACTAAAAGTAGGGGTTTCCTGGCACGAGCAGGTATACAGCGGCAGGACACTTTGTCAGTCATGGAACGTGAAAAGGAGACGAGTGTGGCATATTTCATCGATCTACTGTTGTTATTTCTGACGCGCCCTGCAGAGGCCATGCGCCAGATCCGAAAGCATCCATCAAGTCTGGCAGCTCTGATTGCACTATTGCTGACAGGTGTTAGTGAAGCGGTGAGTTTTCGGTTGCTGGATGTCGTGGGGATTCTCACGTCAGCTGGTTTCACGAGTCAGATGATCGAGAACATTAGCAAGGTGCAGCGAGCGCCTGGCACCTTCTGGACATTGGTAAGTGAGCCATTCTTTCTCGTGATGTTCTCCGTTGCGATCATAGATGGATTTGCGCGATTGTTCTGGAAACGCACTGCAGCTCGATCCCTCTACATATCCCTCAGCATGTCCGGGCTGGTGGGAGCAGTGCTGCGCATGTGCGGGTTACTCATGGCTGGAGTCGCGGGAGGCGTGATTCTTGATCTGTGTGCATATGGAGCCATGGTGTATATGCTCGTGCTGGGCGTTCTAGCAGTCAAGTCTTTCTATGAGAAGAGCACGGCAAGAGCAACTGCCCTGTATCTCCTGCCAACGGTTCTCGGGATGGCCGCCTTGGTCGCTCTCACTCTCGCTGTGGGTGGAGCAGCCTGATGCTCCTCGATTTCGAACAGGATCTGAATCCAGAGCAGCTGAGAGCCGTTGAGACAACGACCGGGCCCTGCCTTGTGCTTGCTGGAGCCGGATCGGGCAAGACGAGGGTAATCACCTACAAGCTTGCCTATCTCATTGCCAAGCGCGGCATTGCTCCCTCACATATAATGGCAGTCACGTTCACCAACAAGGCGGCGGGCGAGATGCGCTCGCGCGTTGATGCTTTGGTTGGTACAGATCTAGCCCGCAAGGGACTGTGGATTGGCACGTTTCACTCGCTGTGTGGTCGTATCCTCCGAGAGCAGATCGAAAAGCTCGAGCTGGGCTATACGAACAGGTTCATTATCATTGATGAGGATGATCGTATTCGTCTTGTAAGGCAGATTCTCAAAGAACTCAACATGGACCCAAAGACCTATGAACCACAGAAGATTGTCTATCGGATGTCCGATGCGAAATCAAATCTGGTAGGTCCTGAGGAACTCTCTGATTTTGGTTACAGCTATATTGAGAAGGCGACTGCAGCCGTTTACAAGCTCTATCAGAAGCGTCTCCAGCAAGGAAACTTGCTTGATTTTGACGATCTCATCGCACTTGTCATCCAGTTGTTCAAGGCACAGCCCGATATTGAAGAGCACTACAGTTCAAAGTTTGAGCACATCTTGGTGGATGAGTACCAGGACGTGAACAAGATGCAGTATGAGCTTATTAAGCGGTTGTCAAAAGTGCACGGGAACGTCACTGTTGTTGGTGATGACGACCAGAGTATCTATGCGTTTCGTGGTGCCAACAGCAAGCTCATCCTTGGATTTGAGAAGGACTACCCGGGAGCAACAGTTATTAAGCTGGAGCAGAACTATCGGTCAACACAGTCAATCCTGGATGCGGCGAACTCGCTCGTGGCGCGCAATCGCACACGTTTTTCCAAAAGGTTGTGGACGGACAATGGAACAGGGGCTCCTGTACACCTGTTCGAAGCTTTGACGCCAGAGGACGAAGCCAGTCTTGTCTCCTCTGCTATTGAGGCCTTGATACGGGGCGGTGCCGATGTCCGGGACATTGCTGTCATTTATCGCATGAACAGCCAATCGCGCGTACTCGAGGAGGCATTGATTTCTGCAGCGATTCCTTATCAGATCGTTGGTGGATTGAAGTTTTACGAGCGTCAGGAGGTCAGAGACGTGCTGGCGTATCTACGACTGGGCTTCAATCCTGGTGACAACCTTGCTTTTGAACGAGCAGTGAACCATCCCTCCCGGGGTTTTGGTGACAAGAGCCTGGCTGAGGTAAAGGACTTGGCCGCAGCGCGAGGGTTGTCATGGTTCCTTGCATTGCCAGAGTGGACTGCAACGTTGAAGCCTGGTAAGACGAAAGACAAGCTGGATGCGTTTGTGGACTTGATTGCCCGCATCGGTGCCGTAAGTGACTCTGCTATCGATGCTGTCAATCTTGTGTTCACCTCATCGGGGCTACTCGAGCAGTACAAGGACGAGAGCGACGGAGCCGACTTTGAGTTGCAATCAAAGCGTGAGAATCTTGAGGAGCTCATGCGCACCGTCGACGAGTTCAACGGTATGAGCGAGGATCGTTCTCTTGGGGCCTACCTCTCTCAGGTGGCCCTCATGCAGGATCAGGACAGCATGAAACCGGGTACTGGCAGAGGAGTTCTGTTGATCACGGCGCACTCGGCCAAAGGGTTGGAGTTCAGCTACGTCTTTGTTGTTGGAGCCGAGGAAGGAGTTTTTCCCCATCGTCGAGCCTTGGACAGCAGTGCTGACATCGAAGAGGAGCGCCGACTGTTCTACGTAGCTTGCACGCGTGCACGCAAGGAGCTGTTTATAACGTATTGCACGCAACGTTCCAGCTATTACGGATCGGGATTCCAGGAACCGTCACGCTTCATCAAGGAAATGGAGCTGACCAGAGAGAGGTCTGCTGACGTGGTGTCTTCCCATGAGCGAGCTGAACTCATCGACGGCGATACCGTGATGCATAACATCTTCGGCACAGGAAAAGTCCTTGAGGTGTTCTACGAGGGGAATGATCAGTATGTTGTTGTCGATTTCAAGAAGGTTGGCATCAAGAAACTGGCCGCGCAGTACGCTCAGTTAAAGAAGGTACAGCCACTATAACTCATTCACTTGTCGACGTTGGCGATTGCACTATTGAAGTGTGTGCGTATGGTACTAGAATTAGCATAACGCCGCGTGACAAGCAAGATCTCGGTGTGGGGAGGTGATCATGGTCGGTTTCTGGATTATGATGGGGGTTGTCTGCCTCGTGGTAGATGCTTTTCTTCCCTATTACCTGCTGATCTGGTTTTCTGGCGGAGCGGCTGCCGCGCTGTTGTTTGACTGGGCTGGGTTTAATACGTCAGTACAGTTCTTCGTGTTTTTCCTAACATCGTTTGCGTTGATGGCGGTCGTGGGACGACATATCAACACGCGTTTGTTGAGAGGTGGTTCGGAGATGCGAACGAATATTGAGGAAATGATGGGCAAGACGGCGACGGTCGTGATGGCGATCAACGCCGGAGAGGCAGGCCGTGTCGCGCTCAAGGGTACGACGTGGCGAGCGGTTCTGGACGATGAGACAGCTACGGCTGCCGTCGGTGAGAAAGTGGTTGTCATCTCGATCGAAGGTGTTACCTTCACCGTGAGAAAGGAATAGGAGGTACTCATGTCACCTGTATTCAACTGGGCCATTGTCTGGTGGATCGTTGGTATCGTAGTTGTCCTCGTTTTTGCTCTGCGATATATTGTTATTGTCCGCCAGAGTACAGCAGTCATTGTTGAACGCCTTGGCAAGTTCAGCAGAGAGCTGAAGCCTGGTCTTCATTTCCTGATTCCCATTGTGGACAGCGTAAGAGCTACTGTTGATCTCCGCGAGCAGGCATGGGACTATCCGCCTCAGGCAGTTATCACGAAAGACAACGTTCCGACCAGTATCGACATTGTTCTATATTACTACATAACAGACCCTGTGAAGTCAGTCTATGAGGTGCGCAACCTTAACGAGGCTATCCTGAAGTTGACGATGACGTCTATTCGGAACATCTCGGGCAGCTTGAATCTTGATGAGTTACTGGTTTCTCGCGAGAATGTCAACAATGAGCTGACGCAGATCGTTGATGTTGCGACTGATCCGTGGGGTGTCAAGGTCACGCGAGCAGAGATAAAGGCGGTGAATCCCCCGGCCGAGATTCTTGAAGCGATGACACGGCAGATGAAGGCCGAGCGCAGTAAGCGTGCCGTCATTCTCGAAGCCGAAGGATTCAAGGAAGCCGAAATCAACAAGGCAGAGGGCGAAAAGCAGGCGGCAATCCTTCGTGCCGAGGGCGACCGGCAGCAGAGAATCCTTACCGCAGAGGGAGAGGCACAAGCACTTGTCACTGTTGCCAACGCTCGCAAGGAAGCGACGATTGTCTATTTCCAGGGTATCCACGAGGGTGGTGCGTCTCAGGACGTCTTGGCACTGAAGTATATGGAGACACTCGAAGCCATCAGTGCGAATCCTTCGAACAAGGTATTCCTGCCATATGAGAGCAGCGCCCTCATGGGCAGTCTAGGCACTATCAAGGAGCTCTTCAAGGATGTGCCTCCTGTTGCTGCTCCCGCGCCGGCGGCGAAGGGCAAGTAACTGCTATCGAGAGAGTCGAAAAGCTCTGGCGAAGCCGGTCACGGCTTTCTTGTGCAGGTCTCGTGATAGCAATAGTGGTTGAGTAATTGTTTTTTTCTGGTAGGGGATACTATTAAGACAGGCCGCGCATGCGACAAATTGAGTTGGTAAAAGGGGAGGCTAGAGTATGAGGCGGGTACTATCAGTTGTCTTGATGGTGGCGTTAGTTGCCGCCAGTCTTTTTGGGGCAGTTTCATGCAGTACTGCAAGCAAGGCCGTTGTCCAGGAGGTGACCTATAACCTGGGAACTGAGCCTGCGACTATCGATCCTGCTCTCTCGCAAGGTATTCCAGAAGCCAACGTTATCCTTCAGGTCTTTGATGGGCTGACGCGTATTGACAAGGACAATATGCCTCAGCCAGCAATCGCCGAGAGCTGGGTCATTTCTGACGATCAGAAGACATATACGTTTACGCTCCGGGACGCTGTGTGGACAAACGGTACTCCGGTTACGGCATATGACTTTGAGTATGCCTGGATCCGCGCGCTTGCTCCGGAGACAGCTTCCCAGTATGCCTATCAGCTCTATTACATCAAGGGCGGTGAGGCGTTCAACATGTCGGTCAAGGTGGAGGATAAATATTATGTCCAGGCTGTCGACGCCCAGGGAAACCCGGTAACGAAGAAACAAGGGGACAAGGATGTTCCTGTGCCCGACATGACGAAGGAGATTGTTCCCAGCAGAGATGTGGCGGTCAAGGCACTGGACGACAAGACACTCCAGGTAACGCTCGAGTCGCCTACCGTCTATTTCCTCAACCTGACGGCATTCCCAACACTGATGCCGGTCTGCAAGGCTGTTGTCAGCACCAATGACAAGTGGGCCGCCGATGTGACGAACTTCGTTACGAATGGTCCATTTACGCTTACGGAGTGGTCTCATAATGACAAGATGACCTTTGTCAAGAACTCGACGTATTGGGACAAGGACTCGGTCAAGCTTGACAAGATTACCTATCTCATGGTCACGGACGAGTCGACGGCCCTGTCCATGTTCCAGAACGGACAGATGGACGTGGGTTCCACTGTGCCCCTTGCTGAGCTGCCCAAGCTGGTTGCCTCGGGTGATGCAAAGATCTTCCCGTACCTGGGAACCTACTATTACATGTTCAATGTCACCAAGAAGCCGTTTGACGATGTGCGCGTCCGCAAGGCATTGACGCTGGCAATCGACCGCAACGCCATCGTCACGTCTATTACGCAGGGAGGGCAGGTTGCCGCGCTGGCTTATGTCCCATATGGTATTGCTGACGCGACTCCAGGAAGCGATTTCCGCAGGGTTGGTGGCACCTTCTACAAGGACAACGATATCGCGGCTGCGAAGGCACTGCTTGCAGAGGCTGGCTATCCTGACGGCAAGGGATTCCCGGCTTTTACGATTCTGTACAACACATCCAGCGCCCACAAGTCCATTGCCGAGGCCATCCAGCAGATGTGGAGCAAGAACCTCGGTATCACCTGTACACTGAAGGTTGAGGAGTGGGGCGTGTATCTGGATGACAGGAACAACCTCAACTATGAGGTTGCGCGTGCGGGCTGGATTGGTGACTACATGGACCCCAATACGTTCCTGGACATGTTTGTGACGAATGGCGGAAACAATGGAACTGGCTGGGGCAACAAGGCGTATGATGCTGACATCGCCAAGGCTAAGGCGACTAGTGACCCAGTGGCTCGCATGGCTACGCTGCACGATGCCGAGAAGATCCTCATGACGGATATGCCCATCATGCCTGTTTATTTCTATACCAATCCTGTGTTGATTACCAAGCACGTCATGAACTTCTATCAGTCGACGCTCGGATTTGTCGATTGGAAGAATGCCTACATGGAATAGTCACCCGACAGATAGTAATGTCTGAAGGGGCAGGGTAGGACTAGAAGAGAAGCGGAGCGGCTCTCCACTGAAAAGAGGGAGCCGCTCTTTAGTTGTGCGAGATGGAGGTACTATGCTCAAGTTTATTCTGCAGCGTGTGCTCTCGATGATTCTTGTTGTTCTTATCGTGGCGACCGCCACCTTCTTCATGATGCGTATGCTCCCTTCGGGGCCGTTCGCCCGTGAAAAGAAGCTGCCAGCTCAGATCATCCAGAACCTCGAGGCTCGCTACCATCTGGACGATCCGCTGTGGAAGCAGTACATAGACTATATGGGAAATCTTGTGCGGGGGGACTTGGGACCGAGTTTCAAGTACACTAACCGTACCGTCAACAGTATCATTAATGATGGATTCCCTGTGTCGGCCACCCTGGGAGTGGTGGCAGTTCTTCTGTCTGTAGCAATTGGCATTCCGCTAGGTATCTGGGGTGCGCTCAAGCAGAACGGCTGGCAGGACAATTTCGTGATGTTCATTGCGCTCTTGGGTGTGTCTGTTCCAAACTTCATTATGGCGGTCTTGCTCATGCTAGTCTTTGGCTTGTGGTTGCATGTCCTGCCTGTTGCAGGTTGGGGTTCTGTCACACAGGTCATTCTTCCGGCCTTTACGTTGGCGGGGTACCCCATTGCATTCATAGCGCGGCTCGTGCGCTCGTCGATGATCGAAGTCCTGCGTCAGGAGTATATCACAACGGCTCGCGCCAAGGGTATCTCAGAGCGCCTCGTCATTTTGCGTCATGCTCTGCGCAATATCCTTATCCCAGTCGTTACGGTGCTGGGCCCGCTGATCGCATCGGTATTTACAGGGAGTTTCGTTGTGGAAAAGATCTTTGCGATCCCGGGTTTGGGACGGTATTATGTCACGAGCATCAACGACCGTGATTACACGACCATTTTGGGCGTAACCATCTTCTACAGCGCACTCCTGGTATTCATGAACTTTCTGGTAGACCTGACGTATGCTTGGCTCGATCCCCGTATCCGTTACGTCGAAAGGAAGGTGTCCTGATGACGACCAAGGCTGGTTGGGAATTCAAGGAAGGAACTCTTCCTGATGCGGGTGCATTTGCACCTGCCTCGAAGAATTCTGGGGACCTGCAGCAGATTGCTGGACGTCCAACAACCTATTGGAGTGACGCTATTCGTCGTGTTCGTCGCAACAAGCTGGCTGTCATCGGTTTCTGGGTCATCGTCGCCTTGTTCGTCATTGCCATTGTTGGGCCTATGCTATCGCCGTACACCTATGCGGAACAGGATCTCACGAACACGTATCAGTCCCCTACGCTGCGGCATCCATTCGGCACGGATCAGTTGGGACGAGATCAGATGACGCGTGTGCTGTACGGTTCACGCATTTCACTGGCAGTAGGTGTTGTATGCGCTGCCCTCAATTTTGCCATTGGCGTGACGTATGGCGGCATTGCTGCCTATTTTGGGGGGAGGGTCGACAACATCATGATGCGTATCGTCGATATCCTGTATGGGATACCGACATTGATCATTGTCATCCTTCTTACGGTTCTCTTCAAGGATAGGGGGGTCAATCCTTTGGTGAACGTATTTATCGCCATTGGGCTCACCTATTGGCTGCCTATGGCACGTATCGTGCGAGGTGAAATTCTGTCGCTGAAGGAGCGCGAGTTTGCCTTGGCTGCCAAGACCATCGGTGCGCCAAACAATCGCATTCTGTTCAAGCACTTGATCCCCAATGCCATGGGACCAATCATTGTCACTGTGACGCTGGAGGTCCCATCTGCGATCTTCACCGAGGCGTTCCTCAGCTACATTGGATTGGGTGTCAGTGCTCCAGTGGCCAGCTGGGGCGTGCTTGCCTCAGATGGTACTGAGGCTATTCGCTCATTTCCATATCTGGTCGTGTTTCCAGCGCTTGCTATCAGCTTGACGATGTTTGCGTTCAATTTCCTGGGTGATGGACTGCGCGATGCATTGGATCCGCGCTTGAGGCAGTAGGAGGCATCGAATGGACGAGACGAATCTGCTGATGCGCATTGATGGAGTTACAACGAATTTTCATACGTATGCTGGCATCGTTCACGCTGTAGACGACATGACGATCACCGTTCCCAAAGACTCAGTCGTTGGCATTGTTGGTGAGTCAGGCTCCGGCAAGTCTGTGACGATGATGTCCGTCATGCGCCTGATTCCCAGCCCCCCGGGACGTATCGAATCAGGACATGTCTGGTTCGATGGTGCCACTCTGAACATGGCCGATTACGTGCAGCAGGAGGGGCCGAATCGGGGAATGGTTGACTTATTGAGCCTTCCTCCCGAAGAAATGATGAAGGTGCGGGGCCGGCACGTGAGTATGATCTTCCAGGATCCGATGGTCTCCCTGAACCCGGTGCTGACCATAGGTTTGCAGATGACAGAGTCCATGGTGGCGCATGGCATCGCAGACAACGAAGAGGCTTGGAAAAGGGCGATCGAGATGCTTGCCCTGGTCAGTATCCCCAACCCCGAGGAGCGCATGCGGGACTATCCACATCAATACTCCGGCGGCATGCGGCAGCGGGTCATGATTGCGATGGCACTCTCATGCAGCCCAGAACTGGTGATCGCGGATGAACCCACGACTTCTCTGGACGTCACAGTTCAGGCGCAGATCTTGGAGCTCATGAAAGAATTGAAGACCAAGCTTAAATCCAGCGTCATTATTATCAGTCATGACCTGTCTATTGTGGCCGGCATGGCTGATAAAGTCGTCGTCATGTATGCAGGGCGCGTACTTGAAGAAGCTGACGTCTATGATCTGTATGAGAAGCCGGGGCATCCGTATACGATGGGACTGATGAAGTCCGTTCCTCGTCTCGATGCAGACGATCGGGAGCGCCTGGTTCCCATTGAGGGGAGCCCTCCGGATCTGCTCGCTCCTCCTGCGGGATGCAAATTCGCTCCCCGCTGCCAATATGCCATGGAGATATGCTGTAAGCAGGAACCGCCACTCATTACGATTGGAGACGGGCACCGTGCCAGGTGCTTCCTCCATCATCCCGCAGCGCCAGCAGTTCCTGGATTTGTGAAAGTGGAGTAGCAATGGAAACGATATTGAAGGTCGAACATCTCAAGAAGTATTTTTCAGTCAACGTCGGGGGACCGTTTGCGCGGCATATGGCCAGTCTGAAGGCGGTCGATGATGTTTCATTTGAAGTCGGTCGGGGCGAGACCGTGGGGCTCGTGGGAGAGACGGGATGCGGCAAGACGACAGTTGGCAGGACCATCGTGGGACTGTATGCACCGACCGCAGGTACCATCACCTACTGTGATGAGAACTTGTGTGCCTTGAGCCGCGAAGCTATGCGTAACGTGCGCACCAAACTACAGATGATCTTTCAAGATCCCTATGCATCACTTGATCCTCGTGAGACCGTAGGGAATATTATTGAAGAACCGATGGACATCTTCAGCATCGGGAGCATGGCGGAACGACGAGAAAGAGTCCAGGAGCTGTTACGGATCGTGGGACTCAATCCGGAGCATGCCAATCGCTTTCCACATGAATTCTCCGGGGGGCAGCGCCAGCGCATCGGCATTGCTCGCGCCCTGGCGATGAACCCAGAGTTCATTGTTGCCGATGAACCGATCTCTGCGCTCGACGTCAGTATCCAAGCCCAGATCGTGAATATGCTCGAGGACTTGCAACAGAGGTTGGGGCTTACCTATCTGTTCATCGCCCATGATCTGGCAATGGTCAAGCATATCAGCGATCGCGTACTGGTTGCATATCTCGGCAAGATTGTCGAAATTGACGAAAGCCGGAATATCTACAAGCATCCACTGCATCCGTATACGAAGGCTCTGCTTTCCGCCGTGCCTATTCCAGATCCACGCATCGAAAGGCGACGGCAGCGGATTGTACTGAAAGGGGATCTTCCCAGCCCGATTAACCCACCGAGTGGCTGTCGCTTCCGAACACGCTGCCCCATCGCACAGCCTGTCTGTGCTGAGCAGGAGCCGGAGTTGCGCGACATGGGTTCTGGTCATATGGTCGCCTGCCATTTCGCTGGCTGAGGATTTGTAGAGCATGTCAGAGGACCGGCTGAGATGTCGGTCCTTTTCTTTTTCGAAGGCGCACCAGGGATTGGCAAGTGACCGATTTCGCCTATAACACTACAACAGGATGACTACGGGCCTGCTCGTTCTGGAGGTCTGGCCTGACGAATGAGGAGACATTTTCCTGAGACTCAGCTGACGAGGAGAAAACGGGAGGAACAATGCAAGACTTCGAGAAGACGATGGATATACAGCGGGCTACCATTGAAGCAGAACGCTGTCTGTATTGTTACGATGCTCCATGTATGGCTGCCTGCCCTGCTCATGTGCCTGTTCCCGAATTCATACAATCGATTCGAAGCGGCAACTTGCATGGGGCGCGAAGTATCTTGCAAGAGGCACATCCGTTCATTGAGACGTGCGGCCGCATTTGTCCAGAGGAAGCATTTTGTCAATCGGCTTGTGCGCGGGGTAAGATTGACACGCCAGTCCACATCAGGCAACTGCATCGGTTTGTGACCGACGCAACTGACGCCGCTGACCGCATTGAACTTCCGGGGGCGACCGCAGGCAAGATTGCCATCGTTGGTGCGGGGCCCGCCGGCTTGTCCTGCGCGCGTGAGCTACGGTCAATGAGTTTCGTGTGCGATGTTTTTGAGGACCGGCAGGCAGGTGGAGTGCCGAGTCAAGAGATATCGACACGTCGATATCCGCGCGAGGTCGAGCAGAGGGAATTGCTCTTTCTCATGTCCAGGTTTGTTTCCCATGTTCATGTGCAGCACGTAACAGACGTGACGCGCCTGAAGTCTGAGTATGATGCTGTCTTTATAGCCACAGGACTGCCCGCCGAAAGCGAACTCAAGATCGAAGGGGTGCAACTCGCTGGCGTACATCGGGCTCGCGAACTGTTGCGGAAGATGAGGTCCGGGACGGACAGCGGTGTGGGGGATCGTGTGGGCGTCATTGGTGGGGGGAACGTTGCAGTTGAAGTAGCTTCGATGCTTCGTGAGGAAGAGTCGGAGCGCGATGTAGTCATCATTTATCGTCGTGGTATGAAGGAGATGAAAGCGTTCAAGAAGGAGATCGAGGAAGCTACGGCACTCGGCGTGACATATCAGTTTCTGGCGATACCCGATAAAGTGATTGGCAGCCAGCATGTTGAGGGGTTACAAGTCACTCAGGCTCGCTTGAGCTGCGAAGACAGTTCTGGACGTCGCAGTTTCGATGCCCTGCCTGGTTCGAGTTTTGTCATTCCGCTCGACACTGTGGTTATTGCCGTAGGACAGCGCCCAGACGAAGGAGTGTTCCCCGGCATTGATCGCAGTCCTTCGGGATTGATCCTGGTCGGCGACAATATGCAGACCAATATTCCTGGAATCTACGCTGGTGGCGACATCGTTCGTGGAGCCCGGACAGTGGTTGAGGCAGTGTGCGACGGAAAGAAAGCGGCTGAATGCATTGCAGCGTATGTGACAGGAGGCAGGTAATGTATCGTGAACATGATCTTTCCTATGGTTTTCTTGGGATACATCTGGAGAATCCATTTATTCTCTCGGCAGCGCCACCGACGGACGAGTTGGAAATGGCTGTTGATGGACTGAAGGCCGGTTGGGCAGGTCTTGTCCTGAAGACAACGTCTGTTGAAGGTAACCCCGTCAATCTGAAATACCCCATGATGTCCTCGTTTGGCACAGCAGCCCACAAACTTTGGGGACTAGGCAACATTGACCTCATCTCCCAGTATCACATCGACGAAATTTGCGAAAGAGTCGAGACGCTCAAACGGATGTTCCCCACGAAAATGATCGCTGCCTCTATCATGGGTTCGCAGAAGGAAGACTGGCAGTCCCTGGTCTGGAAGTTGAAGAAAGCTGGTGTCGACCTGATCGAGTGTAGCTTCAGTTGTCCTCAGGGCAGTATGGGAGAGGCGCCTGGTCGTATGCTCGCGCAGAGTGTCGAAGCGACTGAGAAGGTTGCGCGGTGGGTGAAGGAAGCTGCCGAGAACACCCCAGTACTGATCAAGATTACGCCTCAG
The DNA here is from genome assembly GCA_021373025.1 of bacterium. Lineage (GTDB taxonomy): Bacteria > Caldisericota > Caldisericia > Cryosericales > Cryosericaceae > Cryosericum. The sequence goes on from JAJFTL010000022.1 coordinate 24,015, forward strand.
GTCACAGATATTGTCGAGATCGCCAGAGCATTGAAGCGTGCCGGTGTTGACGGCATTACGGCCAGTAACTCCGTTCCTGCTCTTATAGGTATTGATGTTGAAACGCTTGAGCCCCGTCCATCCCTTTTTGGCGATGGAGCCTATTCTGGCATGACGGGTATGGCAATCAAGCCTCTTACCCTTCGGACTATCGCGGAGATTGCCCGCAACGTCGACATCACGATCAGTGGTAACGGCGGTGCCTATTCCTGGAGTGATGCCGTGGAATTGATGGCCGTTGGAGCGTCGAATGTCCAATTCTGTACACTGCCCATGCATTATGGATTTGGAACGATACGCGATCTGAAGAGCGGGCTTGCCGACTATCTTGATCGGAAAGGGTTCGCGTCTCCGCTGGACATCGTCGGGAAGGCCCTTCACTCCATTAAGGGACAGGAGGAACTGTCTGCACCACGTACGCGTTCCGAAATCGATCTGGACAGGTGCATTGGTTGCGGCAATTGTTTTCGGTCCTGTACCGATGGGGGGCACAGAGCTATCGAGTGGAATGCGGACAAGAGACAGCCCGTGGTTGATCTTGAGAAGTGCCCGGGGTGCGGCCAATGTATGCAAGTCTGCCCGGTTAATGCTATTCGCATGAAGGAGGAACTGGAGACTCAGACTCACTACTTTCAGTTCACTGGAAGTCGCTGAATCTTGGTCGGTACCGACGCGGCCCCTGCGGTAGATGCTGCGGGGGACGCGTCCATACATCATCGGTTGAGTGCCACCGTGAACCCGATATACTTACAAGAGGCGGGTTTGGTAAGTTCTTGTGCTGTACTGGAAATTGTGAGGAGGTAGTATGGGCAATGACGAACAGTTCTTGGCATTGCGCTCAAGACGGGAACGGATTTTGGCAGGGGGAGGACCCAGCCGTGTGAAGAAACAGCACGATGCTGGGAAGCTGACTGCACGCGAGCGTATCGAGCTGCTGCTGGACAGCGGTTCGTTTCAAGAGGAGAACGTCTTTGTGAGCCACAGGAATGCTGGATTTGGACTGGACAAGCAGGAGCTTCCTGGGGATGGTGTAGTGACGGGTCACGGGCATGTCGACGGGCGGCTCGTATTTGTCTACTCGCAGGACTTCACTGTTGCCGGCGGCTCTCTTGGGGAGATGCACGCACTCAAAATTGCCCACGTGCAGGATCTTGCCTTGAAGTATGGAGCTCCAATTATCAGCATCAGCGATTCTGGAGGCGCTCGCATTCAGGAGGGTATCGATTCCCTGACAGGCTACGCGCGCATTTTCTATCGCAATACGATCAGTTCGGGCGTCATTCCGCAAATATCTCTCATCGCTGGTCCATGCGCCGGCGGTGCAGTGTATTCGCCTGGTATCATGGACTTTGTCGTTATGACGAATCAAGCGCGCATGTTCATTACTGGTCCCAAGGTGATTCAGAGCGTCACTGGCGAGGAAGTGACCGATGAGGAACTCGGAGGGCTCGCGGTACATGCGGAGAAGAGCGGCAATGTTCATCTGGCTGCAGTGGATGACAAGGAAGCAATCCGGCTTATTCGGGAACTACTGTCATACCTTCCAGCAAACAACAGTGAAGATGCTCCTGTGGCACACACCGATGATCCTGTCGACCGAAGCACGGCGGAAATCGCCGACATCATTCCTGCTGAAGCCAACAAGCCATACGATGTACGCAAGGTCATTGGAAGCCTGGCAGATGAAGGCAAGTTCTTTGAACTGGCGCAGGATTTTGCGAAATCCATGTGTGTTGGCTTTACGCGCATGGGAGGACAGGTTGTGGGTGTCGTTGCTAACCAATCACGGTCGATGGCGGGGGTACTGGACATTGACAGCTCAGACAAGGGCGCTCGCTTCGTGCGGTTTTGTGACGCATTCAATATCCCACTGCTCACGCTGGTCGATGTTGGCGGTTACCTTCCAGGCATTGACCAGGAACACGGGGGTATCATTCGTCATGGTGCCAAGCTTCTCTATGCCTTCTCGGAGTGTACTGTGCCAAAAGTCACCGTCATCCTGCGCAAGGCGTATGGAGGCGCCTATATCGCCATGTCCTGCCGCGATCTGGGAGCAGATTTCGTGTTTGCCCTGCCATCTGCTGAAATCGCTGTCATGGGTGCTGATGCCGCGGCCCAGATCATTTTTGCCAAGGAAATCAGTGAGGCCGCGGATCCAGAGGAGACGCGCCGGACGCTCATTGCCGATTACAAGGAGAAACTCTACAACCCATACGTAGCTGCAGAACGGGGTCTGGTTGACGATGTTCTGGAGCCGGCACAGCTGCGAGGTCGGATCATTCGCTCGTTCAGAGCGGCTGTGAACAAGCGTGAGGAACGACCCGTACGCAAGCATGGGAACATTCCCCTCTAGGGAGAATCACGATGATGAGAATGGATGTGAGCGGAAACGATGTGAGTGACGAAGAGTTGGCTGTGGTCATCGCGGCTGCACTGGCGGCATCTCGGAACAGTCCGGATTTCGCCACCGCGGTTGATCCATCCAGTCTTGACGATTCATCGATGGCTGCCGTGCTGGCCGCAATTGCAGCATCTGGCGTCTCACTCCGGCAGGAAGAAGCGCCACTGCCATGTGTCCATGAACTATGGAGAAGGCCAACATATGAACAATCAGTCAGGCCGCGTTGGCGCTGACAGGAGGTCACCAGTGAAAAAGTACAGGATCACCGTAAATGGCAAGACATTCGATGTTGACGTAGAAGAGACGGGGCTACAGGAGTCTCCACCTCTACCGCTATCGGCGCCGCTGGCAGCTGCTACCCCCACGGTAGCCAGTCCGGCTGCGTCCACGCCGGCCGTCAAGCCAGCGACTGCTCCGGCGAATACAGCACCTCCCACGGTGCCAAAGCCGGGCGTTTCCAGTGGCGCAATGGTTATGAAGTCGCCATTGCCGGGCAAGATTCTGAAGGTGCTGGCAACACCGGGAAGTTCTTGGAAGAAAGGGGACACACTGCTAATCATCGAGGCCATGAAAATGGAAAATGAGATCCTTGCACCACGCGACTGCACGGTGGAAGAGGTGGCGGTTGAGGCCAACCAGACTGTCAAGACAGGAGATGTTCTGCTAAAACTCATCTAGACCGCCCACACCTTTATCGGCAAAGCACCCTGGGGGAGGGTTGGTTTGCTGAGCGGTCCGTCGGACTCGGACAACGAATAGCGTTTTCTACAATGACCGTGAGTGAAACATACTGGGCAAAAGCGGGGGTACTGCATGGCGGAGTTGCTGCGTGGTATTGTGGGAATGTCAGACTGGCGCGTCTGGGTAATGTTTTGTGTTGGTCTGGGGCTCATCTGGCTCGCAGTGAAGAAGGGATATGAGCCAAATCTCCTCCTTCCCATGGGGTTCGGGTGTCTGCTTGCTAATATCCCGTTTTCCTCGGCGGTCGGTGGCGGTTTCCTGGACGTTCTGTACAAGGGTGGCATCGCAAACGAGCTCTTCCCTATCCTGATCTTCATCGGTGTGGGAGCCATGATCGATTTTGGTCCGCTTCTTCAGGACCCAGAGATGCTTTTTTTCGGCGCCGCAGCGCAATTCGGCATCTTCTTCACCATGATGCTGGCTCTGACCGTTGGACGGATTCCGGGGATTACAGGCATTCCAGGGTTGAGGGAGGCAGCAGCTATTGGGATCATCGGAGCTGCCGATGGGCCAACGTCCATTTATGTCGCTGCCAGGTTTGCCCCCGCTTTGCTTGCACCGATCACTGTGGCTGCCTACTCGTACATGTCACTGGTACCGATTATCCAGCCACCAGTCATTCGAGCTCTCACGACTCGTGAGGAGCGCATGATCCGAATGGAGAATCCTGAGCGTGAGGTCTCGAAGACGGTGAAGGTCATTTTTCCCATAGCGGTTACGCTTATCGCGGGTATTATCGCTCCCATGTCTGTGGCACTCATTGGCAGCCTCATGTTTGGCAATCTGCTGCGTGAGTCCGGGGTAACGGATCGTCTCTCCAAGGCTGCGCAAAATGAGCTTACCAGTCTGGTGACTATTCTCTTGGGCATCACGATAGGCTCTTCCATGACAGGAGAACAGTTTCTCAACCCTACGACGCTCCTTATCATTGCGATGGGTCTCATTGCCTTTGTGTTTGACACAGCGGGAGGCGTATTGTTCGCGAAGCTGATCAACCTGTTCCGGAAACGAAAGATCAACCCGATGATTGGTGCGTGTGGCATATCCGCATTTCCGATGTCCGCTCGGGTTATTCAGAAGATGGCACAGCAGGAAGATGGCGACAATTTCATTATCATGCATGCAGTGGGCGCCAATGTGGCAGGGCAGATAGCTTCCATCATTGCCGGAGGCTTGATTCTCGCGCTCGTGCCCTAGGAGGTTTCCATGGATTCGGTCATGATTACTGGTTTGCGTATCAGTGCGTTGAGTTATGTACTCATTTTTGTCGTTCTGGGAACCTTCTATGGTCTTATAAAGCTTTTATTGCGAACGTTCCCCTCAAGCAAAGAACCGAGGTAGATGACGATGTGAGCCCTCGGTCCCCGCGGACTCGCCAAGGAGGCTGGAGTGAAGAGACTTCGGATGATTCTTGCGCTGACTGTGGGCCTCATGATAGCTCTTGCCGGTTGCAGCCCTCCCGTTGCGGTGCGGCCGGCAGTTGTCTGTGCAACCATCAAGCCAATAGCTCTCATTGTTCAGGCCATTGCGGGCAGTGCGGTGCAGGTTAGCGTGCTGGCAAATGATGGCGGAGTACCTCTCCAGAATGCACATGACCTGGCAGCTGCAAGCACTGTTGTTTTTGAGTCAGGAACGTCCTTCGATGCATGGGCTAGCAACATTGTGCCTGAGAATGTTCGCCTGGTGAACCTCTCTGTCGCCTCTGACAAGAGCATGTCAGGCAGTCCGTGGCTGTCACTCCACTACGCCGCTGACATGGCGCGCACAGTGAGGGACACATTGGACATAGCATATCCTCGTATGAAAGATCAGTTCGACTCTCGATATGCCGCATTTCTGAGCCAAAGCAGCCAGGCAGATGGTCAATTGAAAAAGCTGATCTGGAATGCTCATACGAGAGCGTGTCTTGCCGAGGATGCGACATGGTCACGAGGGGCTGCAGACTTCGGCCTGCGAGTGGTGGTTCAGCCGGGCTTGAAGGGACTTGATCTTTCGGGGACTCAGGCTGCTGCGCAGGTAAAGGAATGGGGATCTGTGGACAAGACCATGGTTGTCATCGTCAACGTTAATGCCGCCGAGGACACAGGAGTCGATCGTCTGGCAAATGGCATTGTCGTCTGCCGGTTGGATGCTTTTGGGGTGACAGCCAGGGGTGACTTCGTGCTCTGGCTTGAGCACCAGCTCGAGACGCTCGGGTTGGCAATGGAAAGCTAGAAGCTTTGGTGCAGCGACACTGGAACTAAGTGTGGGGGAGAAGTGCAGATGAGGGACACGTACATCGCGTGGTTTCTTAATAATATTGTGTTGCTTTTTGCTGCCACGGCTCCTATAATATAACTGGTGTAAGGGCTCCAGGGTCTGTTTGAAGCAACTGGTCCTGGGTCTAGGGTAAATCTCTTGATGACATGGTTCGGCGAGTCTCTACGCGACGTCTGGAACTAGGAGGAAATATGAAGGACATCTACGAAGTTAGAATGCATGGCAGGGCAGGCCAGGGAGCTAAGTCAGGCTCACAGCTGCTTGCTGAAGCAGCATTCAAAGAAGGCAAGTACATTCAGTCTTTCCCTGAGTACGGATCCGAGCGCAGAGGAGCTCCGACGGTTTCCTACACAAAGATCGCAGACAAGGTTCTGAAGAGCCATGAGCCAATTGTCAATCCTGATGCCGTCTTGGTGCTCGATTTTGGTATCATGCGTTCTATTATGGTTGCAGCCGGATTGTCCGAGACCGGTGTCCTCATCGTCAATACCAGGGTCTGCTCCGAGGAGATCAAGAAGCTGGCACAATTCAGCGGTACCTTGTATGGTGTTGACGCGACGGGCATTTCGATGGATTTGTTGGGAATGGACACACCAAACGTGCCCATGCTCGGCGCATTTGCGAAATTGACCAACATTGTGAAGATGGAGTCGCTCGAGGAGGTTATACGAGCACACTTCCTGCCGAAGATAGGTGAGGACAAGGTACAGAAGAACATCGGGATGCTTCGTAGGGGCTATGAGGAGGTTTTCAAATGAGCGAGAGGAAAAATTGGCAGGAGGTCGAACTCGGCGCACAATTACCGGCGGCGACGTCTCTTGGATACAAGACTGGTGGCTGGCGCGTTCTTCGTCCGATTTTTGATCCATCTGCATGTACCCATTGTATGATCTGTGTGACCTACTGCCCAGACATGGCGATTCCCGTGGCCAAGAGTGAGCAGGGGGTTGCTGGCAAGGGCGGAAGAGTATACAAGGGCGTGGTGAGGCTAGCAACCAACCTCGACTACTGCAAGGGATGCGGTATCTGCGCTCATGAGTGTCCGTCCAAGGCTATCACCATGATGCGCGAAGAAGAGGCTGAACAGGCCTCTTGCAAGTTGTAGGGGAGGGACCGCTATGGGAGTCAGGAAAGCAATCACTGGTGCTCAGGCATCTGCTGAGGCGATGCGACAGATCAATCCGGACGTCGTGGCAGCGTACCCGATTACGCCTCAGACACCGATTGTTGAAGAGTTCGCAAAGTACGTTGCAGATGGAGTTGTTGATACAGAAATGGTAGCCGTTGAGTCAGAGCATTCAGCCATGTCTGCGGTGGTGGGAGCTGAGACGGCCGGTGCCCGTGCCATGTCGGCGACCTCGTCGCAGGGACTTGCACTCATGTGGGAAGTTGTGGCCGCTACGCCAGGGCTGCGGTTGCCCATCGTTATGTCGCTTGTCAACCGCACAATTTCCGCGCCCATTAATATTCATTGTGATCATTCCGATGTCATGGGTCTTACGACCCTTGGTTGGATCCAGATCTTCAGTGAGAACGCTCAGGAAGTGTACGAGAATACCCTGCTTGCGATTCGTGTGGCAGAGGACAATCGTGTGCAGCTGCCTGCCATGGTGAATCAGGATGGATTCATCACGAGCCACGCGGTTGAGCCCGTCGAGATTTTTGATGATGCCAGTGTGCAGAGGTTTGTCGGGGCACGATCGCTCGACCGTGCTCTGCTTGATGTCAAGCAGGTAAGAAGCGTCGGCCCACTGGTTCTTCCGGACTACCTATTTGAGTTCAAACGTGCTCAGGAAGAGGCCATGAGCAAGGTATTCGAAGTGTATCGTGAGGTTGGAGCAGAGCTTGGTGCAATTACGGGCAGGCAGTACCCGTTCTTCGAAACCTATCAGACAGAGGATGCTGAAGCTGTCATCGTTGTGCTCAATTCAGCAGCAGGAACCACAAAGGCTGCTATAGATATAATGCGTGCACATGGTAAGAAGGTAGGATTGCTCAAGCCAATTCTATTTCGTCCGTTCCCATACGCCGAGGTCCGCGAGGCACTGAAGAATGTTCCTGTCATTGGCGTGCTTGATCGATCAATGGCTTTCGGCGCCTGTGCTCCTTTGTACGCTGAATTGCGCAATGCACTCTGGGCACTGGACAAGCGACCGGCGATGCAGAGCTACATCTACGGGCTGGGCGGGCGAGATATTATGACCACTGAAATTGAAGGTGTTTTTGAAGAGCTGCTGTCTGGCAAGCTGGACTCCGAACATCAGCGCTATATTGGATTGAGGGGGTAGCAAAGATGCCCACACTACAGGAAATTGCTTGGAAGACCGATGGGCCTGATATTCGCTTCGTATCCGGTCATCGTATGTGTTCTGGTTGTGGTATTGGTGCCATTGTTAAGACCGTTCTCGCGGCGTCTGACAAGCCGGTCGTTGTGGTGAATGCGACCGGATGCCTTGAGGTTGTAACGACGACCTACCCATTTACGTCCTGGAACACGCCGTGGATGCATCTGACGTTTGAGAATGCTGCCTCGGTTGCTTCTGGTATAGAAGCTGCATACAAGGCTTTGAAGCGCAGTGGTAAAATCACCGACGATGTGAACATTTTGGCCATCGGAGGTGACGGTGGCACGTACGACATTGGGTTCCAGGCGCTGTCTGGCGCGCTCGAGCGCCGGCACAAGTTCATGTATCTTGTCTACGACAATGAGGCCTACATGAACACCGGCGACCAGCGCAGCGGTGCGACTCCATTTGGGGCCAATACGACGACTGTCCCGGTTGGCAAGGTCAGCTTTGGAAAGCCACAATGGCGGAAGAACCTTGTCGAAATTGCAGCAGCACATCGCATCCCCTATGTTGCACAGACTGCTGCGCACAGTATTATGGACTTGTACAAGAAAGCGCAGAAAGGGTTTAATGCTGATGGTCCTGCTGTACTTGCTGTCCTGCAACCTTGCACAACCAACTGGGCTTTTGACCCGTCGCTCACCATGCAGTATTCCAAGCTGGCTGTGGAAACGAACTTCTGGCCACTCTATGAAGTGGAAAATGGCGTCGTGCACATTAATGTGAAGCCTTCCAACCGCAAGCCGATTGAGGAATTCCTTAAAGGTCAGACAAGGTTCAGACATCTTTTCAAGCCTGAAAATGCTCACGTTATCGTTGAAATGCAAAAAATGATCGACGACGAGTGGGCTCGGCTGCTGAAGATTGAGGAGTCCGGGATCCAGTTCTAGACTACCCAAGTATTGTCTTCGTCAGCCCATCGCGTACCATGGCGGTGGGCTGATTGATTCCAAGCGTACCAGCGGACGACATGCGGTACTCAGCTGGCACCTACCGGCCCCTGTGGGTTCGTTCACTTGTTTAGATCTGTTGACTTTGCCCTGTTTGTGATAGTCTGAGAGTGTCAGTCCTGTAGTCAAGGCTGTTCTTTCATTACAGGAAAAAGGGGGTAGATCATGATCTATCTTGACAATTTTCGCAGTACCATGGTTGCGCCAGAGGTCTGGGAAGCTATGCGTACTGTTGCCATCGAGAAGTATGCAGTACCGGCGGCGTTTACGCAGTGTGGTACGGAGGCCGCTGAGCTCATCGAGGGGGCACAAAGCCGGCTTGCTGCTGCTATTGGGGCATCCCAGAGCGAGATTGTGTTTACGGGAAGTGGTACTGACGCCATTAATGTCGGCCTGCTGGGTGCGACGCGAGCGGCGGTCATAGATAAGCCTGAGATTGTGACCAGCGAGATCGAGCACCCGGCCACGCTTGCAGTGTACAAGGAACTAGAGAAAGAAGGGTACAAGGCTCATTACGTCAAGGTGAATAGCGAGGGATGCTATGATCTTGATGAGTTGGCTTCCACGTTAAATGAGCACACAGCGATGGTAAGCCTGATGGGCGTCAATCATATGATCGGTACCATTGAACCCATATCCAGAGCGGGAGATCTGATTGCTGAAGCCTCAAAGCGAGTTGGCCACAAGATTCTCTATCACGTGGATTTTGCGAGCGCGCTGCAGACACAGCGTCTGGATGTTAACGCGGTGAAGGCGGACTTGGTGAGTTTCTCAAGTAACAAGATCCACGGACCAAAAGGTGTAGGCGCTCTCTACGTACGGAAGGGGACGAAGGTGATGCCCATCACCTTTGGGGCAGAATCGTACTCCCCTCTGGTTCCGGGAACGCCGAACACGATGGGTATTGCTGGGTTCGACAAGGCCGTTGAACTGCTCTATGCCACCTTTGACAAAGATGTTGAACGCATGCGGAGTCTCGTGAATCGGCTCGAGTCGGGCATCAAGGAACGCATTCCCTATATCCTGATCAATGGACCTGAGGGTGAGGAAAGGGCTGCATCTCATTTGTGCTGCAGCTTCCTTTACATCGAGGGCGAGGCCATCATGATGTTCCTCAATATGGACGGTATTGTCGTGGATACGGGGTCTGCATGTGCAGCTGCAACGTTGAAGCCAAACTACATCCTCATGGCGATCGGGCGCAATCATGAAGAGGCTCATGGCTCTATTCGGTTTACGCTGTCGCGCTATAACACCGAGGCAGATGTTGACACTACTCTCACCAAGCTAATCCCAATCGTGGAACGCTTGCGCGCACAGAGTACTATTAAACCACCCGTACAGTAAGGAGGCCAAGATGGCAATTAAGTATACGGCAAAAGTCATCGAGCATTTCAAGAATCCACACAACATTGGTGTCATCGAGGACGCCGATGCCATTGCAACGGAAGGGTCGCCAGCATGTGGCGACGAGATAACCGTTTACCTGAAGATCGACAAGGCAACCGACCGCATCGAGGACGTGAAATTCCAGTCGTACGGATGTGCTTCGAATATTGCGACTGGCTCCATTATCACCGATCTTGCCAAAGGTAAGACCCTTGACGAAGCCGAGGCGATCACATGGAAGCAGGCTGCCGATGAACTTGGTGGACTGCCACCGGTCAAGATGCACTGTTCCGTACTTGCGGTAGATGGATTACGGTCCGCTATCCGTAAGTACAAGAAGGACGTGAAGGGAGTCGATTACGATTCTACGCTGGACGTCAAGACGGTGACTGATGAGTTGAGACATGTTCTGTGGCCTCCTGTCGGAGTGGACATCATCACTCTCCAAATGGTTAAGTACATCGGTATCGACCAGGGAGCTGTGACAGTCGAAATCAGCGTCAACCCCGATGACAAGTTTGTGGATCCTACGATCAACGAGATCATTGAACATGTGAGCAAGATCCGCGGTGTGAAATCCGTGCACGTTGAGAACGTTTGAATCTCTTGAACGCGAGAACTGAACAGGTTCTGGAGGGAACAATGATTGATCTTCGTTCTGATACGGTCACCAAGCCAACACAGGCGATGCGTGATGCCATGGCGGTCGCCGAGGTGGGTGACGATGTCTACGGTGAGGATCCTACGGTTATCAGACTGCAGGAACTCGCGGCAAAAATGTTGGGTAAGGAAGCTGGTTTGTTTGTGGTGTCGGGGACTATGGGCAACCAGGTCGCTATCATGACGCACACCCAGCGGGGAGACGAGTTGATTACGGAGGCGGAGAGCCACATTTTCTACTATGAGGTGGGCGACATCGCTGCGTTGTCCGGGGTACAGGCCCGGCAGGTTCCCGGAAAGAGGGGTATCATGGATCCGGATGACGTTAACCATGCCATTCGTGATTCCAGCAACATTCACTTTCCAAGAACCTCGCTTATTGCCCTTGAGAACACGCACAACCGTGGCGGAGGCAAGGTGTGGCCCATTGAGTATGTACGTGAGATTGCAGGAATAGCTCATGAGCGCGGCATTGCCGTGCATATGGATGGGGCTCGGATATTCAACGCCTCAGTAGCCTCTGGCATAGCGCCCGACGTCTGGGCATCATATGCAGATTCTGTCATGTTCTGTCTTTCAAAGGGACTGTGTGCGCCTGTCGGATCAATGCTTGTCGGATCGAGAGACTTTATTGATCGGGCGCGCAAGAATCGCAAGCGTCTGGGGGGAGGACTTCGTCAGGCTGGCATTCTTGCAGCTGCAGGAATCGTGGCACTTGAGACGATGGTGGACAGACTTGCCGAGGACCATGCGAATGCCAAGTTGCTTGCCGACGAGCTAGCGAGGTTGGGGTACGGCAGCGATCCAGCCGAAGCAGAAACAAACATGGCCATGGTAGACGTCAGTGTGAGTGGTAAGGATGCGCTCTCATTTGTACAATTAGTCAAAGAGAAGGGTGTTCTGTGCAATGCCGTTACGCCGACGACCGTTCGTCTGGTTACGCACCACGACGTCACCACGCAACAGTGTCGTGAAGCTGTTCAGGCGTTCAAGTCGCTGTTGTAAGCTGTACAAATCGTGCTACGAGGAGGAATGAATGCTGGAGCCGAAACATGTTGAAGGGATACACAACGAGCACAAGGTTTTTCTCTATGCGTTGTCGACGTGTGGCTGGTGTCGCAAGACCAAGGCGCTCTTGCAGGAACTAGGGATAGCGTACGACTACATAGACGTTGATGAGCAGCAGGGTCCTGACAGGGAGCTAGCCAAGCAGGAGGTCTTGAAATGGAATCCCTCACTGTCCTTTCCCACTATGGTGCTGGACGACAAGGAGTCGGTAATTGGCTTTTCTGAGGCAAGGATCCGGAGGATTGTGTCCGAATGAACACCGTTGCGGACGAGAGAGTCACTGAGGTGTGGGAACGGCTTGTTCGGGAGGCGCAGCAGTCAGGATATATTGTTAATACCGATGATGCCTTCGCCAAGGACCTGGTACGCGGGTTGCTCGAGAACGAGGCGCGGTACGGGTATCGTGCATGCCCCTGCCGTCTGGCATCTGGCGTCGCCAGTGAAGACCAGGACATCGTTTGTCCCTGTGATTACCGTGACGCGGATCTTGACGAGTATGGGACGTGCTATTGCGGGCTGTATGTTTCGCCTGAGGTGAGTCGCGGTGAAAGAACCGGAGGGTCTATCCCCGACCGGCGTCCAGTTGGCGGGGTGTCTGCTCGGGGAGAGGAAATGGAGCAGGTATCCATGAAAGGACTTGCATTTCCTGTCTGGCGCTGCAGAGTATGCGGATACCTGTGTGCAAGGCCACAGCCTCCGCTGGTGTGTCCAGTTTGCAAGGCGGGAAAGGAACGGTTCGAACGCTTCATGTAGTTTGACGGTGCCATAGTACTGGTAGTTGCTGCCCTGTTCGCAAAGGAACAGGGCAGCAACTACATTCATCCTTGCTCGTTTTGTTTGTGCTTGGTGCAATGCTTGTAGCCCTGGCGAGTCGTCAAGCTCAGCGTAAGGGTTATATCGATGTGACTACGGCATTTTGAGATTGTTGCTGGAGGAGAAGTTGCCGCTGGACTCTCCCGCGAGAGGGTAAGAGGCCGGCGGCTGTTAGCAGGGAGGTCCCGCTCCATCAGGTCAGCGGGTCTCCTGGGCGGAAGCCAGGCACGCCGCCAAACCATTTTGCATAAATGGTGTCATATGTGCCATCTTTCACGAGGTCGCGTAGAGCGTTATCGATGGCCGCTTTCAGCTGTGTGTCCTCGAGCCGTACGGCGATGCCATAGTATTGAGTGAGGTCAGTGTCGCTTATTTTGAAGACTCGGATAACCGTGAGTGCAGGAGAGTCCTTCGCATAGAAGGCGTTCACGGGAAAATCATTGACGACCGCATCAATGCGTCCGACCTTCAAGTCGGCCATGGCAAGCTGTATGTCAGGATAGGAACGGATATCTGTTACTCCTGCGATTGCCTGCGCGGCACTTTCTCCCGTCGTTCCTATCTGAACGCCTACTCTCAGCCCGGCGAGATCCGAAGCTTGTGTTATTGTACGGAGAGTCTTGTCGAACACGATGCCCATGTCTGATCGATAGTAGGGAATGGAAAAGCTGACCTCTTCCTCCCGGTCTGGCGTGATTGTCATGGCTGAAATCACCGCCTCGAACTTCCCTGCCTGAAGAGCTGGAATGATTCCATCCCACGCGGTGGTAACAACCTCTGATTTCAGTCCCAGCTTGTCTGCGACCGCAGCAATGAGATCAATGTCAAAGCCGATAGGTTCGTTGGCGCTGTCAGTGTACTCAAATGGCGCAAAGGTTGTGTCATTGCCGATGGTCAGAACGCCGTCTTGCTTTACAGTGAGCAGATCCGAGGAAGTTGCCGAAGATCCACAGCCGGTAAGGATAAGAAGCGATGATACAAGCACAATAGTGAAGACTGCACCCCACCGAGATGTACGAGTTCTGTTCATGTTTGACTCTCCTTGTTGTCAGGGTATACAAATACGGCGCGGCACTTGCCGAGTCGTCGCCAGGGGCTCTCTGGCTGAACCGCCAGAAGAGTTGGTTGTGTGAAGTATAGGGGAGGGTCAGAAAATGCAAGTCACAATGTAAGGCGAAGATGAAGATACTGTGGATATGTGTTCATCTGAAATCTGAATCCGAGATCAGGTGCTCTGGTTGACCAGCTTGAACGACCTGCCCAGGTTCACATAGTCATCCGTCTGACGACGGAGTGCCTCCACTTCCGCACTCGTCAGTGGCCGCACTGTGCGGGCCGGGACTCCCATTGAGAGCGAACGGGACGGGAGAACTTTGTGCTCAGGAACCAGAGCTCCAGCCCCTACCATTGCCTCGTCTCCGACCACCGATCCCGTAAGCACTGTTGCATGCATGCCTATCAGGGCATGATGGCCAATCTCACATCCATGGAGTACGGCACTGTGGCCGATAATGGCTCCTTCGCCGATAATGAGAGGCGAACCGATTTCCACGTGACCAACCGCGTTGTCCTGGACATTGGCGTTGCGGTGGACGACAATAGGTGCAATATCCCCGCGGAGAACGGTTCCATACCAGATGCTGGCCCCCTCCTCAATAGTCACGTCTCCGATCAGGACGGCCGTCTCGGCAATAAACGCTGTTGAAGCGACAGTAGGGGTCTTTCCATTGAAAGCACGAAGAATCCCGGACATTGCTATTCCTCCTTGTGCTGCGGATGCCTTGCATATCTGTCAGCAAGACTTGCGATGAGTGTCAGCCCTGCAAGACCAAGGGCGCACAGGCCGCCGATTACAGCAAGAACTGACCAGCCTACGGGCTTGTGCGAAATGTGCATAGCAATAGCAGCTGCAAACGCCCCGCATGCTATCAGAATCAGAGCAATCCCTGATGCACGTGTCAGCCTGGCCGCGGTCGTATCATGCTTTACTTTCTTGAGAAATTGCACAGAGTATAGGATAGCACTTTTTGCTGAGTGCTGTATTGACTTGGCTTGCTGACTGAAAGTGGCCAGAAATCTGAATCCTGCAGGAGGAGAAAGGATGAAGAAGAAAGCGTTTGTCCGGAGTATCGTTCTGGTAGTCGTGGTGGCACTGATGATAGTGGCTCTGACCGGGTGCAAGGCACAAAGTGGAACGCTGAACTGGGGGACTGACCCCACGTATGCTCCATTTGAATACACCGATGAGAACAATAAGCCGACAGGATTTGACGTGGAATTGATGGAAGCCATTGCAGCGAAGATGGGCAAGACGAGCAATCTCACGAGCGGGGCTTTCGATGGGCTTCTCCTTGCCTTGAAGGGAAAGAAGTTCGACGCTGTATGCGCCGCCATGACAATCACGCCTGATCGCCAGGAGGAAGTGCTTTTCTCTATGCCATACTACAGGGCAGATATGGGGATCATGTACAATCCAGCCAAGAATGACATCACGAGGCCTGAAGATCTTGAGGGGAAGACGGTCGGTGTTCAGACAGGCACCACAGGTGAGATTGATGCCAAGCTTATCACGGGAGTACGAGTCCAGTCATATCCCGACATTCAACTAGCTACTCAGGATCTTGAAAACGGCAAAGTCGATGCCGTCGTGAATGACTTTCCTGTCTGCGCTGCCTATGCTAGCACCCATCCAACCCTGAAGGTCATTGATACCACGTCCATTGCGGGCCAGGATCTGAGGCAGCTCTATGGCATTGCGGTGCGAAAGGATGACACACAGCTCAAGAACGACATCGACGCGGCACTCTTGAAGGTGGTTGCAGATGGGACATATGCAGCTTTGTACAAGAAGTACTTCCTCGTCGACCCACCGTATCTCCCCCCATACAACTAGTTCCGGCGTTCAGGTGATCGAAAGTGTTTAAGTGGTCGATCATTCTCGACAACCTGCCGTTTCTGCTATCGGGCGCGTGGACAACATTCTCGCTGACGGTAGTCTCGATGTTTTTTGCAACTGTCGCTGGATTGCTGGTCGGCCTCCTGAACATGTTCGGCGGGAAGATTGTCGGCGCAATTACGCGCCTGTATATCGAGGCAGTGCGTGGGACCCCTGCCTTGCTGTTGATTCTGATCGTGTACTATGCTTTGCCGATCATCGGGGTGAATCTGCCCCAATTTCCTGCGGCTGCCGTCTCTCTCGCTGTCTGTTATGCCGCCTACATAGCGGAGGTGTTCCGTTCGGCAGTTGAGTCGATTCCAAAGGGACAGTCAGAAGCTGCTTTGTCACTCGGCATGAGTCAAACGCAGGCACTGCGCTATGTCATTCTTCCCCAGACGTTTCGGCGAGTCTTGCCGCCGCTTGCCAATGAGTTTGCTGCGTTGATCAAGGATACTTCACTGGTTGCATTCATCTCAATGCAGGACCTTCTTTTCAACGCAAAGATCATTGGCGCCCGTACCTACAATATCATGTCGCCATATATCGGTGCAGCAATCATTTACCTGATCATGACCACTCCGGTCATGCAGTGGTCGCGAAGTCTTGAGAAGAAGGTGGACTGAGATGGCCGGAGACGTGGTTCCTGAGGGGAAGCTGCTTGTCGTTGATCAGCTGCACAAGTCATTCGGCGCTCTCGAAGTCATCAAAGGAGTCAGCTTTGACATGGATTGCAGAGAGCGCCTTGTATTGATGGGCCCCTCTGGTTCAGGGAAGAGCACACTGGTGCGCTGTATCAACTGGATCGAGCCTCCATCAGCTGGCAGCATCACATTTGATGGCAGAGTTGTCGAGACAGGCAAGTCCGACATTCGGAGATTGAGGGAAGAAATCGGCATGGTGTTCCAGCAGTTCAACGTGTTTCCTCATCTCACCGCCCTTCAGAACGTTGCCTTGGGACCTGTCGTTGTCAAGAAGACACCACGCAAGGAGGCAGAGATTGAGGCTATGGAACTCCTGGCAAAGGTCGGCTTGTCTCATCGTGCCGACCACAAGCCTGCTCAGATGAGTGGTGGCGAGCAGCAGCGCGTTGCCATAGCACGGGCTCTTGCCATGCACCCCAAACTCATGCTGTTTGATGAGCCGACCTCGTCTATTGATGTTGAGTTGATTCACGAGGTTCTGGATGTCATGGTCAAGTTAGCTGATGAAGGGATGACGATGATCGTCGTGACCCATGAAATGGGGTTTGCCAAGGAAGTAGCAGATCGCGTCGTTTTTATGGATCAGGGTCTTATTATCGAGACAGGGACCCCTTCGGAGGTATTCGAGCATCCGCAGTGCGAACGCACACAGAGTTTTCTGAGCAAGGTGCATCTGGCCTGAGCTCACAGATGCCCGGCGGAGGGGCGCTGGAAAGCGCCCCTCCTTTCTTTTCATGAGCGTTCTTTTGACTACACTGAATGATGAGGTCTATGGACATATGAAGACAATCGTCTATCCGGGGACATTTGACCCGGTCAGCAAGGGTCATCTCGATGTGATCGAACGTGGAGCCCACTTATGTGAGCGGCTCGTGGTCGGTGTGGCCGCGCATGCCTATAAGAACTCAGTGTGGACAGTGGAAGAGCGGACCGACATGGTTCGCATGGCAACCGCGGAAATCCCGAACGTTGTCGTAGAAGGTTTTGACGGTCTTGTCGTAGACTTCATGAAGCATCTGGGAGCGAACATCATGTTGCGAGGACTGCGACCAGTTTCCGACTTCGAGTATGAAGTGCAGCTTGCGTGGGCCAACAAGCATCTGGACCCTACTATTGATATTATATATCTCATGAGTTCACCAGAACACTCGTTTGTTTCTTCCACGCTCATAAAGCAAATGTACGAGGGCGGCGGAGACATTCGCGACTTGGTGCCAGAGGTCATCGCGGACAGGATTATGCTTCGCCTTTCGCGTGCCAGAGGAGGAACACATGATTGAGAAGCTGACACTGCAGGATATCATTGACCGTATCGATCAAGTGAGAGAGCGAAGCCCCAAATTGTTTGGATATCGCATCGTCAAGGACGAGGAGTTGGCAGACGCGGTGGCGCATCTTCGCACAGCTTTCCCTGAACAGGTCCGTAATGCTTCTGCTCTTCTGGAACAGAGAGACGCACTTCTCAGCGACGCGCGTCGGCAGAGCAGTCGCATGATTGAAGAAGGGCAGCGCGCCCACGACGATCTTGTCGCAGACAGTGAGATCGTTCGGGCAGCAGTTGCAGAGCGAGACCGATTGATGGCTGAGGTCGAGCTGGCCAGGAGGACTGCGGAGCAACAGGCAGATGACTACTCTCTGAAGATGTTGGAGCAGCTTCAGGAGATCCTGAAGAAGCTAGCTGAGACGGTGAAAGCTTCGGAGATGCAGTTCCACACGGAGAAGAACGAAGATGAGACTCGAACTACTGAAGCTGAACATTGAAGAAGGCAGCAGCCAGTCATTCCAGTTTGAGGAGACATCAGTTGGTGACCTCTCTGGGATAACACTGCTGGAACCGGTGACAGGACATTTTGTCCTCAGCAATCTTGGGATTGGATATCAATTATCCGGGACATTTGCAACAAAAGTGAGTCAACCATGTGTTCGGTGTTTGGAGCCGGTCATCCAGAACATCGAATTCGACGTTAATGAAACGTATCTGCTGGACACGGGGGACGAACCTGATCAAGAGGATGTGTTTTCGCTTGCATCAGACATATTGGATGTGTCGGACATCGTCAGGCAGAATCTTCTTGTCGAGGTAGACGAATTCCCCTTGTGCCGCGAAGATTGCAAGGGGCTATGTCCCGTCTGCGGTGTAGACCTGAACAAGACGACATGCTCACACCAGAAATCACTGGAGGAGAAGTAAATGTATATCGATAGAGCAGCAGAGTGCGTTGGGCAGGTCGAGACCATTGATGGATGGGTGTACAACAGTCGCAGCAGCGGAAAAGTGGCATTTGTCCTGGTGCGAGATGGCAGTGGCATCATGCAGTGTGTGGTTGCCAAAAATGATGTCGACGAATCGATATTTGAGCTGGTTCGACATCTGACTCAGGAGAGCAGCATTAGTGTCTCAGGTACCATTCATGCAGAGGAACGGGCGCCTGCCGGATATGAGATGCACGTCACGAGCGTTCGGGTTCATCAAGTCGCTGTGGACTATCCTATTACGCCAAAGGAGCATGGTGTCGACTTCTTGATGAACAACCGCCATCTGTGGCTTCGGTCGAAGCGCCAGTGGGCAATCATGCGTATACGTGCAACCATTGTCAAGAGCATTCGGGATTATCTTGACAGCAGCGGGTTCCTACTCATGGATGCCCCTATCTTGTCGGCGAATGCCTGTGAAGGTTCCTCGACACTCTTCTCAACTGACTATTTTGGAGTGCCAGCGTACCTGTCACAAAGTGGCCAGCTCTACAATGAGGCCACGGCCATGGCCTTTGGCAAAGTATACTGCTTTGGTCCCACATTCCGTGCGGAGAAGTCCAAGACACGTCGCCACCTCACAGAGTTCTGGATGGTCGAGCCCGAAATGGCATATTGTGATTGGTCGCAGAACTGTGATGTGCAGGAGCAGTTTGTTGCGTATATTGTCCGACGGGTTCTAGAGGAACGCAAGGAAGAGCTCGCCATCATCGAGCGAGATACTGCCCCACTCGAGAAGATTGTGCCTCCATTTCCTCGCATTTCCTATGATGAGGCCGTGAACCTTCTTCAGAAGGCTGGATCGCCTATCCAGTGGGGTGAAGACTTTGGTGGGGATGAGGAGACAACCATTTCAGGCCAGTTTGAGCGGCCCGTCTTTGTACACAGCTATCCAAAATCCTTCAAGGCCTTCTACATGAAGACCAATCCAGAGAATCCACAGACAGTTCTTTGTGCTGACCTGCTGGCGCCAGAGGGATACGGCGAGATCATTGGGGGAGGTCAGCGCGAGGACGACTACCAATTGCTTCTCGAGCGCCTTCATGCTGAGGGTCTGTCCGAGAAGGATTACGCATGGTATCTGGACCTCCGAAAATACGGGTCTGTCCCGCACAGTGGATTTGGCCTTGGTGTGGAGCGCACGGTTGCATGGATCTGCAAGCTACCTCATGTGCGGGAGACAATCCCGTTTCCACGTTTGCTCGAGAAGATCTATCCGTAGACGGGGAAGATGCCTGCACCACGAGGGACGGCAACAGAGGGGAAAGAGCTCTCCATAATGGAAGCTCTCGCCAGCATCAGGAGCAAGAGACCTGCATCACTCTACGTGTTCGCACCTGGCGATGAATACTTTATCCCTCAGGTGAAGGATGCAGCCCGCAGTCTTGTTGCAGAGACCTTCAGAGCTTTTGATTATGCCGAGTTTGACGGCGGTGAGGAAAGCATCGACGGGATTCGTGAATTTCTGGGCAGCGCGAGTTTTGGATCTGAGAGAAAAGTCCTCATTGTTAACGCGGTGGAAGAGAAGACAGCTAAGCACCTGAGCGACATAGCTCCCTTGTTTCTGAGTGGCAATGCCGTATCCATCCTCTTTTCGGATCCTGGGAAAATTGCGTCAGAACTGCTGACAAAGGCCTATGTCATATCGAGTTATGCTGTCCCCTCGACTGCCGTGCGTGCTTGGATAAGAAAGAGAGTTGAGGGGCGTACCATTGATGACCAGGCAGCATATGAGTTGATACAGCGGACTGGAGGAAACTTCTTTCTCATGCGCAATGAGATCGACAGACTACTTGCCTACACGGGATCAGCCATCACTGTTGCAGACGTCCGCGAGGTTGTGCCGCGATGCCACGTTGCCGCCGCCGCCGCTCTGGTCGAGGCTGTCTCTCTCAGGAAGTTCGACCGCGTGGCGACAGCTCTGTCAGACCTTTCTGAATCTGGCGCTCCTGATACGACCATTCTCTATGACGTCGAAGTCGGCTTGATTCGATTGCTGAATGCAAAGCTCGTGTCAGGATCGAACCGCCCAAAGGCCGATCTGCGTGCGTGGTGTCTGCGCAGTCAGCATCAGTATCTGGATGACTATACGCTGACTGCTCTGCTGAAGGCGGCAGAGCACATCAGGTTGCATGAACTGGAACTCATGCTGGAACGTCTCGAGGATATTGAGTACAGAACCAAAAAAGGGCTGACCAGCAACGCGCTGGCAGCCCTCGAACTGCTGCTCTCAGAAACAGTGCTTACGACGCAGGAGCCGTAGTACCGAGCTTTGCTGCATTTGCCTTTTTCATGAGGCGTGACTTCTTGCGAGCACTGTTTTTTTTGTGGACAATGCCCTTCTGAGCGAGTTTGTCGAGCTGCTTTACGGCGTCTACGACTTTTTCGGGAGCATAGTCAGACTTGCGAGCCATATCAAGAGCAAGTTTGGCCTTGGCCGTATATTTCGTGTTGTATGCTGTCCGTGTCTTAGTCTTGCGGACGTCTTTGACGGAAGATCGCTTGATTGGCATAAAACTCTCCTTTATCTCTTCATGACCTGTCAGGTTTACTTTACCCCTTTTCTCTGTGATGTCAATGATAAAGGACGTCCGAAAAATCATTCGAAAACGGCTGTTGTGGCTAGACGTAACGACTTGGGCAGATTGTTCGTGCAAACAGCAGACTGTTTCAACGGATCTACGGAAGCAGTGGATTGACTTTTGAGAGGGATGTTATAGTATCTACGTATTCCACATGCTGCAACTAGCATAGAAGCCGGTGTTGAGGATATTGAGCAGTTGATGGGTGGTAGCCAGGCATGAGGTTTGTGATGATAATGTACGATAAGTTGAGCTCGAACGCGATGGCGAATAGCACATGTCTCGCATGAATCTTGTCATTTTAGCAGGGGGAACCAGTCGAAGAATGGGACTTCCAAAGTACTACCTCAGCGTCGGGGATTCCCGTCTCTATGAATATCCATTGCGTCGTCTGGGTCCACTCTATGACCGTCAGATCATCGTTGAGAACAAGGGACTCATAGAGGCAGGCGATGAACAGGGGCGATTGGTCGTTCGGGACATTATTGCCAATATGGGTCCTCTTGGAGGCATTTACAGCGGGCTCAAGTCGTCAGATGCATTGCTGAATATGGTTGTCGGAGCAGACATGCCTTTTGTCTCAGCAGCTTTGGCTCAGGCAATGGGAGAACGAGCGCTGATGCAGGATTTAGACATTCTTGTTCCCGACATCGATGGCCTGTTGGAGCCGTTGTTCTCTGTGTACTCATCCCGTGTTGCAGTTGTGGCTGGCAGGCTGTTGACATCTGGGATTTGCGGGGTTCGGGCGCTCTTTCAGAATGAGTCCTTGCGCGTGGGCTTTGTGGACAGGACCTATTGCGAGCATTACGACGAGTGCTTGCTGTCCTTCTTCAATGTGAATACTCCCGACGATCTTGTGCTGGCACAACAGATCATGCAGGCGCGGGATAAGAGCGCACAGGAGGAACGTGTATGTGGATGAACCTGGAAGAACGATTGAAGGAAGACCCTGTACTGAAGAAGCAGTTCGACGTGCCTGATTCTTTCAGATCAGAGGACAACTTCGCAGTACGGAATCTGCCTGAGCTCGTCACTGGCATGACGGAAGTCATGGGGATGGAGGTCTTGTGGACAAGCAATCCATGTCCCCGAGGCAAGTGGAAACCTCCTGACAAGTGTAGCGTTGGATCTGGTGTCAAAGATACCGGCGTTCAAGGTTGCAGTATGCAGGATTGACAACGTCTGAACAGGGAGGAACGCGAATGGATCTACTGATGTTTACGCCGCCTCAAATTGCCGAGAAACTGGGAGAAGTTTGTCAGGGCAAATGCAGAACACCCATGAAGAAGCTCTTTGTCCTCGCGATTCTTGCAGGAGCCTTTATTGCGTTTGGCGCGCAGTTGTCGATCATCGTTGGTTCGGACGCAACCCTTGGCTTCGGCTTCACCAAGTTCATTACCGGAGCCGTGTTCAGTGTGGGGCTTATGCTTGTCGTGGTTGCAGGAGCGGAACTATTCACCGGTGACAGTCTAATCGTCATTGCGGCCTTGGAGAAAAAAGTTTGGTGGGGAGAACTCCTGAAGACGTGGGCAGCCGTCTACCTTGGCAATCTCGTGGGGTCTCTGCTCATCGCATGTCTACTCTACTGGTCGGGCCTTTGGAGCATGAATGACAACCTCATCGGAGCGGCAGCACTCAAGATCGCAGGAACGAAGGTCGGTCTAACGTTCATTGAGGGACTTGTGCGGGGTATTCTCTGCAACTGGCTCGTTTGTCTTGCCGTATGGATGGCAACATCTGCCAAGGATGTCATAGGCAAGCTGTTTGCGGTCTTCTTCCCAGTCATGGCGTTTGTTGCCTCGGGGTTTGAGCACTCTGTCGCAAACATGTTTTTTATCCCTTATGGCATCCTTCTCAAGTCCGTTCCCAGCGTTGTCGAAGCAACGGGAAAGACTCTTGCAGACTATGCGGGATTGAACTGGGTGACTCTCTGGACCAGGAACCTAATTCCCGTGACCGTTGGCAATGTTATCGGTGGTGCCTTCTTTGTTGGCTTCATCTATTGGCTCGTGTATCTGAAGGACGACTCAGAAGCGGAACAATCGAAATAGGATCAGCCTCGCTCGTCGGCGTGAAAGGTTCGACACAACATGGTCAGCGAGGAACGCATGGAGTCGGGGAAGAGGGTGCAGTCACCGGACAAGGCAACACTCCTGTCCATTAGCGAGGTTATGGAGATTACCCAGGTGTGCCGTGTTGCAGGACATCACCTGGAGGACGTGGAGGTGTCTCATGCCTTTGCTTCGGACCTCATGAGCGATGTGCTGGCTACGGTGGTGCGACCGCACCAGTCTGGGCAAGGTCATCAGAGCTTGCGATGTGCGCTGCGACTCTTCCGTTCATAGAGAGTGTTAGAGGACGCCCTTCTGATACCTTATCTTCACAGCTTATTGGAGCCCCACCGCAATGGTACCCGAGCATTGCGGTTTTTTATGGATTGTACCTCTACTATGCACTTGGGAGCCGGTATTGTGCCATTGCTCGCCAGTCATCGGCACGTGGTTGCATTTGGACCTCACAAGGGTATTATACGTGAGATCAACAGTAACGTTTGCGAGGAGGCCTTATGGGCAGGATTCACGAATATTACCATGCAACATGCTTGGAGGATGCCTTCGCGAAAGCGAGAGAGCTGGGTTCCGCCGCTGCATATGTAGGGGGCGGTATCGAATTGGTTCTTCGGCGGAATGCAGAGGTGACAACGCTGATCGACTTGTCGCAGTGTGGGCTCGACTATGTGAAGGCAACGCCCACGGGGATTGAAATCGGTTCACAGACAACACTTACGAACCTTAGCCGCAGCAGTGATCTTCAGCAATTTGCGGGAGGATCACTGGCATATTGGGCAGGTCGCATCGCGCATAACAACGTGCGCGATATGATCACCATCGGCGGAGTCATTGGACGCAATCAGCCGTGGAATGACGTGGTGCCGCATCTCGTTGCCCTTGGTGCCCAGGTGCTGCTCTATGATGGTGCCGAGCGAAGCATGCTTCTCGCCGACTACATCGAGGCAAAGCAAGCTGGAGCTATCATTAAGAGCGTTCTGCTTCCTAGCGAAAACGCGGGCGCATCTGGATTCATGTGGCGATTCACACGTACCGAACAGGACATTTCCACGCTGCACTTCTCATCACTCATCCACACTGATGGCGAGACAGTTTCATCTGCGAACCTTGTGTTTGCCGGACGCCCCGGTCATGCTGCGTTATACCCTCAGCTTTCCCAGGAACTTGTGGGTAAGGCGTTGTCTCACACAACATTCGCGAAGCTTGCAGAGCGCGCTCCTGCCGTCGTCGAGGTGGGGTCGGACCTTCGTGCGACGGAGGAATACCGCCGTGAGCTGGTCCATGCAGCCATTGTCTATCTGGAAGAGCACATGACGGGGGTGACACAGTGACGATCAAGATCGTGATAAACAGTGTTCAACGCACCTTCGATGTTCAACCTGACGAGGTTCTGTTGGACGTTCTCAGGCGTGAGGGATATCTTGAGGTGAAGGGCAGTTGCCACGCGGGAGACTGTGGGGCATGTACGATCCTGCTGGATGGGCGGCCTGTTGCCTCGTGTCTGACACTGGCTGCCAAGGCGGATGGACATTCTCTGACCACGGTGCGCGGCATTGGAGATCAAGCTCACCCGAACGTCATTCAGGATGCATTTGTCAAGAACGGTGCTGTTCAGTGCGGATATTGTATCCCTGGCGCTATTGTCTCTGCAAAGGCGCTTCTGGATGAGAACATCAATCCTACTGAAGACGAAATTCGTCTGGCAATGGACAGCAATTATTGTCGGTGTACCGGATATGAACAGCAGCTGGAGGCAGTCCTCAGTGCTGCTGAGCAGTTGCGTGAGGATGGGACGGGGAAGGTGTCAAAGAAATGAGTATCGAGAAGAAGGGTTTCCGGCATCTGAGAGAAGGGTCTTACCCATTGACACGCGTTGTAGGAACGTCTGTCAGCAAGGTAGACGGCTATGCTCTGGTCACTGGCGCTCCAATGTATGCCGATGACATTGCTGCACGCGATTTCCCCCAGCGTTTGCACGGGAAGATTCTGACCAGCCCCATAGCACATGGCATTATTACTGCAATTGACACGAGTGCCGCTGAAGCTCTGCCAGGCGTTCATCTTGTATTGACTTGGAAGAATACACCTCGCACGTTTTTTACGACGGCTGGACAAGGTTGGCCCGAACCGTCGCCGTATGACAACCAGATGTTTACAGAACGCGTGCGTTTTGTCGGTGACAGGGTCGCCGCTGTATTTGCCGACTCCAGCGAAGTGGCAGATGAGGCTGTGAAGTTGATCAAGGTAACATTCAAGGAAGAACCTGCTGTGCTCAGCGCAGAGGACGCCATAAGGGCAGGAGCGCCCGTGGTACATCCCGAAAGCTCAAAGGGCGCCTATGATGCTGCGCATAATATCGCGGCGCACGTTGATGTCAACATTGGCGATGTTGACAAGGCACTGGCAGAGTCCGAGGTGAGCGTCTCTGAGACGTTTGAGACGCACTATGTTCAGCATACCCCTATGGAGACGCATACAGCTTTTGCATACATGGACGACATGGGGAAGCTCGTTATTGTTTCTAGCACGCAGGTTCCCTGGCATTCGCGGCGCATAGTCTCGCGTGTCCTGGGCATCCCTATGAGCAGGCTACGCGTTATCAAGCCTCGGATTGGAGGAGGCTATGGCTGCAAGCAGGAGATTCTCATCGACGATCTTGTGGCATACGGGGTCATCAAGACGGGTCTCCCCTGCGAGGTTGAATTGACGCGCAGAGAGGAGTTTGTGTCCTCCCGGACTCGTCACCCGATGAAGGTCGACATGAGTATCGGGTCGGATGCTCAGGGGAACTTCAAGGCTCTCAAGATGCATGTTCTCAGTAATACGGGCGCTTATGGCAGCCACAGCCTCACCGTCATGTCCAACACTGGCAGCAAGACACTGCCGCTGTACAACAAGGCGAGAGATGTCCGATTCTTTGGTGACGCGGTCTATACCAACCTTCCAGTGGCAGGAGCGTACCGCGGGTACGGCGCGACTCAGGGGTATGCTGCTCTTGAAACAACCATTGATGACCTTGCAGCCAAATTGAACATGGACCCCATCGAATTGCGCAAGAAGAACATGATCAGGGTTGGCGAAGGCTCACCGATTTTTGAAGCTCTTGGAGAAGGTCGCGAGGGTGTTGCACAGACAATCAAGAGCAGTTCATTGCCTGAGCTTCTTGACCTCGGGGCAGAGGCCATTGGGTGGAAGGAGAAGAGAGGAAAGCGCGTGCGTGTTGGTCACAAGGTTCGCGGTGTTGGCATGTCGATGCACATGCAGGGGTCAGGTATCCCTCTGATCGACATGGCTTCTGCCTCCATTAAGCTCAATGAGGATGGAACCTATTTCTTGACAATGGGAGCCACAGACATCGGTACTGGTTCCGATACAATTCTATCACAGATGGCAGCTGAAGTTCTGGGTGTCACTGCCGACAAGATCAGTGCGCTTTCTAGCGACACTGACCTGACGCCGTTTGATGTCGGCGCCTATGCTTCCTCCACAACGTTTGTTTCGGGAGGAGCTGTCATCAAGGCAGCCAAGGCAGTGCGTAATCAGATTTTTGCTGTTGCCGCAGAAATCTTTGGGGAAGAACTGGATGCTAGTCTTGTCAGCGCTGAGCCAAAGGTCGAGCACGACGACAGCGAGCGGGACCCCATCCTTTCCTTTTATTACATGGAGGATGGAAATGTCGTGTCGGTAAGGAGCGGCAAAAAAGTGTCTGTTTCAGAGGTTGCCTACCGCGCTTTCTACGAAGTGAATCAACATCAGATTGCGGCGACACAGTCGTTTGTTTCGCCTCACTCGCCTCCGCCGTTTGCAGCGCACTTCGTTGAGATAGAGCTGGATGAGCTTACAGGCAAGATCAAGATATTGAAGTACGTTGCAGCCGTTGACTGCGGAGTTTCCGTCAATCCAGACCTGGTGCGTGGGCAGATCCTGGGCGCGTTGGCAAACGGTATAGGATTTGCGCTGACCGAGGAGTACCACTTTGGCTCGCATGGGAACATGACAAATTCTTCGCTGTTTGACTATAAGATCCTATCACGACGAGATATGCCGCCGACTGAGGTAATTGTCGTCGACAGTTACGAGCCAACTGGTCCATTGGGTGTAAAATCGGTGGCGGAAATTAACATCAATGGGCCCGTTCCTGCGATCGGCAATGCAATCTTCGACGCCACCGGCATTCGTCTGCACAAGAGTCCCTATACGCCGGAGAAGGTTCTTGCGGCACTCCACGGCAAGAGTATCTGATAGCAGTCTAATGGGAGCGAAACGAGAGGGGCGCCTGGCATGGCGCCCCTCTCTAGCCTTCAGTCAGTCAAAAGCAGTCGCGTTGTTGCTGAGTGGCGGTCTAGCGGGCTGCAAACGCCTCTGCGATTCCGACAATGACTTGAACAGCCTTCTCCATGGACTGGACGACGACGTACTCGAAGGGACCATGGTAGTTGCGCCCTCCAGTAAACAGATTGGGACAGGGAAGCCCCATGTAGCTGAGACGCGCTCCATCGGTTCCACCCCGGACAGGTTTTACGATGGGCGCGACACCTAGTCGCTCCATTACGTCTCGGGCGACGTTGATGAGCACCATGTTCTGCTCAATTACCTCACGCATGTTGTAGTAGGAGTCGCGTACGGCTACGACAACGGTATCTTCCCCGTATTTCGCGTTCAGGAAATCGCAGATAGCGTGAGCGAGACTCTTCCGTTGCTCGAAATGGAGTTTGTCATGATCACGAATGATGTACTTCACTTGCGCTTTTTCGCATGTTCCAGAGATCTCGGTCAGATGGAAGAAGCCTTCGTACTTCTCGGTGGAGCGAGGTGTTTCATCCGCAGGAAAGAGGCTTGTCAGCTCCGAGGCTATGAGTGCAGCATTCTTCATAATACCTTTCGCTGAGCCCGGGTGAATGCTTTTTCCATCAATCTGGAATTCGGCCGATGCAGCGTTGAAGTTCTCGTATTCAAGACTGCCTAGCTCATCACCATCCAGCGTGTATGCGTATCTGGCACCAAACTTGGTCACGTCGAATCGATCAACGCCCTGCCCAACTTCCTCATCCGGTGTGAAGGCGATTTTGATGGTGCCATGTTTTACCCCGGGGTGCGCCAGCAGGAATTCTACTGCTGTCACGATCTCTGCAATGCCTGCTTTGTCATCAGCTCCCAAGAGTGTGGTGCCATCTGTGACGATGAAGTCCTCGCCTTTGTGCAGCAACATATCGGGGAATTCGGCCGGGCTGAGGACGATGTTCTTTTCTGTATTGAGCACGATGTCACTGCCATCATAGGAGGTGATGAGGCGAGCTTTCACTCCCGCACCCGATGCGTCGGGAGACGTGTCCATATGGGCCAGGAAGCCGATAACTGGTACTGCGTACGGATCGTCGCAGGTTGCCGGAACAGTTGCCGTTACATAGCCATTATCATCAACAGATGAATCGGTCAGCCCCAGTGATTTGAGTTCTCTGTCCAGCTCAAGGGCAAGAGCAAGTTGTTTCTCAGTACTGGGAAACGTGACGGAGTTCTCGTCCGACTGAGTATCGAAGGAAACATAGTGCAGAAAGCGATCTACCAAATTGCTCATGTACTCCCCTTTCCGGAAATGTTGGTATTCTCAGCATTTATCATTTGTTGATTCAGTCTAGTTAGTATTTGCAGTGCAAGCAGAGGTTCAGTGACTCCAGTTATCGCCGCTTCCATCGGACATGGACCTGTACCGGTTCTGTTACGTATTTCCGGAGTAGCTTCGTCAAACATGAAAGCAATGCCAGCTTTGTGCAGGACATCCTGGGCCCCAGTACTCATCGTCATGGCAAAGACAGACCGCGGATGCACGAGTGTGAACAACAATGCAGCCGCGCGTCCGACCAGCTTGTCTCCCCAATCCAGGTCACTACAGTCAGCATATGACTGCATCCCAGCCACGTTCAGGAGGTCGGTTATTCCTTGTCCGCTGAAACAGTACACGAGTATACCGTCTTTCGCTGCACAGAGGGTCCCCTCTCCTTTTCTAATTGCTGAGTGAACAAGTTGTTCGTTTTCCGTCACTCATACTCCTCCTGACAAGTATAGGAATTGCACTATTCATTCTATGCAGAACCTTTCGCTTGCCCAGACCTGCGTGCGAATTATCGTTATCATGCTTGTGAGGTTGACTCCGTGGCGCCACTAGTATACTATTATTGAACTTGTTGCAAATCATTTGCATGTATGGAGAAACCGGTCAATGGTGGCTACAATAGTGGAGTCGCTGAAGGATACGCTGAAGATGGTGCCGATTCTGTTCGTTGTCTATCTGGTACTGGAGTATGTCGAAGCCAGATGGCAACAACGAATGGTGGATGCTGTGGAGCGGGCGGGGAAGCTTGGACCTGTCGTTGCCTCCGTGGGGGGTGCCATTCCCCAGTGTGGTTTTTCCGTCATGGCAAGCGCTCTCTATACAGAGCGTTTGCTGACCATAGGGACTATTGTTGCCGTGTATCTTGCGACGTCTGATGAGGCGCTTCCCATTCTTCTTTCAAAGCCTGGCCAGGCGCACATCGTGCTGCCCCTCATCGGGATCAAGGTCGTCCTGGCTGTGGCAGGAGGTTACCTTGTGGACGCGGTGATGCGCACCGAAAACCGAAGGTGGACAGAGTCTGGCCGCGATCGGCAGGAAGCAGAACGGGAAGCGATCAGAATTGGTGAACAGAACTGCACATGCGACGGGACTCGTGCCTCTTGTGTATGCGAGCAGACTGGCGTTATTGACTGGAAGGAGATCTTGTGGTCGGCTGCCAAGCGCACCATTCAGATCTTCCTGTATCTTCTCGCGACATCTATTATCCTTGGTCTGCTGATGAGCTGGATAGGACAGGCGAATCTGTCCCGGCTCCTCCTGAGCCATACGGTTTTCCAGCCTGTTCTGGCTGCCGTTATCGGACTGATACCAAATTGCGCTGCCAGTGTTGCGATCACCGAGTTGTATGTGACCGGAACGCTCAGTTTTGGCTCTGCCATCGCTGGCCTGGGTGCGGCGGGCGGCTTGGGTCTTATCGTCCTTTTTCGGGAGAATCACGATCCAAAGAATACTGCGAAGGTAATTGTCTGGCTGCTTGGCATCAGCATTACAGCCGGCATTCTCGTGCAGTTGCTGGAAAGGGGGTAAGGAGATGGATACATTGAGTGGAAAGGAACTGCTGCAGTTTCGGACGGCCCCGCAGCTGAAGGGATTTCGTCTTACACGAGAGCGCAGGGTCATTCTCAATGTGCTTCTTGAGGCAGAGAAGCCCCTCACTGCAGAAGAGATCCTTGAACGACTCCAAGCAGACATAGCCCTATCCACCGTGTACCGAACGCTCGACAAACTCGTTCGTCGGGGTTATGTTCAGCAGACGCTTCTCAGCACGGACGGCCATGCGGTCTTTGAACTGACAGGAAAAGCCCACAGGCATTACATGGTGTGTCTTGACTGTCATCGCATGTTCCCCCTGGCGAGTTGTCCGATCAAGGGTTTCCATGACCGTTCGGCTGAGGAGGTGGACTTCGAGGTCGTGGACCACAGCCTTGTGCTATATGGGTATTGCCACGATTGCCGCGCTAGACGAAAATCGCTGGGTTCGCAGTGATCAATCAGCCGAGCTGGTCAACGACACTTGTCAATTCATCCCGAATCGAGATGTGCTGTGGACACTTGTCTTCACACAGACCACAACGGATGCAGCTTTCAGCGGATGAACCCTGCTCTTTCATCTGGACGTATCTGTTGCGTTGTGCGTCCCAGCTTCCGAACATGGACCGCTCATTCAGCAACTGGAACATACCCGGGATATTGACACCGTTGGGACAGGGCATGCAATAGCTGCATGCCGTACAGGGCACTCGGATCAGCTCCTCATAGGCGTCGCGCACGCGTGAAACCAGTTGCAGATCGCTGGAAGAGAGCATACCTTGTGACGATCGACCTGCGGCCGCCAGATTCTGCCGAACCTGCTCCATGGTGCTCATGCCACTCAGCAGCAGCGAAACCTCAAGATGATTCCACACCCAATCCAATGCCCATTCAGCAGCTGAACGTGGTGTTGAAGCTGTATTCCAGAGTGCCGAGATCTCCGGATTTGGTAGAGCCAGTTTTCCCCCACGAAGAGGTTCCATGACCACGATGCCAAGCCCCTTGGATGCAGCGTACAGCAAGCCATCAGTTCCTGCTTGCATCTGTTCGTCAAGGAAGTTGTACTGGATTTGGCAGAATGTCCAATCTTGATAGGCGTCAATGATTTCGTGGAAAACAGTACCAGTATCATGGAATGAGAATCCAAGATACGCAATACGTCCCTCCTTGATTCGTTCATGCGCCCATTCGATGACTCCGGCATCGCGGAGGTTATGCCAGCGTTCAGCGTTGAGTGCATGCAACAGATAGAATTCGACGTGGTCCGTCTGCATGCGCTGGAGCTGCTCTTCGAAGTAGCGGGTCATGTCCGCCGACGACTCGATGAGCCAGGACGGCATTTTGGTAGCCAGATGAACGTGGGCGCGGTAGCCTTCCTGGAGAGCCTTGCCGACTAGAAGTTCACTCTTGCCTCCGTGGTACGAGTATGCCGTATCGACGTAGTTCACTCCGCCGTCGATTGCAGTTCTCAGCATGTCGATGGCTAACTGTTCATCGATTGCAGAAGGATCTCCATCCACAACAGGCAATCTCATGGTGCCAAATCCAAGTGCAGATGGCTTCTAGTCAAGTTTTCCGAATCTTCTGTAATTCATCCGACACATCCCTTTTACTGGTAATGATTCGTATTTCAAGATAGTTCGCTTGCCATCAAAGTCAAAGCATGCAGCTTGAATGTAGCCGCAGAGAGTATCAGCGAGCGTGGGCGCGGCATCGTCCGTTGCAAACCGCTCCAAAGGCAATAAAATAAAAAAATAAGGAGTGGGAAGGCGAGAGGCACTTGGGGTAAACGTGTCCTGAAGGGGCGGCGCAAGGAGTTATCAATGAAGAAGAGAATTGGTGTTGTCTTCGGATCACGCTCAGTAGAGCATGAAGTATCGATTATTACGGCTGTGCAAGCGATGAATTCCATGGACTCTGAGCTGTTTGAGGTGGTGCCCTTCTATATATCCAAGGAGGGAAACTGGTTCACCGGGGAGGCCCTGAAGACGATGGACGTATTCCGCGACCTTGCCAGTCTTCCGGGCAAGGCGCAGCGAGTCTATCTGCAGCCATTTGCGGGCAGATTTGCTCTCATGGTTCAGCGGGAGCGCAGGAGTCTCGTTGGCCACAGTTTTGACTTGGAGCCTCTTTCAGTGGACGCGGTACTGCTATGCAGCCATGGCACCAATGGGGAGGATGGCACGCTGCAGGGGCTGTTTGAGCTGCTGGGAATCCCTTATACCTGTAGCGGCGTTACTGGGTCGGCTCTTGGGATGGATAAGGTATTCCAGAAGGAGTTGTTTGCGGCAGCGGGGATTCCTGTCGTTCCTCACGTGACCTTCAGTAGACGCTTATGGCGTGACACGCCAGACGCTTGCCTTGCAAGCGCTGAGGAGCGCTTGCAGTTTCCTATGTTTGTGAAGCCAGCAAATCTAGGATCGAGTGTTGGCATTACCCGTGCAACTGACCATGAAACGCTTCGATACGCAGTGGAAGTGGCGAGCCATTTTGACCGAAAGCTGCTGGTAGAACAGGCCGTCGTCAACGCCCGCGAGGTGAACTGCGCTGTGCTGGGCAACGAAGACCCCAAGCCGTCGGCATGCGAGGAAGTTTTCAGCTCGCATGCGTTTCTTGATTATGAAGCGAAGTACAAGGTGGGCTACAAGACAACTGTTGGTTCGAGCAGCAGCGCACAGAAAGCAGAGGCACGCAAAGTCCCGGCGAATCTGGGCGACGTGCTCACACAAAGGGTGCAGGATCTGGCAGTACGCGCGTTTACTGCACTTGATTGCCGGGGCGTAGCTCGGGTCGATTTCTTGATCGATGCGTCCGGCACGATCTATGTTAACGAGATCAATACGATTCCAGGAGCACTCTCGTTCTACCTTTGGGAAGCTGTGGGTATGCAATATCGCGACCTGCTGACGAAATTGATTGATCTGGCTTTTGAGGCCTTTGAAGACCGTAGATCAAACGTCGTGAGCTATGATGTTTCGGACCTGTTGAGGCTTGGTTCGGCAGGTAAGTCCGGCAGGAAGACTGCGTGACGGAGTCGCGTGAGTCGCACAATCATCGACGGCATCACGCTTGCATATGTTGACGAAGGAAGCGGAGACCCGATCGTACTACTGCATGGCTGGGGCGGACAGGCGGCTAGCATGATGCCCCTTATCATTGGATTACGGGACAAGTACCGGATCGTGGCGCTGGACCTCCCTGGCTTTGGCGGAAGCAGCCCTCCTCCAGTCCCGTGGGGAACGGCCGAGTATGCTTCCTTCGTGGAGAAAGCAGTAGCATCTCTGGGCATCCAGCGAGCCACATATGTTGGACATTCCTTTGGCGGTCGCATTGCTATATGGCTGGGGGCTCACGCACCTCGTGCGGTACAGTCTCTCGTTCTCATTGACGCTGCTGGCATCAGGCCGCCCATCACACTCAGGCGCCGTATACGTCAGAGCTTCTACAAGGCTGTCAAGGCAGTTCTGCGTCTTCGGATCCTCGGACCACGGGGACCTGCATTGCAGGAACGACTTGCGATGCGATTGGGCAGTGCCGATTATCGGGCAGTGAGCGGAGTAATGAGGGCCTCCATGGTAAAGACGATAAATCTTGACCTTACGAGTCTTCTGGGAGCGATTCAAGCTCCGACGCTTCTCCTATGGGGGGAAAAGGACGCAGAGACTCCTGTTGCTGATGGACGGAAGATGGAGCGCTTGATCCGTGGATCACGGCTCATCGTTGTGTCTGGTGCCGGCCACTTCAGCTATCTGGACAGTCCAGATTTTGTGAATTCCGTCGTGCTGGCGTTCCTTCAGGGAACACGGGACCAGGTACTGTGATGATCAGGCTCACGACGGCGCTTTCGTTCGTAGCGGCGGGCACTGCCGTCATTCTCATGGTGGCAAGAGTTGTCTTCCTTTTGCACATGCTCCAGCTCGAAGAATATGATACGAAGCGTTTCCTTAGCTGGCTCTCGACTCATCTCGGCCGATTGACTGATGATCCAGCACTTGACGTTGTTGGATTGCTGGGGCTGACCGGACTAGTCTTGCGCACGAATTCGCCACATTCAATGACCGTCATAAGTCTGTTGTCGATCGTGAGTAGCGTCACAGGGATTGCGTGGGAGCGACACCTTGGGGCGCTCGGTCCGGTGAAGAAACCTTTGGTCATGACGCCTCGGGCATGGCGTCTGCTGGTGTGTACTGCAGTCCTCGCCACGGGAGGGTGTTTCGTCTTGTTTGCTTTCTTGAGAGAAAGAGAAGCCCTTACAATAACACTGCTCTTTCCAGTGGCAGCACCACTTGTGTTGCTTGCCGGCCGGGCGATCATGGAGCCTGTGGAGGCTCTTATTCGTGGATGGTACGTGCGGGACGCACGGTTGGTACTGGACCGGCTGCGTCCGATCGTAGTAGGTATCACCGGAAGCTATGGCAAGACCAGCACAAAATTTTTCACCGAACACCTGCTCAAATCGCGGTATCGCGTCCTTATGACACCCGAAAGCTATAATACGGCCATGGGCATCTGCCGTGTCATCCGGGGGCAGCTTGGTCCAGAACATGAGATATTCGTCGTGGAGCTTGCAGAGAACGAACCGGGGGGGTTCGAGCATCTTCTCGGTCTGGTGCCATGCACCTTGTCTGTCGTGACATCGGTCGGTGTGCAACACCTCGAGGAATTTGGTTCACGGGATGCTATTGAACGCGTCATGAAGGGATTCGTCAGCATGGCTGCAAGTGGATCGACCATTGTCCTGAATAGCGATGATCATGTCCTGGGGCAAATCAGGACCGTCTCAGGAAAGAGAATTGTGACGACGAGCGCGGATGGATCCCCGTTGAGTGATTTTCATGCGGAACATGTAACCATGAACCCCGAAGGCCTGTCGTTCGAAATTGTGACGGCCCGGGGAATGCGATTTCCATGCCATACGGCGTTGCTGGGGGTGCGCAATGTCGAGAACATCTTGCTTGCAGTAGCAGTCGCACGCGAGCTGGATGTGCCATGGGAGTCTATTCAGAGCAATATTGCCACATTGCAGGCGCCCCCTCATCGACTCCAGGCAATGGTATCATCAGGCGGTGTGCGTATTATTGATGATGCATTCAACTCGAATCCTACCGGATTCGCAATGGCGGTGGAAGTGCTTGCTACTTTTCCTCGGCGGCGAATTCTTGTCACTCCGGGCCTTGTCTCCCTGGGAAAGGAAGAGCATGCCGAAAATGTCGAGGCAGGAAGACGTGCAGCGAAGGCGGCAGACATTGTCATCCTCGTTGGCCCAAAAAAGACAATGCCGGTCCGTGAGGGACTGCTCTCAGCAGGTTTTCCTGAGGCAAGTATCATCACGGTGCGTTCACTGCAGGAAGTCACAGAGCTCATGCAAAGGATGGTGCGCGCTGGCGATACCGTCTTGTTCGAGAATGATCTTCCAGATACCTTCAATGAGTAGGCAGACGTTCACTTGAAGCCCGGGGGGTGATCAGCTGAGATCTTGTTGACCTGATGGGGCTTTTTGAGCAGAATAGTACCGTTTGCAGGAAAAAGGATTGTGGAGGCTGGAGATGGGAATCAAGCCCGATAGCTGGATAACCGAACATGCGCTGGCCGGAATGATCGAACCGTTTGCCGGGGACTGTCCCAAGGGGGTGGTTTCGTACGGTGTGTCATCATATGGATATGACATGCGTGTAGCGGATGAATTCAAGGTTTTCACCAATGTATGGGGTGCTGTTATTGACCCTAGGGCGTTCACGGAGCAAAGCTTTGTCGATATGAAAGCTGATTTCTGCATCATTCCGCCAAACTCCTTTGCGCTAGCACGCAGTCTGGAGTATTTTCGTATTCCCCGCGAGATTCTGTGTCTGGTTATTGGGAAAAGCACGTATGCCCGGGCAGGCATCATTGTTAATGTGACGCCACTTGAGCCAGAATGGGAAGGCTTCGTGACTATCGAGATCAGCAACACGACGCCACTTCCGGTGAAGATCTATGCCAACGAGGGCATCGCCCAGGTTCTCTTCATGAGCGCGGACGATCCCTGTATGGTTTCGTACCGGGATAAGCAGGGCAAGTATCAGAACCAGACAGGCATCTGGCTGCCTCGAATCGAGTAGCCGTGGACAACACTACTCCCAGACTCCGTATTTACATGAGCTCTGTGTCTCGAGCATTTGTGAAACCGGAGATGCATTGTAGGCCGGGCAGTGTCTTGGGTTCGCAGGCCAGTATGCGTAGCGACGGCCGAAGCAAAGTTATCATCGACTATCTGCCTGAGCTGGTCATGCGCGAGCCGATGGCTGTTCCGGACGTACGTATTTACAGAGTAATCTTGAAGATGTGGTGGCTCCAATGGTGATTTCTCTCGGCAGTATCAACATGGATCTGGTGGTTCGCTGTGAACGTATGCCCGCACAGGGAGAGACCATCACGTCGAATGGCTGGTTCAGCAATCCGGGAGGGAAAGGAGCTAATCAGGCTGTGCAGGCGGCCCGGATGGGAAGCCGATCCATGTTGGTAGGACGCATTGGATCTGATGCTTTTGGGCGAGAGGTTATGTCCAGTCTTTCTGCTAGTGGTGTGGATATCAGCGGTGTCGTGGCCGACCCGGCGTTGCCGACAGGAATTGCCTGCGTCCTGGTGGAACACAGTGGTGAGAATCGCATCATTGTTGCTCCAGGTGCAAATGGGGCTGTTGGTGCCACCGAACTGCGGATTCTTCGCAACGTGCTCCAGCCCGGCGCTGTTCTCCTGCTGCAATGTGAGATTCCATTCGGAGTTGTTCTTGAGGCTGCTCGTATGGGGCACGTTGCAGGGGCTACCGTCATCCTTGATCCGTCGCCCTGGGAGTCGGTCACAATAGGCCCAGGGGTCTTTGCCGATGTTGATTACCTCGTGCCGAACGAAAGCGAGGCGCGCGCTCTCAGCGGAACGGACGATATGAGGGAAGCAGCGGCAGTCCTTCTCGGGCTAGGTGCAAGGACGATTATCGTGAAGATGGGAGGCAAGGGAGCCTTTGCTGTAGGAGTATTCGGGATTGGTGAGGTTCCCGCCTTTTCGGTGGTTCCGGTCGATACAACGGCTGCAGGCGATGCTTTCCAAGGAGCGTTTGCGTCATCACTTGAACGGGGCGTCAGCCCGGACAACGCACTGAACATTGCGATGGCCGCAGGCGCATTGACGGTGACGCGGCCGGGCGCGCAGCAGTCTATGCCGGATGGTGCTGAGGTTGCGGCGTTTATTGAAGCAAGGAAGCGGTTCTGAGTTCATCAACACAGATATCCAATCTGAGAGACAAGGGAGAAAAACTGACATGAAGGGAAGAGTATCGGTAGTGCTCGTGCTCATGCTTGCGCTTGTTTCGCTGACGGGTTGCAAGTCAGCAGCGACTGGTCCGAAGACGGACAGGGTCGTTTACCTTATTAATGGGGCTCTGGGTGACAATGCGTTCTATGATTCTGGACAGAAGGGGATCGACAATATCAAGAGCCAGTATGGGGTTGAGACAAGAACGATCGAATGCAACTTCGATGCAGGGAAGTACGAACCAGGCCTTGAAGCCGCGGTGCAGTACAGCGATGTTGTATTTGTCATTTCCTATGCGTTCGAGGACAATCTCAAGGCAATGGCAGACAAGTATCCTGAGAAAATCTTTGTGAACATAGACACGATTGTACAAAACAGCAAGAATACGATTACGTCCATCAAGTATATCGAGGAAGAGAGCGCATTTCTAGCGGGTGTGTGCGCAGGTCTCACCACAACAGACTTGAGCATCAGGAATATTAACGCTGACAAGGTGGTTGGCGTTGTGGCTGCAGCAGATGACCCAGTGGTAATGGCGTTCGTGAAAGCCTACGAAGATGGTGTTCACTACATCGATGAGAGCATCAAGGTAGAGCGCGTCGTACTTGCAGGCATCTGGGACGACCCGGCCAAGGGAAAGCAGGCAGCTCTAAGTCTCTATGACAAGAAGTGCGATGTCGTTTTTCAGGTTGCTGCGGCAACCGGTCTGGGTGTACTCCAGGCAGCCAAGGAACGCGGACTGTACGCAATTGGCGTCGACACGAATCAGAACGACATTGAGCCGGGATACGTGATCGCGTCGGACATCAAGGATGTCGGCAAGACCATTGAGGATGTCTACAAGACGATCAAGGATGGTACGTACAAGCCTGGACAGGTTATTAAGTACGGCCTGAAGACTGGTACCGTTGATCTGGTAACGACTGCCACAGTACAGGTTCTTCCGCAGAGGATCATCGACCGCATCGACAGCGTCCGTCAGCAAATCATCGACGGGACGCTTGTGGTACCAAAATACCAGTAGAACGGGCTGTTATTCGTGAGTGACGTCCTGATTGACCTGCAGCACATCAGCAAGGTGTTCCCCCCGGACACCGTGGCGCTTGCAGATGTGTCGGTATCGTTCAAGGCTGGCGAGATTCATGCGTTGGTCGGGGAAAACGGAGCAGGAAAGAGTACGCTCATGAATGTGCTGTATGGTTTGGAGCACCGGGACGCGGGCGACATTGTCTTCAAAGGGGCCAAGGTCGATTTCAGGACGCCACGCGAGGCCATTGCAGCCGGCATAGGCATGGTGCACCAGGAGATGCTGCTTATCCCTGAATATACAGTCTGGCAGAACGTTGTCCTGGGTACTGAGCCGGTAGGTATGTTTGGAACGGTAGATGTGCACAGGGCACGTGAAGGTGTGCGCCGGAAGATCGAGGAATTTCAGTTCAACTTGGAGGCCGATGCACTGGTTGGAGACATTTCGGTCGCTGCACGCCAGAAGGTCGAGATTCTGAAGCTACTGTATCGGAATGTCTCAGTACTTGTTCTTGATGAGCCGACGTCGGTTCTGACTCCTCAGGAGATTCCTCAGCTGTTTGGAGAGTTGCAGCGTCTCCGAGACAAAGGTCACACAATCATCTTCATATCGCATCGGCTGGATGAGGTATTAAGTTTGAGTGACCGGGTAACTGTCATGCGGCGAGGTAAGGTTGTCAGTACGTCTGCATCTTCGTCTTTGACCAAACAGGACCTTGCCCGCCAAATGGTGGGGCGTGAGGTGCTGTTTACCTCGAGACGCTCGCCACAGGAACCGGGGGACGTCGTCCTCTCAGCGCACGGGCTCAGCTCAAGTACTGTTGAGCATCACTCGGCCCTGCATGATGTGACTGTCGAAGTTCATTCTGGTGAGATCATCGGGGTGGCGGGTGTCGAAGGGAACGGCCAGTTTGAACTCGTGAACGCAATCATTGGCCTGATCCCTCTGACATCAGGCAGATTGACTGTAGGCGGAAGAGACATAACACATGCTGACATTCTTGCCAGGCGTTCTCTCATCGCCTTTGTACCACAGGATAGAGGAAAGATGGGCGCAAGTGGCGCCGCCTCAATTCTGGAGAATGCCATCATGACACACCATATCCTTGATCCAAGCTTTAGCATCGCCGGAGGGTTGGGCCTCAGCCATCGCCGTGCCACGGCATTCACAGAGCAGGTACGGAAGCAGTTCGCGGTGAGCATGGGCAGGGTGGGGGACAGCTTCCATTCGTTGTCCGGCGGCAACCAGCAGAAGGTGATTCTTGGGCGCGAGCTACTGCTCGAAACTCCATTTGTCCTGATGGACCAGCCGACACGAGGGTTGGATGTAGGGTCGATCGAGTATGTGCATGAGCTTCTTCTTGATCTGCGGAGGAGAAGGAGGGCCGTCTTGCTGATATCGGCAGACCTCGACGAGCTGTTCATGGTCGCTGACCGGATCATGGTCATGTGGCAAGGCCGGGTGGCTGCAGATCTTGCCACGGATGCGACGAGTCGGGAGGAAGTAGGGTACTACATGCTTGGGGGAAGGGAAACTGCCCATGCGGAAACAAGCTCTTAGCGGGATTCTTGGTGTTCTGGCTGCGCTACTCATTGGAGCGCTTGTCTTGCTGCTCCAAGGGTTCAACCCGGTCGTGACCTATGCTGCATTGCTCCAGTACTCGCTTTTCAGCACGTCGGGGTTCGCCGCCACGCTGACTCGGTCGGTTCCACTGGTTCTGACGGGGCTCTCGGCTTCGATTGCGTTTGCTTCCGGTCCTGCGAACCTGGGACAGCCAGGACAGCTGATTATGGGGGCTTTGGGTGCAACTTTGGTTGGTCTGTTCGTCCGTTTGCCTACGGGACTGCTTGTTCCCCTATGCATCCTGGCGTCCCTTGCAGGCGGGGCGCTGTGGTCGGGCTTCGCAGCGTTGCTCAAGCGTGTCTTTGCCATGGATGAGTTCATCGTCACGCTTATGCTGAATTTTGTCGCCGACTACTTCGCTCTGTGGGTCATCACCTATCCCTTGTTTGATACTTCAGCTTCGAGCCCGATGACAAGGCCGATCAGCATGGCAGCGTGGCTGCCGGATGTGGGAGGAGTCAATGCCAGTGTCCTGGTCATGGTGCTTGCAACGTTCATCTGCTGGCTGCTTATGAGCTGGGGCCGAAGTGGATACGAGTGGCGCATGACGGGACAGAATGCGCTGTTTGCAAGGATCGGTGGATGCAAGGTAGATGCCAACTATGTCAGGGTGATGCTGATCACAGGTGCGCTCGCAGGACTTGCAGGTGGGCTGATGATCATGGGTGGTCCACATCGTTTCGTGAAGGGTTTGGGCGCAAATTACGCCTGGGATGGTATCATGATAGCGGTGGTGGCCAACAACGGTATTTTGGCAACCTTTTTGTATGGACTGCTTTTCAGCATGCTGCAGCAGGGTGCAATAGGCATGGAACTGGTTACTGCTGTGCCATCCGAGTTCATCGATGTCCTGCAGGCCATCATTGTGCTGGTTGTCGTTGCAGGTAGAGTCTCACTGAACATGGTGTTTGACAAATTGGCAACCAGGCGAAAATTGCGGGAGGAGAGTAAAGAGTGAACCTCTTTTTTGGACTTGTCTCGGCAATGCTGGTCGGGGCGACACCGATTCTGCTGGCAGCGATTGGAGGGACATTCACCTACTATGCTGGCATCTTCAACATCGCCATGGAAGGAATGATGCTTGTTGGCGCGTTTTGTGGCGTCCTCGGGTCGTTCTTCCTCCATAGCTGGTTGCTTGGTATTTGTTGCGCGATAGCCGGGGCGCTTGTCATGGCGGGCATTTTTGTGCTGTTTGCCGTGCGACTTCATACGGATGAGTTTCTGACAGGCATAGCATTGAATCTGTTCGCTGTGGGCCTGACGACGTTCCTGCTCCGGGATATCTTCCACGTCAAGGGCGCTTTTACTGATGCAGGAATCCGCGCCATTCCCGCTCTGAGATTGCCGCTTATTGATAGCATTCCTATCCTGGGGAAGTTGCTCAGTGGGTACAATCTCATTGTCTACGTTGCCATCCTTGGGACTGGGCTTGCGGCATTTGTCATTTTCCGGACTCGTTTTGGACTGCGACTTCGCAGCGCGGGCTACAATGCGGCATGTCTTAACTCGAGCGGAGTTCCGGCCTCCACGATACGTATCTGTTCGCTGATCATCTGCGGCGTCTACTGCGGCCTAGCTGGCGCATATCTCTCGCTCGGGTCTGTCCGGCTGTTTGCCGAAAACATGTCGGCGGGGCGAGGCTGGATCTCCCTGGCGGCAGTGATATTGGTTAGTGGCAATCCATGGGGTATTGCGATCATCTCTCTCCTGTTCGGCTTTTTTGACGGTCTCACGGTATTCCTGCAGGGCAGTCAAATTCCGACCCAGTTCACTGCGATGATTCCTTACATTGCGACGCTCGTTTCTTTGTACTTCTATTCTATTCGCAAGGTGAGACGTTCATGAGCCTCAAGGCGTGGCAGGAGGAACTGGAAGTACGACGTTCCGCCATTCCAGTGGACCGACGGGTTCATGCGAGCTCTTGGCACGACCATGTGGCTGGGAAGCTTGACCAGGATGACGTCATGTTCATGCTCTGGGAGAGCACGGTACCAGGATCTGGGGCGCCTGAGTGCTGCTACCGCGAGGCTGCGCAGTCGATGGAAAACCAGGGCTTTGACGAGCATGAGGCGGTGTCGCTTCTTCCACAAGGCTTGCAGCTGGCCCATAGTGGAGATGCTCCCGCTCTTCGTGTGCTGACTGCCCACTACCTTGAGAGACTGTTTGCGGCACCGCGAGATCCGCTGGATGCATACCTCGCATTTGAGCGGCCTGGATCGTGGGAGGAGATTCTCCCTCTCCTGCCCGCTCACGGAACTCTCCGGGATAGACCTGATGGCACCGCGGAGAAGACGCTGGCTGGATGGACAGGACAGCTCGCGGGCGGCGCGTTTGGCACAGCTATCGAGGGATACACTGGCCGGCGGATCTCAGATGTCTATGGCAATGTCCGTTCGTACGTCACGGCGCCTGAGACGATGAATGATGATGTTGTCTATGAACTGGCACTGCTTGACGCGTTCGAGCTGCATGGTCGCAGTCTGACGTCACGGGACATCGCCGACGAGTGGCTGCGACAACTACCGTTCGGCTGGTCAGCCGAATGGATCGCTCTCCAGAATCTGCGTGCAGGCCTCATGCCCCCCCAGTCTGGTTCCTATCGCAATCCGTATTCAGACTGGATTGGTGTGCAGATGCGTGGCATGGTGTGCGGCATGTTGGCGCCCGGCCATCCGTTGGAAGCTGCGAGACTGGCTCAGCTTGATGGAGTTGTTTCACATTCGGCCAATGGAGTGTACGGGGGCATGTATGCGGCGGCGCTTACAGCACTTGCATATGTCCGGGATGACCCACGCAGCATCGTCATCGAAGCGGCTGGATATGTCCCACGCGGAAGCGAATATGCCGCTGTTCTGGGGGAGTGCTTGGACATGGTGGCAGCTGAAAAGGATGTTTCTGCTGCGCTTGCATGGGCTGAGCAGCGATTTGAACAGTACAACTGGATTCATGCCTACCCCAATATGGCCTCAGACATCATATCGCTGTGGTATGGTGACGGGGACATGACAGAGTCCTTTGCGTTGCTGGCGCGTTTTGGGCTCGATGTAGACTGCAACGCTGGCCTTGTTGGGACGGTTCTGGGCGTGATGGGTGGCGTTCCATCCGTCTGGGCGGATCCCATCGGGGACCTGCTTGAAACATACATTCCAGGCAAAGAACAGATTTCCATTCACCTGCTGGCAGAACGAACAGCGCGATTGGCGTCTGGTACAGAGTAATATTTCGAGGAGGTAACGTTCATGGCACAGTTTCATCTGAGATTCGAGGCTGAGG
Organism: bacterium; assembly: GCA_021373025.1. GTDB lineage: Bacteria > Caldisericota > Caldisericia > Cryosericales > Cryosericaceae > Cryosericum. The sequence continues at coordinate 67,577 of JAJFTL010000022.1, forward strand.
ATCTTGCGCAGTACGTCATGCTTGTTGGCAATCCGCAGAGGGCGGAACAGGTATCACACCTCCTTCAAGATGCTCGCTTGGTCAACGAGTACAGATACCTGCTTGTTTTTACCGGAACCTATGAAGGGGTCCGGCTATCTGTTGCGACAACTGGCATGGGAGCTCCTTCTACGGCAATTGTTGTTGAGGAGCTGTGCAACCTTGGTGCACGTGTGCTGCTCAGGGTTGGTTCTGCCGGTGGCATTGCACCGGATGTTGATGCCGGCGATATTGTTGTGGCGACGGGAAGCATCCGCGAAGATGGAACATCTCCGCAGTATCTTCCGCTGTCTTTTCCAGCAGTGCCTGATGCCGAGCTCCTCCAGCTGACCATGGAAGCGGCCCGGGAGATTGTCCCAACTGCAAAGCACGGCGTTGTCATCAGTAGTGACGCGTTCTATCGCAACTATGACAAGGAGAAGATGAGCTTGATGATGCAGTCCGGGGTCAAGGCGATCGAAATGGAGAGTGGTTGTGTATTCATTGTCGGTCAGTTCCGTGGCGTCCGGACATCTGCCCTCTTTGCTATCGACGGCAGTGTCACCAAGGGGGCAATTAAGCCGGCAGGCGCTGAGGGCTTGTTCAAGGCGGCAGAGGAGGAGACCATCCATATTGGATTGTCTACGTTGGTGCGGGCATCAAGAGGAGGTCTCCAGGCGTCGTCGTAGAGCAGGTCAGGGAGATGTCGCGGGGATCCAAAGCAAAGCCTACGTCGCGCAGGACAAGGAATCCGCTGCCAGCGAGTGTAGCGGTCTTCGGCAGATCCTGTAAGGTCCGTGATTATCAGCAGACCTGAACCTTCGGGGACCCTGTTCTCAACAATGACTGGCGCGACTATCCGAAATTGATATGCCGTTCTCTCGGGTAAGCAAGGCCGGCATCGTTCACTCGCTCATCGGGTTCTCCTGCGTATGACCACTATTCTGTGCAGAGCTCTGCCGCTGTCGTTAGTGTTAGCACGACTCCGGTCATCCCATCCATGCGCTGATCTGATTCTGCATGGCTGCCAGACGATCGCGCTCACGTTCTTCAGTCAAGTAGCTTGAATAAATGTGCAGTATCGCCCGGTCTGTGTCAGGCAGGACAAGCGTATACCCATCTTCCTCGCGATCCTTGACTCCTTCGACGAACTCGGCCGTATCTCGGTGAAGTTCACTCATGCGGCGCATGATTGTTCCCTTCATTTCCCAAGGGCATGGCAGTTCAATATGGCTTGGGTCGCGTACAGGAGTTTCCTGCTTCAGTGCGACGAGATCCTGTCCGGCCTTAGCAAGGGTCTCAAGGAGAATACCAATGGAGAGCATGCCATCATAGAACGGCAGGGCACGGGAGAAGATGAAGCCCCCCATGATATCTGCTCCAACGTCGGTCGTCGTCGTCTCCCTGATGATATTGCGCGGCAGAGTAGAACACCAGTGGATGTCGATACCCTGGCCCTTGATGTACTGTTCCAGCTCCACCGATGCTGTAATGGGAAGCGTGACAGAATTCACGGATCCTGACCGGTGCATGGCTGCAACCATGAGTGCCGTGGTACGGGTATCTGTCAGGATTTCACCGCTGCGGTCCACGAGAAATATTTTTTCGCCGGAGGCATCCAGAATTACGCCAAACGACGTGCCAAGCGACTTGACCACGGAAGAGAGTTTTCGCTTGGCGTCGCGGAACTCGGCTGCTGTTCTCACTGCCCTTCGCCCATCAGCATATGCATTCAGCGAGATGATCTCGAGGCCGAATTCCCCGACAATGGCTGGAAAGAGCTGGACAGGAGTGCCGAAGGAATAGTCAATGACAAACCTGAGTCCGGACGACTGGATAGCAGGCACGTCCAAGGTGTGCAGGAAGAAGTCACGGTAGGACTCCACAACACGGGGCGGAATATCGATGGTTCCGACCTCCTCGACATCAGCGCGGGCGAATTCCTCCCTAAAGAAGATACGCTCGATTGCTCCTTCCTGTGCCGTGGAAAGGTCGAATCCAGACCGATCGTAGAATCGTATGTTTGTGAGCCTGCGATCGAAAGGCGATCGAATGACATGAACACCACCACTTCCAGCGAACGACTTGACGGCAAAGCGAGCCAAAGGGACGGGAGCTGCCTGAAGGTCCATGACGCGGACACCTGCACTCATCAGTCCACCAATGACGGACCTCTTGAGCATGCGCGACGACTGATGATCATCTCGAGCAGTGAACACAACTGAACCCTTGCCCAAGTAGGTGCCGTACGCGCAGCCCAATTTGGCGCACATTTCGGGAGTTACTTCGATATTGTTGACTCCCACAATACCATACGATCCAAAGAGAGCTCTCGACCAGGCTTTGCCCCACACGACGTTGCTGGTGACAGTTGAACCTGGTTCAACCGTTTTTCCCGGCCAGATCTGAACGTCGGATTTAATAATGGATCCCTGGCCAATGATGCAGTCGTCAGCGATTGTGTTGTCACCTTCGAGAAGTACATCCTTGCCAATGTGTGCATTCTTGCAGACAATGGAGTTGGATATGCGCGCTCCCGAGTCGACAATTACCCCATCCCACAGCACCGAATTGTCGATGTCTGCCCCGCTTTGTATCACCGCATGGTCGGCGATGAAGGAGTTTCGCACGTGAGCATCGCCGACGGTCGTGCCCTTGCCAATCAGGACTGAGCCATTCAGGTCCTTGAAGCTTGAGATCTTGCTGTCTTCTCCTACCCAGACATCGCTGCCGATGCGACCGATACGCTCGCCCTGCGGCTCGAGGTCGACTTTCCCTTTCAGTACGTCTGCATGGGCATGCTTGTACTCCCGAATGTTCCCGACGTCTCGCCAGTAGCCTGGCGCAATGTAGCCGAATAGCGGCTCATTGCGGGCCAGCAGGGTGGGAAACAGGTTCTTGGAAAAATCTGCTTCCTTGTCTTCAGGAATGTCCTTCCAGATGGCTGGCTCTAGGACGTAGATACCAGTGTTGACGGTGTCAGAGAATACTTCGCCCCAGGATGGTTTCTCGAGAAAGCGCACAATATGACCATCGGGATCGGTAATAACGATGCCATACTCGAGTGGGTTTTCGACCCGTGACAGGGTGATGGTTGCCATCGCATTGTGATCTCGATGATACTGAACTGCCTTGGCAAGATCGATGTCGGTAACAATGTCGGCAGCGATAACTAAGAACGTCTCCTGCAGGACTGTTCGAGCAAGTCCGACAGCTCCAGCTGTACCAAGGTCTTCTTGGCTGGTCACGTATTCGATCTTTACACCGAACTTGCTGCCGTCGCCAAAATAGCCTCGTATGGCATCAGGCTGATGATACAGGATAACGACCAAGTCATCGAATCCATGTTTTTTGAGTAGGCGAATGATATGCAGCATCATGGGGCGATTGGCAAACGGAACCATCGGTTTTGGAACGTTGATGGTCAACGGCCGCAGCCGGGTGCCAAAACCTCCTGCGAGGATAACAGCTTTCACGAGGACACCCCCATGGCACGATATAGCGCAAGATACTCTTGTGCGCTTGCTTGCCATGAGAAATCACAGCCCATGCCAATTGCCTGAATGCGTCTCAATGAAGTCTTGTCTGTAAACAGTGCTACAGCACGTTTCACCGCTTCCAGAAGATCAAATGAGGTTGCATCGTCAAAGCTGATACCATTTCCGAGTCCGGTCTTTGGATGAACATCCTGAATTGTGTCCTTGAGTCCTCCTGTCCTGCGCACTACAGGTATGCTTCCATAGCGCAGGGCAATCATCTGCGAAAGGCCGCATGGCTCGAAGCGCGACGGCATGAGGAAAAAGTCTGATGCTGCGTACATACGGTGGGCTAGACCCTCGTCGAACCTCCTGTTGAAAACAAAGCGGCCGTGATACTCAGCGGCCTTCTGCTCGAGAGCCGTTTCAATGCCAGCATCGCCTGTTCCCAGGACCATCAGGTTTATGGGCAGCGACATCATGTCGTCCAAGGCTCCAAGCACAAGATCCATTCCCTTTTGGGCAACGAGGCGGGAAACCATTACAAACAGAGGTCGTCCGGAATCCGATGACATGCCGGCTTCTTGCAGGAGGCTTTCTTTGTCTCTTGCCTTTCCTGTGAGAGACGAAGAGCTGTAGAGATATGGCAAGGCGCTATCGCTCGCGGGGTCCCAGTAGGAGACATCAATACCGTTCAGAATACCGCTAAGATGCTGGCGCCTTGTCTCGAGGACACCATTCAACCGATATCCGTAATCGTCTGTCAGAATCTCGCGGGCGTAGGAGGGAGACACTGTGTTGATTCTGTCGGCCCAGACAATACCTCCCTTCAGATAATTTACTCTCCCATAGAATTCGAGGCCACGAATGGTGAATACGGAGCCTGGCAGACCGATTTCCGGGAGAACGGCGGCGGGGAAAATCCCTTGGTAGGCGATATTGTGGATCGTCAGCAGGGTTTTCTCCTGCCGTTCTGGATGGAGGACGCGAAGGTAGACAGGGAGCAGGGCTGTCTGCCAGTCGTGAACATGAATGACGTCTGCACCTCCAAGTGCTAGGATCGTTTCAAGCGTGGCGTGCGCGAAGAAGGCAAACCGCAGCCAATTGTCGGCATAGTCTCCGTCACGCGTCGTATAAAGATCATCGCGGTCGAATAGATCGTTCTGTGCAATGAAATAGGTATGTTCATGGCGGAAAACTGCATACGACAGCGATCTGCTTCCCACAATCAGGCTTCTGCTCGTGACATGTTCCAAGGGCAGGTTCTGTGCTATGACTGCCCGATAGAGCGGCAGGATGAGGAACGTGTCGGCTCCAAGGGTGCGGAGGGCGGTTGCCAGGCTTCCTGTCACGTCACCCAAGCCGCCCGTCTTGACGTAAGGCACTGCTTCCGAAGCAACAAGGAATACTTTCATAGTTGCACCTCCCGGAGGAATTGTGCTGTTTCTTCTGGTATAGTCGGGTTGATATAGAATCCTGTTCCCCGTTCGAATCCTGCTGTATGGGTGATGCGAGGCATAATCTCGAAATGCCAGTGGTAGTGAGAAAGACTCTCGGTATTCAATGGCGACATATGGAGGACAAGGTTGAAGGGTGGGTCGTCCAGCGCACCGCGTAGTCGCTGCAGCGTGTGCTTCAGTACGCCGGCAAGCTCAAGGATATCGTTGCGGGTTGTCCGGGCATAATCGCTCTCGTGCTGTTTGGGCAGGATCCATGTTTCAAAAGGAAACCGCTGAGCAAATGGCACGACGCTGATAAAGTGCTCAGTGTCCTCAACGACGCGCTTGCGATCTGAGAGGTCTTGCTGGATGAGATCACAGAACACACATCGGTCTTTGTACTGATAGTACTGCAGCGCTCCTGCCAACTCTTCCTGTACATGGAGGGGGACAACGGGGAGAGCAATGATCTGCGAGTGTGGATGCTGCAGCGTCGCTCCAGCGCGAGCACCCTTGTTCTTGAACACCATCGCGTACTTCAGCCGCTTATCGCGCGCCAGATCAATAATGCGATCATGCCATGCCCATAGCACTTCCTTGATCTGTGTTTCTGGCATCAGTGCCATTTCCTCGTTATGATTGGGTGTTTCGATGATGATCTCATGCGCCCCAATGCCATTCATAACATCGTACATGCCATCAGCATGCTTATTGATATTGCCTTCTATTCTGAGAGCCGGGTACTTGTTTGGAATAACCCGAACCCACCATCCGGGTTCGTCAGGCTTGGAGTCAGGTTTGCGGTAAGCCAAGATCTCCGGTGGCGTGCTGAATTCATTCCCTGGCTCAAATGGACATTTCGAAAGGTCAGTGAGTGGTTCTTCTTTGTCGGCATGGAAGTTATTGGGACGCAGGGCACGCTCGGTGGAGATGATGACCCAGCGTCCCACAATAGGGTCTTTTCGAAGTTCTGGCATTATGGCCTCCGCAGGTCATCCAGGTGGAGGTGCTCAAAGACAGGGTCATCCAGCTGTGCCATTTCATGAGAGTTGTGAGGCTCTCCTTCGGCCGCTGCCAGCAGATCCCGGACTTTGCGGTGGTGCTCCAAAAATCTGGACATACCGTACGATCGTGCCTGACCCGTCGTGATGAGGAAAGGCCAGTCGGAACTTTCCTCGAGGAGCATCTCCCGCAAGAGCATGTCGCCGTCCATACTTGTCAGGTTTGGCAAGAGCTTGATGAACCGACGCTGGTCACTGTGAATCATGTCCCAGATCCATGCAGTTTCGGAGTTCATCCACGTGTCATGCCCGCCCCCCGTGCCCCAGCTGGATTCCCGGAGACGTCCGACAGGCAACGGTCGTTCGGATAGAACTGTGGTTGGAGCAACGGCGGATAACGACGTTGTGGCAGCGAGGTTTCGAAGAACGCCAGCTATCCATGCAGGCCCCTCATACCACCAGTGGCCAAACAGCTCTGTATCGTATGCGGCAACAATGATGCCGGGATCACCTGTGAGCCGTTCTCTCTGAACTGAAAGGTCCGTGACCATGGAGGCGAAGTGCATGGCATGCTCGGAAACACGCTTCCGGGCAACATCAGGATCATAAAGCTGCTTTGCACCCAGATCGGTCTGTTTGCTTGTAATGCGCCAGTATTGCCATCCCGAGCCGTCGATGCGGCGATGGAATTCGCGATACACACCATCGCCAGGATAGCCAAGATCGCGGGACCAGACCTGCTCACTGGTCAAGTGATTGCGAAGGAAGACTGCTACGCCGGATCCAATGTTCCACGGTGTCCACGGTGCGTCAGCACTTGTCGATACCGCATGGTGTCCACTAGCGTAATCCGGGGTCTCTCTAGTTTCGAGGGCAGCAGCATCAGCAATGAAGTACTTGAGTCCCTGTTCGGCCAGCAGACGCTCGATGCCGGGAAGGTAACCGCACTCCGGCAGCCAGAATCCTACGGGTTCTCGCTCTACCCAGTGCCGGTACGTAGCAACTCCAGCCCGTATCTGCAGGCGCCGTGATTCGTCATTGCTGAACAGCGGCATATACCCATGCGTAGCTGTGGAGGTCAGGATTTCTATGCGTCCACGTTCCTGTAGCCGAGCAAATGCCTTGACAAGATCGCCGTCCAGCGCGTCGAACTGCTCGCGGCGATGCCGCAGTTCCTCATGATAGAACTCGTTGAGTGCACGCGCTTCTGTGGTTGCCGGCAGATTTGACACATCCTTTTCCAGTGCGTCACGCTTCACATCCATCCAGGACCTGAAAGCATCCATAAAGACCGGGGATTTGAGTTGCTCCATGAGAATGGGAGTGATGCCGATGGCAATAGTACCTGGAATGTTGTCGCGGTCCAGGTGGTCCAGCTCCTCGAGAAGGGGGAGATAGGTGTCAAAGGCAATCTCGTCGAGCCATTCTTCGCCAAAAGGCCAGCGTCCTTTGCCAAGCACATATGGGAGATGAGAGTGCAGTACCAGAACAAACCGACCATTCATGTCAACCTCCAATTTCCAGTACAAGATGCCGTGACGTCGCCAAGTCAAGAGCTATAAGGATTGTCATTCCCTGATAAACCGTTTCAATACCATTTTCAGAGTTTGAGACGGTCCGTATTGGGCGCAGTTCCACGTGAACAGGCGTACTTGTTCGTGCGAAGAGACGGTGAGCCTCGGTTCCAACATGAAAGGAGTCGGCAACAAACGTGCTTTCCCTGTCCTCCCACCATACAGCCAGGTTCAGTTCGCAGACATACCATTTCTGTGGGGCATTGATCTCGAATTCGACCCGGAGCCCACCTTCGGTGGGCGTGAACGTCTTTGTTATCGATGCAGGTTCAGAAAGCCGGGCCCACGTCTGCCCGACGTCTACGGAGTAGTCTTCCTTGACTGGCGGAGCGCAGGTTGCCGCCTCCAACGAATCTCCAAAGCGGTCGATGAAACTGAAACGCACGTAGTCGTCGAATTGAAGTGCCGCGAGCGCATCAGGATCCTTCATACGCAATGTCTCGTGGATATTGGTCGCCGTCTCTGGCTGCTGTTGAGACAGAGCCGTCAGCATCCGGTCATGGTAGGCCTCATGGTACCGGGTCATCACGTTGCTCCAGGACCACAACTGTTGGAGATTGTCCCACAGTGTGACAAGGCCGCCAGATAGATGCAGGAAGATTGTCTGATACTGGGTAGCCATGACAACTTCAGCTCGGCCATCGGCATCGACGTCTTGCAGCCAGGTACCCAGCCGTCGCTGTGGAATCAGGCTCTCAGCCTGCAGCAACTCGGCGTAGACTGCATCGCGCAGATGGGGAAGGTAGAGCCCTCCAAATATCCCGTGCCAGTAGGCGCAGTTGCACTGACTGCGAAGGTAGTGGATACGTGCCTCTCCATCTGTTTCCCCAAGTTCTTCACCTACGAACAGCATACGTTTGTGCATTCGGTTGGACTCTGGGTAACGGGCCTGGAAATTGCGGAATGTGCCGCCACTCAGGAAGGATCTGTCCTCCTCACTGGTTTTATCGAGCAACTCGGCAAACCGTTCCTGCCGGGACGCTTCCAGTGACCATTCCTCCATCTCGGCGTAGGAGCAAGCTGGCAGATAGATGCGCTTCCGTGGGTGGAAGAGATGTGCCGCGTCACCGGCCGTTATTGTGCTGATATCGTCCGCCTCACTGATCGCCTCAAAGAAGCGCCGCAACCATCCATTCTTGTAGACATGGTCGTAGGTTCCCGGCCACATGCCGAATTTCTCGCCGTCATCCCCGTACACGAAGACCTCTGCATCATCGGAGCTCTCACGAATGATCTGAAGGGTCTCTTCCGGCTCTGCCCATGGAATCTTGTACCGGAGTTTCTTAAGAATTGGGAGCATCGTTATGGTGTGGCCTTCTTCTTCAGTGATGTATGTGTGAAACAGATCTGATCCGCCAATACCAATCTTCTCGAAACCGTTGTCGTCAAGCATAGTCCACTGGACTCCAGCAAGGGCAAGAGAACGGGCAAGATGGGGTTCCCACACCCGCTCTGTCAGCCATAGGCCCGTTGGTCGCTTTCCAAAAAGCCGGAGAAGCTCGTCACTCATGAGTTGGATCTGTGCAACACGGTCGCGTTCAGGCAGTAGTTGCAAAATGGGCTCAAAGAAACCTCCGCCCACTGGTTCGACCTGGCCTCTGGCTACCAACTCGCGGACAAGGTCCAGGTACACGGTGTTGTGCCGTTCTATGTACTCCAGTAACGGGCCTGAGGTATGGAGAGATATCCTGATCTTCGGAAAATCCATCAATGTCTGCAGAAATGGCACGTAGGCGTGCGTGAGAGCTTCCTCGAAGACGTTGCCAAAGTTGCCGACTGGCTGGTGATTATGAATGCACAGACTCAGGTGCTTGATATTACACCTCCCAATGCTGCAGTTCATAATCGGGGCCAGGGAGCGTGAGTCCGATCACTCCCCGGGCAGGGATGGTTGCCATCAAACGTCCTCCGCTCGACACAAGGACGGCAAAGGTGATGCGCTCACCTCGCTGAGCCCTGATCGTCGAGAACGGCAGTGCTACCTGCATGGTTTTCTGGAGAGCCCACGTGATTTCTCCCGGAGGGTCGGTCTCAGCGGTTGTTGTGTCTCCTTCCCGCCGGATGACAACATTGGTCGACCCAGCAGGCGAAGATACATGCACCTCGATCCTCAGGTTGTTCATGGCAGCCATGTCTTCGGTTAATTCCATCAGAAGATACAGTGTAGACAGGTTGTAGCCGATTCGGAGGGATGTAATGGCCTTGGTCCCAAAATTCATGGCACCCCCTCCGCTTTCGCTCTCGACAGTGCGTCCTGATGACCAATCCAGATAGGAGGCTGATCTTCCATCGATTCGCGGATTCATGAGGCCGGTGGGTTCAACGACCGTTATGGGTGCATTCCCGTTGACGATCGGCTCAAGAAAGAGGTCGGGCACGGAATGCTCTGTCAGCGTGTAGACGTTCATCAAGTGCCTGCGATAGAGGTCATCGAATTGAACGGCGATGTCGGCGCTGCGTTCGCGGCCATACCACCAGTTCCAGTCGGATCCTTCGGCAGCGAACACTGAGAGCAGGGATCGGTCTCTCTCCTCGGGCGTGAACCGTCCCCAATCCTCACGCATGGTGCGCAGATACTGCCACGACTTGTTGTCTTCTTCCGTACCAATCCAGACGCGAAAATCGCCGTCAATCCATGAGCCTGGGCGAAATGGAGGCATCTCGGATGCAGGCACTTCACTTATCGCTTCGCCCACCGTTGTGAGTCTGACATCGCTTTCTTCAACGAGCGCCTTGTAGAGTGCTCTGAGAAACGGAACCCCGCCTCCAGGATAGAACTCCCAGGCATTTTCTCCATCCATGATGATGGCCAGCATTCCGCCAGTGTTCAGGCCATCCCTCACTGCACGGACATGGCTCATGAATTGTGCTACAGCATCATCAGTAGTCATCGATGCATACTGAAAGCCGATAGCATCTGACAGCCCACGGTCACGGAAGATCATGGTAATGTTCCCAGCTGTCGTTCGAGCTTCATACGGTCGGTAGATCGCTGTGCGAGGACTTCTCGGTAGCTGTCGGAGCAGGATGTCTTCGTCCGTCGCGGTCCAAGAGAAACCAGCGCGTGCGATTTCTGCAACTGCTTGGAGCGATACGCTCCCCTCCGAAGGCCAGCAGCCGGAAACAGAGAGCTGGAGCAGTTTTTCGATATACTGCTTGCCAAACTTCAATTGCTGTTGGGCATCTTCTACGTGACGAAACGCTGGATGCGGAAGCGGGGTATCCTGCACGGCTGCGGCTGTATCGGTATCAATCAGTAGCGGCAAAATCGGGTGAGCATAAGGGGACGTAGCCAATTCGACCTGCCCAGACGCGCACAGTCGGGCCAAGCGTGGAAGGAAGTCGCGAACGAGTTGCTGCTGTATTTGCACAAGCAATGCATGATCCTCTTCTGTGAAGTCGCGATCCTTTGAAAGCAGATCGGCTCCCCGGCTCTCATGCTCAAGATCACTTGGGCATATCCACGCCCGAGTAAAGAGGCACTGGAGATCACGAAGATCGGCATTACTCCAGACACTGGCCGGATCAGATGCCCGTTGCGAGAGCTGATGATAACGCGGAGATTGATCAATGATGCGTTGTCGATTTGCATCAAAGAAAAGTTCGACAAGCTGGCTACGCTGAGCAGCGTCAAGGTCCTCGACGGGCTTCTGGGCCAAGATCAGCCATTTGTCGGTACATATGCCTTCGGCGTAGGCAGATAGCTGTGATGCCAGGACCGGCGTCAGATTGATGGTGACGTGGGCTGTCGGCTGCTCTTCAAGCATATGGAGCATCATCGTGTAATTGCGCGCACAATGCAGGCGACTCCAGGGCAGGACGGCTTCCATTGTCGCCAGGTCCTGATATTGGGGTTGATGGAAGTGCCACACAAAGCAGACATCAAGCGTTGGATGCATCCGTGGAAACCCCTCTCACATTTTCAATCAACACATGTCATTGCTCTCAACAGCATCACCGCAAGCATTGCCAGTGTGTTTCAAGCTTCCTCTTTCATCGACGCTATGCAATACACTGCTGCAGTGCCCCTTCACGATAGCGTCTAACTCAAGTACTGTTGGATCATTCTTGTGGTGACTCCACGATTTCTCGCAACGTCTGCATAGAACCAGCCGCTCATGCGCACAGTGCGTTCAAGTGTGGCGTAGTCTACCGAAACGATGCCGAATCTTGCGCTCAGACCCTCGAGCCACTCAAAGTTATCCATCAACGACCAGTGATAGTACCGCTGAACCTCGATTCCGTCTTCAATGAGTCGGCTCACTTGGAATAAGTGGTCATAAATGTACCTGGTCCGGAAGGAGTCTTTCTCGTCGGCAGTTCCATTCTCCGTTATGAAGATTGGGACATGATAGCGGTCCCAGTATTTCTTGCTGACGCGATATAAGCCCTCGGGGTATACTTCCCATCCGAGGTCGTTCGTCTGGCTGTCTTCGCGTACTCGCAGTTTCCCGAGCGGGTTGGCAACTCCCCCTGAGCAGTCGACGATATCGCGCGTGTAGTAGTTGATGCCAAAGAAGTCGAAGAACCGTCCTTTGCCGAGCGGGTATCCACCTCCCAGTAGTGGAGGGAGCCTTCCCTCACACATTCCTGCAACAAACAGTTCTTGGAAAAGCTTCTCGTATACGCCAGACGCCCATCGCTCATGGGTGGTTCCATGCATGGGATCGAAAAGGCGGAGATGGTTGGCGACACCCACCATGGTGTCACTGTAGCCGTTGGTATCACGTATTTCGTGAATCTTCCGGTAGGCCTTGATATGTGCCAGGATCATGTTGCGGGCACCGCGGAAGTACTTCGTGATACTAATGTCGCTCGGTGGCCACCCGCCTAGAACATAACCTGACGCCAGGTAGACATTTGGCTCGTTGATGGTGCACCAGTCGCTCACGACGTCGCCCAAGTTCTCGACGACATATGCCGTGTACCGTTCAAATAGATTGATCACATCAGGGTTGGTCCAAGCGCCAGCATCTTCAAGCCACAATGGATTTGAGAAGTGATGCAGTGTCACAAGAGGCCTGATACCGGCATTTATCAACTGCTGGAGCTCCTGGCGATAATGCTGGATAGCATCCTTGTTGAACTGGCCACGGGCAGGCTCTATGCGGCTCCATTCAAGGCTCATGCGATATGTCTGCTGGCGGAGCTGCTTCATGAGCTCGATGTCTTCGCTAACCCTGTTCCAATGGTCATCGGCTATGATGCAGCTGCTGCCATCCTTGATATGGCCGGTCTGAACCCAGCGGTACCAGCTGTTGTTGCGATCGCCGCCTTCGATCTGCAGCGAGGCTGTCGCCGTTCCCAGCAGAAAATCCTCTGGCAACACAAATGGTTCCATGGCCACACCTCCTCAGCTCATGCTGATACTGCCAATAGTATATCTCAAATGGACGGTTGTGCCACCCTTGCAATCGGCGCGCGGAGGATGGTATAGGCGCCGTGGTGCTCGGGAACCATCGGAACATTGTTGACCATCCATTGGTTTTCACCTTCGGGAACCATGATCAGGGCTTCGCCTTCGAGTCGGGCGGCTGCAAACTGCCTGAACGATATGGATTGTTCATTGCACGCGAAATGTTCTATGTCCAAGCCCGGAAACAGGTGAGAGGTTGTTCCAAGTAACTCGATGGGAGCCCCTCGGGCACGACGGAGGCAGATTGTCTCAAACGGACCAAGTCGTAGAGCGTTCTGTCCATCGAGCAGCTTCCCGTTGCAATAGTAGACGCCGGGATCCAGGTTGAGCCAAGTTGGCTGTGCGCCCAGGTTTGCTGCTACAACGAAAGTAGCATCGCTCGTGTGCATGGTCAGACGCCATGCTTCACCGAACTGTCTTGCATCGTCGACGGTTTTTGCAGCAACGGGAAACTGCGAGAGATACAGTCTGAGTTGTTCCGGAGTGTACATTGAAATGTCGTCCGAGGTGAAGAGCAGACCTCCAAGGGCGTGGTCCAGTAAGAACAACGTGTGCCGCTGCTGGTCACTAAGACTGTTCCCGCTGGTTCTAAGCATGCTCACGTCGGGGTCGTTCCAGAAGGCGACCCCATTGAGATGCCGTCGGCTGATAGTGTTGTGCAGTGCGGAACTGGTGGACACGCGCTCACGGTAGTGTATCGCCGAGAGCAGTCGGTCTTCCCACTTCGGTGAGACATCTGCGCCGATCCGGCAGAAGTCCACCTGTCCAAATGAAGGACCGAGTGGAACGCCACAACCGAGAATCAAGCCTTCCCCGACTGTGCTGCGCAGGAACTGCATGGATTCCGACATTACCTGCCCCCGTGTTGTGCCTTCTGGGGCTCTTCGGCACGCAGCATACAGGAAATCGAGCTTGACGAGGTCGAAATGCCAGACGTGCAGGACCAGATGAAGTACATCGGTCAGATACGATTGGACGGCTGGATTGGTGACATCGAGCGAATAGAAGAAGCCGCTCCATCCAGGATTGTACCCTGCTTTGACGAGCTTTCCACGATCGTCAGTCAGAAACCAGTCCGGATGATTACGCAGGAGATCAGACTTTTCTTCCGCGATAAAGGGTGCCAGCCAGAGGCCAGCCTTGTAACCCTGCTCGTGAATCGCGTCAGCCAGACCTCCCATGTGACCGTTGAACTTTGCATTAGCCGTCAGCCAGTCGCCCACGGCATGTTCCCATCCATCGTCGATTTGAACGACATCGAGAGGGATGTCATTCTTGCTGAGAGCATCAACATTGTGGAGGATGATTTCTGGCGTGACATCCGTGTGGTAGTTGTACCAGCTTGTCCATCCAGTCAGAGGAGGAGTTCGTGGCCGGGGGAGGTCGAGGAGGTTGAAGTAGCGCGTAAATGTCTCGGTGTCTGTACCGCTTCCCACATAGACATCATACAGTACATAGGGTCCGGCAGGCGTGACGCCGCCGCATTCTTTCTGAAGTGTGACTCGGCCTGCTGAAGCCGTGATGGTGACCAGCGTGAATCCTGTCTGTTCCGACAGAGAACCGAACAGCGTCAGCTCATCGGATTCAGAACGGACGTAGGCATACGTCCAGCCGTGGAATCTTCCCGGAAACCCCGGGTTTGTTACGTACTCATAGTCGCCATACATGGAACATCGAGAACGTGCCAGCCTGTTCAGCGAAGGGATACGGTCTCTCGGCCGCAATTCATGGCATTCGGTCCAAGTCTGATAACCGTTGACGAAAATGCGGCTTGTTGGCGGAACAAGGAGGGGGACTCGCAGTTCTGCCGTGAGCAGCTTCACCGGTGTGCGAGGCGTTATTGTTACTGTCCACCGTTCTCCGGGATAGGCAGCTTCAACGACAGGCGTGACAACGAGATCTTCATTTTCTGCGCCTCCGTCGAGGTTGAAATCAATCGTCGCGATAACGCCTTCTCGACGGTAGGTGAGCTTTCCCCGCACATTCTCCATGTTATGTCCCCGGTGCTAACTCGTGCACTCCGTCAGCTGCATGCGTCACATAGAAGGCAGGTTCGAGATTGGTTGCTGCAAGGTACGTGGTTCGAACCGAGTCCGAAAAGTCTGCAGTCGCCTTCTGATCGACAATCGCAATGGCACAGCCACCAAAGCCGGCTCCTGTCATTCGCGCTCCCAGACAACCCGGAGCCTGCAGCGCAGCGCTTACGATGGCATCCAGATGAGGGCCCGTCACTTCGTAGTCGTCACGGAGAGAAACGTGTGACGCTGTGAGCAATTGTCCGAATGCTACCAGATCTCCAGAAGCCAATACACGCGTTGCTTGTTCGACACGTGCCTGCTCGGAGATAACATGGCGCGCCCTTCGCAGCAGGATTGGGTCTGAGACATGGGACAGGACCTGCTGCCATGATGCGTGGACAAGCCCGTCGCGGGGTGCGTCTGGTCCAAGGAGTTGAAGAACGGCATCGCACTCTGCTCTCCGCTCATTGTACTTGGAGTCCGCGAGCCGCCGCTGCCAAGATGTGTCCATGATGACCAGAACATGATCTTTCAGGGCGAAGGGAACGTAGCGGTATTCCAGGGATTCACAGTCGAGTACCATGGCGCGGTTTTCCCTGCCAAGCGCGACAGCGAATTGGTCCATGATGCCGCAGTTGACACCCACGAACTGGTTCTCGACTTTCTGAGAAAGGAGGGCGATTGCCTTGAGGTCGATCTCTGGACTGTTGGCCAGAGAGAGAAAAGAAAAAGCAGTCAGCACTTCCATGGCGGCAGATGAGGACAGTCCGGCTCCCTGCGGCAGGGTCGAGGTGAAGAGCACATCGGCTCCTGGCACCTTGACATTCTGACACAGAAGCTCCCTGAGGACTCCAGCCGGGTAGTTGCCCCAGCCACGCGTCTGCTGTGGTTCGATGGGCTGGTCGAGATCAATGTTCACGGCCAGCCGATCTCCTGTAGAGCGCAATCGCACCATGCGGTCGGAGCGCAAGCGACAGGTCGCTGTAATCCCCAGGGTGATCGCTGCCGGCATCACCAGGCCACCATTGTAGTCAATATGCTCGCCAATGAGGTTTACCCTTCCCGGAGCAACAAAAGTACGGAGTGCCCCGCTCTCGACGCCATATGCTTGTTCAAACTCTTGCGAAATGCTCATGCGCATGTCTATGATTCCTCTTCAGTCAGGGCAAATCTCCGACAGGCGTCAGCAAGCGCGGGCGCGGTTTCCTCTACCCGCACGGGATTTGCTGCTGCCCACGCCCCCATCTCTGATGAAGCGTAGTACTTGACTGTTGTAGCGTTGCGAAGTGGTGGATAGAACTCGATGTGAAAGTGATAATACTGTTCACAGCCAGCATCTTCGGGACTGTTTACAGGAGCCTGATGAATGCACATCATATATGGAAAGCGGCGGTTGAACAGGAGATCGAATCCCCCAGTAAGCGTTTTCAGAATACGAGCAAGGTCAGTTCGGTCCGAGGATGTAAAGTCAGTAAACAACTGCTTGTGGAAGCGGCTTGTTATGAACACACCATAGGGATAGTCTGTAAACGAGGGGATGTACGCCACAAAACTCTCGTTCGAAAGAATGATGCGGCGGCCATCGGACAATTCATTGGCGTTAAGGTCGCAGAAGATGCAGGTCTTGTGCTCATGGTACCAGGCACGTGCGCTGTCCAGTTCTGTTCTGATCTTTAGTGGGACAAAGGGGTAGGCATAGATCTGCCCGTGAGGATGCAGCATGGTGACCCCAACCTCTTCTCCGCGGTTTTCGAATGGAAAGATGTACTTGATGCGAGGATCTTGGGAGAGAACACGCTGCCGATCCGTCCAGAGGTCGACGAGACGTGTGAGATGAGCGACGCTTAAATCATGCAGGCTGGCGTTATGCTCAGACGAATAGAGGATCACCTCGCATTTGCCATAGTTTGGAGCGACTGGAGATAAGTCCGAACCCACGGGGTCAGGAAGATCCGGATCCAATGTGAGTACGGGGAAGTCGTTATCATACTCCAGGACATCATAGGCATCGGGCACCTTTCCCGATCCGGGGCAAAAAGGACAGCCATCAACACGCAGGTTTGGTCGTTCCTGTCTATTGCTGGCTACCATCGTCCATGTGCGAAGAAGTGGATTCCATCTCAACTCTGCCATCGCATACCTCCCGTATTACTGCAGTACCACGCATGAACTGTTCATGGTGCAGTATAGCCAAACGCTTCTCTTCGTACAGCCGAATGATACGGTAGTCTTGTTTCGATTGTTTACGAGGGGTATACTGAGCTATCATCGTGTATGTGCGGAGAACTGGAGGCAATGATGAATGGAACAGTTCTTGTAACGGGTGGGGCTGGCTACATTGGGTCGCATACGGTTCGTAGACTACTGCGGAACGGCTACCAGGTCGCCGTGTTCGACAATCTCTCGAAAGGGCACCGTTGGGCCGTTCCTGATAATGTCCCGCTCATCGTGGGCGATGTTGCCGACGTTGCTCATGTCGCTATGACTATCCGGCAACTGCACGTCACAAGTGTCATTCACTTCGCTGCATTCAGTCTGGTGGGTGAATCAATGATCGAACCGCGTTCCTACTACGCAAACAACGTTGCCGGTACCATGCACCTCCTTGATGGCATGCGTGTTGCGGGAGTGGACCGCATTGTCTTCTCCAGCTCAGCTGCTGTCTATGGCGAGCCTGCCAGCGTTCCCATTGAGGAGGACAGTACATTGGCGCCCACCAGTGTCTATGGCCGCACAAAGATGGTCATAGAGGGAATGCTCCACGACTATGCGGTCGCCTACGGTCTACGATTTGTTTCCTTGCGATATTTCAACGCCGCCGGGGCTGATCCTCAAGGTGACAATGGTGAGGATCATGATCCCGAGACGCACCTGATACCGCTGGTCCTCCAGGCAGCTGCAGGACGCAGACCGTCAGTCAGTGTTTATGGAAACGACTACCCGACAGCTGATGGCACCTGCGTCAGGGATTACATCCATGTAAACGATCTGGCTGACGCCCACATATTGGCTCTGGAGTCTCTCGAAGGTCACATGGAGGCAACCTACAATCTCGGAAACGGGGAAGGCTTTTCGGTAAAACAGATCATAGAAACGGCTCAGCGCGTCGCCGGGTGCGATATACCTGTTGTTCAGGCGCCTCGGCGTGCTGGAGATCCAGCCGTGCTGGTGGCCAGCAATGTACGTGCCCGCACAGAACTGGGATGGATTCCGCAGTTCACAGACCTTGAAGACATCGTCCGGACGGCGTGGAA
Organism: bacterium; assembly: GCA_021373025.1. GTDB lineage: Bacteria > Caldisericota > Caldisericia > Cryosericales > Cryosericaceae > Cryosericum. The sequence continues at coordinate 85,773 of JAJFTL010000022.1, forward strand.
CTGGGAACTGCATCGGTCTGCTTGCTAATCGCATCACGTACTGGAGGCCAGCCTCTCGTTGTTGTTTGACGAGACCATGCATTGTCGTAGAATAGAGTGGCTTCTGGATGTTGGGCCGACCTGAAAACTGACTCTTGGAGGAACACATGCGTGCGCAGTACGTCTCCTTAGCCATGAATCTTGTCATCGGCCTGTCCTTCTTCCTGTACGGCATGAAGCTGCTTGGGGATGGCCTTCAGAAGGCGGCTGGAGATTCTCTCAGGCGCATCCTGCAAGCTCTCACGAATAGTCCCGTTCGAGGCGTTCTTGTTGGGTTGGCTGTGACAGGCATTATCCAGAGTAGCTCAGCGACGACCGTTATGGTCGTCGGGTTCGTGAATGCCGGGCTGATGACCCTGAGTCAGGCGATGGGAGTCATCTTTGGTGCCAACATCGGCACCACGATCACGGCCCAGATCATCGTGTTCAAGCTTAATGATGTCATCTGGGCGTTTATTTTCGTCGGGGTTCTGATGGAGTTCTTTGTGAAGAGGAGGACGACGAAGGCTGTTGGTCAGGCTATCCTCGGCTTTGGACTCCTTTTTTTTGGACTGTACTTCATGTCTGACGCTCTCAGTCCACTGAAGACGAACCAGGCCTTCATAGATTTCCTCGTAAGGTTTGGACGCTTGCCGGTGCTGGGAATCCTTGCCGGGGCGATATTCACGGGTATTGTCCAAAGCTCGTCTGTCACAACAAGCTTGGTTGTGGCGCTGTCGCTTCAAGGAGTGATCACTCTTCCGTCCGCCATTTCGCTGGTGCTGGGGGCAAACATTGGCACGACGGTGACAGCGGGGTTGGCAAGTATAGGCGCAAATGTCGCCAGTCGCCGAACGGCATTGACGCATTTTCTGTTCAACTCTCTTGGAGTCGTCCTCATCTTCCCATTTTTGGGGCCCTTTACGCGACTCGTAGCAATGACATCGAGTTATCTTCCACGTCAGGTGGCCAATGCCCACACTATATTCAATGTTACTATGACCTGCGTTGCACTCCTGCTGATCAAGCCATTTGAGCGGCTTGTCCGATGGCTGCTTCCGTCGCGTGGAAGTGAGGAGGAGACGAAGGTGGTTCAATACATTGATGAGCGGGTGCTGGTGACACCTACGCTTGCACTGTCGCAAGCAACAAATGAGCTTTTCCGCATGGGTCACATTACCTATGAGATGGTGGATTCATGCAGGCTGGCGCTATTTGAAAACAAGGTAGGTCTTCTGGACGAGGTGCTGGGCCGCGAGGACCTCGTCAACGCGATGCAGAGGGAGATTACGGAGTATCTCACGAAGATCACCGAGCACGACCTCTCGGAGGCACAGAGCGCGCGTGTCATGGCATTGATGCATGCCGTCAATGATATCGAACGGGTGGGCGACCATGCGACCAATCTTGTCGAACTTATCCAGATCAAAGACGACAAGAGACTGAAATTCAATGCAGGCACGCAGCAGGACCTGAAGGAGGAGTTCGACCACGTCTTGAAAACACTTGAGGAGGCTATGAATGCACTCAAAGACTATGACGTTGAGCGGGCTCACCGGGTCAAGGAAATGGAAGACCGCTGTGACGTCATGACGAAGGAGTGCATGTCCCGCAACATTGCCAGGCTCAACGCTCACGAGGTGGACCCGCAGGTTGGTGTCGTCGTGGTCGACCTGTTCACGAACCTTGAAAGGATTTCAGACCACTCGGACAACATCGCAGACGTTGTCCTGGGCGTGTACTAGGTGACTCTCGTTGGTGAGTACGCTGAGTTTCTCCCGTGCAGGCACGGGCTAGCGTAGCAGGTTGTGGAAACCTCTTTTGGCCTGCATCAAGAACTGTAAAAAAGCGCATTCCGGACCTCAGTGAACACCTCATCGATGTCGCGTTCGATGGATTCTATCCCTTGAGCCAGCTTGCCTGCACTGCCGCGATTGATGGAAACGACCGGGCCGCCGCTGAAGTGCGGCAGCATTGCTGCAGGATAGACGGTCAGCGATGTTCCAATGGCTAGAAACAAGTCCGCGTGACGGGCCTCGGATGTTGCTTCCTCCATACCTCGGACTGGTTCACCATAGAGCACGATGTCGGGCTTGATCACGCCGTTACAACGGTCGCAATGAGGAATTCCTTCGACGAGGATCTTGCGTTTGAGCTCGTCACACGAATAGCCGTACCCGCATCTCCTGCAATGACCCTGCTGGAAGCTGCCATGTAGCTCAATGACATTTTTGCTGCCGGCCTTCTGGTGCAGACCGTCGATGTTTTGTGTGATCACACACCGGAGCCGGCCTTGCTGCTCGAGCTCTGCGAGGAATGCGTGAGCTTGTGTCGGGACCATGTGATCAATGGTACTCAGGAAGTCCCGAGCGAAATCAAAGAAGTAGTGGGGATCGGTGTCAAACCATTCAATGTCGAACGTCTTCTCCGGGTCGTACTGATGGGTCACGTAAATTCCCTTTGGCCCACGAAAGTCCGGGATGCCCGCGTTGGTTGAGATCCCCGCGCCAGTCAGCGCGACAATGTGGTGTGATTCTTGGATAAGTCCTGCCAGTTTTTGTGCATCTATCATCTGTTGCTGCCTCGCTTCTGCACTATGCAAAACGGGCCTGAAGCTCCAGGTTGCGGTGCGCGTACAGTATACCGCTATTGCTGCGGCTTGTTTTGTTCCGGGAACAACATCATTGATTGCAGGTCGTGCGCGTTCTGCACCGCCTGGCCCCGGTGACAGTTGTTGGTCATGATGAACATCAGTGGCGCGCTTGCGGCCATTGTGCGAATAGATGGAAGCATTTGCTCCAGTTCCTTCTTTGAGTAGAGGTAGTCATACCGTTCCTCGCGGCTGGCACCAAACCAGTGTGGATTACGTCCGTGCAGTCGGAGATATGCCACGTCACTGGTGACGGCCGGAACCAAGGGCAAGAGATTGTGCAACTGGGGTTCGTCGACGGCAACGTAGCCGAGGTGTTCGCGCTTGAGGAAGGCAAAAGCATCCTCGTTATGCCAGGTGAGGTCCCGGAACTCAATCGAGAGAGGCAGGCCCACGAGTAGGTCGCGCGTTGTCAGAAGGAATCTGCGATTTTCAGGGGTGTCCCGAAACCATGGCGGATACTGGAGGACAACTGTTCCAAGTTTGCCAGCGTCGGTCATGGGAGTGACAGCCTCCCAGAATGCTGTGAATGCGGGTGCCAGCTGGGACATGGGCTTGAGTCCCTGGCTCAGGTCGGGAAAAGGAGGCCGTCCAGGAGCAGTTGACTTCATCGCGTTCCATACTTCGTGTGTCATGCTGCGGTGTGCCTTGATCGTGAAGAGGAATCCAGGGGGCGTTTTCTGAATGAGGGCCTGAATCAGTGGAATCGTTGGCATATGGTAGAAGCTACTGTCCAGTTCGACGGCATTGAAGCCGAGACTGCGAGCGTAGTAGATGAGATACAGTGAAGGACGCAGACTGGGCGGATAGACGACACCCTTCCAGTCTGGGAACGAGTATCCGCACGTGCCGATACGTATGTCTGTCTTCATGGCCACGGTCCCTCCTCGGGTTCCTCTGCTACCATTGCTGGCGGTTCCTCTGTCAATCTACCATTTGCCAGTGAATAATATAGAAGAGTTTCGCGCTCAGGGGGTGCTAGTTTGTTTTTGACCACCTGTACCAGTACCGCAAAAGAAGAAGGGTCCCCTTCGTCCATGGTCAGTTGTTCCTGTGTCATTTTCAGGCGCAATGAGGCAAAACTGCGCAGAGCTCCTCCACCAATGGAAGCGACTGAACCAGGAACAGCCATCAGGTAGCTACGGCTGAGAAAGAGCATAACGCACTTTCGACGAGCGACCAATGTCATGAACTTGCGCAGCGCACGGCCAACCATCTCGGCGCGTGCCATATTGAGAGGCATACCTGCAGGCTGCTGTGATGGATTCATGACGATCGCCGAATCCATGACTAGCAGATCGATGTTGGCGCGTTCCAGAAGGATGACAGCCATGTCGACAGCGTCTTCCGCTGTTGTTGGTTCAAGCAGCAGAATATCTCGCGCCGATGGGGCGAGATCCAGTGGCATCTTGGTTTTCAGGCTGTGTTCCAGGTCAATCCAGACAACGGACAGCCCTAGGGCAGCTGTGTTGAGGCAGCAAGTCATTGCAAGAGCAGACTTGCCCGAACTGGCTGTTCCAAACAGTTCAGTGATGCGCCCGCGCGGGTATCCCCCAATGCCAGTTATGCGGTCTATCGCTGGAATGCCGCTTGCGAGTACCGTTAGTTGAGAGGTGGGCTGCCGATAGGCGGTGTCAAGCACATGCCCGGCCATAGGGAGCCTCCTCGACCACCGGCGTGAACCGTAGTCCTTCCAGCCGCCTGATGATTATTGTTGGGCTGCCCTCGGCATTCTGAAGTTCGCCGTACAAGCGCATCATGCTATTCTGTTTGAGTGCTGCTGCATACCTGCGCTGCACGTCCTCGAACATGACAGCTTCTATCATGCCATCCTCATCTTCCAGCGTAATAAAGAATACACGCTTGCCAGACTTGGTAGGGGGGGTCTGGATGCGAACGACAACTCCACGTACCCACACGTTGGAACCGTGTGGCCACGAGCGCAGCTGGACGCTGTGCAGGGTAGGTGCCTGTATTTGTGCAGGGGTGGGTGGATCCACGACCTCGGCAGTAGCCAGATCCAGCAGGACGGCCAGACTTTCCGACACAGGATAGCCTATGCCGGCTATCTCTCCCAGGACAGTGCGTAGCTGCAGGTTAGAGGTAATGTTCAGGATATGGTCAATCTCGCCAGTCTCCAGTCCAAGATCAGTAGCGACAGCCAAGGGTGTTCCGAAATCATCGAAGGCTCCAGCCAGGACCAGGCGCTGCAGTGTCCGGCGATTGACATGTGTTCGGTTCATGAAGTCGACAGCCGAATCAAAAGGATGTCTTTCTCGTGCGGTCACGATGGAGGCCATATCCTTTGCGGAAAGGGCACTGAACAGGTTGAGTCCCAGCCTAACCGTCATGTTCTGTGCAGTTGTCTGAACCATGCTGCGCGTCACCAGGGACTTCTCAATCAGGACATGGCAACGGCGTGCTTCATCCAGTAGGATGAAGGGAGGATAGAAGCCCACGGGCATCGCGTTGAGCAGCCCTGCAGTGTACTGGGCCGGCCAGTGTGTCTTGAGATAGGCAGTACGATAGGCCAACAATCCAAACGAAGCGGCGTGTCCCTTGTTGAATCCATAGCTGGCAAAGCTCTTCAGCTGGTTGTAGATACGCTGAGCGGTTTCCAGATCGGTACCTTTGGCAGCGGCACGAGTCAGAAAGAGTCTCTCAAATCGAGCCAAGTCTGCCATGGGCGTGTGTTCTGTCATGGCGCGCCGGAGAACATCTGCTTCTGCAAATGATAAATCGGCAACGGCATTGGCAACTTCCAGGACCTGTTCCTGGAAAACAATAACGCCATAGGTCTCCTTCAGAATAGGCTCCAAGCGTGGGTCTTCGAATGTCACTGGGACCTTTTTATTTCTCCTGGCCAAATACAGCTTGTCCATGTTCATTGCCATAGGGCCAGGGCGGAACAGAGAAACGTTCGCCATGATATCGGTGTAGCAGGTTGGCTGCAGCTTGAGCAGCAGGTTCCGCATACCCGGTGACTCCAGCTGGAAGACGCCCAACGTGCGGGCCTCACGCAGCAGTCGATAGGTTGCCTGGTCGTCCATGGGAATGGTCGACAGACTTATATTCATGCCTGTTTCGGCTTGCACCATTGCGGTTGCATCTACTGCGGCGGTCAGCGTGCGCAATCCCAGCAGGTCCATCTTCACTAAGCCAAGCCGTTCGACATCGTCCTTATCGTACTGCGTCATGAGATGGCCAGTTCCCGATGGTTCGAGAGGAACGAGATCAGTAAGAGGAAAAGGTGCGATCACCAGTCCTGCCAAATGAGTAGATAGTGTCCGTGGAAGTCCCCTGATACGTTCAGCCAGGGAAATCCAGCGTTCGATGCTGCCATAGGGAAATGTTGCCAGTTCTGGCAGTTTGGCGATGACCTCGGTAATGCGGTGATGGCTGTACCAGGGCAAGAGACGGGTGGCATCGTCAACCTCTTCCTTGCTGTATCCCAATGCTTTACCAACATCGCGAAAGGCCCCCCGGATGTTGTAGGTATTTACATTGGCTACGCGGCAAACCCTGTCCTCACCATAGAGGGCAAATAGTTCAGACACAACCTCATCCCGGCGCAATGCATCAAAGTCGATATCAACATCAGGCAGGCTTTTTCGCCCATCGTTGAGAAAGCGCTCAAACAGCAGGTTGTATTGAAGTGGGTCAACTTGTGTGGCATCAATGCAGTAGCAGACGATGGAATTGGCCCCTGAGCCACGTCCAGAGTAGGCGACTCCTTTGTGTCGCGCTATTTCGATGATATCGCGTATAATGAGGAAGTACTCCTCCATGTGCATATGTCGGATGATGCCCAGTTCGTGCTCAATACGCTCCTCCACAGCAGTGGTGACGATGGCATACTTTTCGCGGGCGCCGGCATAGACGATATCATGGAGACTGCGTGTTGCTGTCAGGACCGAACTGGGAGTCTTGAAGCCATCCAAGGGCAGCTCCACCTGGCATTCCGTAGCTATACGCCCACTGACAGACAGAGCTTCCGGCCAGTCTGCAAATAATTCTGCCATTTCATCTACCCCTCTGAACCAGTTCTCGGCGTTGACATTCTTCGTGTGTCGGTTATGAGTGTCAACATCTTCCAGCGAACCAATGGCCAAGAGCATCTCGCGCACCTCTGCATCGACACGGCGCAGGTGAGTAACGCCTCCGGTGGCGCACGCAGAGATGCCGGTTTCATCGGACAGGCAGCGCATACGGTACAAAAGGCGCGTAGAGTCGGCGAACATGGGATTTTGAACGTCCAGGTACAGGCTGTCTGAAAAGAGTGCGCGCATCTCTTCCAGCAGAAGGCGTGCCGTGCGTGGATGGTGTGTTGAGAGAGACTGATAAAGCAAGCTCTCGGGGCTGCCATATAGCGCGACAAGGTGTCCAGCATAGGGGGCAAGCTGTTCAAGAGTCAGACCTGGATGCGTGCGGCCATGTGCCTGAGCACAGGTTACCAGACGGCAAAGGTTACTGTATCCCTCCAGATCGCGCGCAAGAACAACGATGTGATCATCCGGTTCATTGCTGAGTAGTGTCAATTCACAGCCGAAGATGGGAACGATTCCGAGAGAGCGTGCTGTATGGTCGAAGCGGATGGCACCAGCCAGGGTGTTACTGTCAGTGATGGCACAGGAAGAGTAGCCTAGCTCATGGCAGCGCTGAGCCAGGTCTTCAATGCGAATAGGGCTTGCATGAAAGCTGAAGCCCGCATGAACATGCAGATGGACAAAGGACATCTTAACTTGCTCACGGTGTTCGCATCAATCCATCAGGCGAATCATGTACCAGTGTCGATGAATATTGTCTCTTGCGACTGTTGCTATCATCCTGTCGTCACTCATGATCGTGTAGTAGCTAACATCCTCTGCATGGTCAGAGGTAAACTGTCCGCTAGCCCACATTTTGAGAATACGGCTTACATGCTTGACCTCGCCACGGAATACAAAGGCAGAAAGATGACCATCCCGTTCCTCAACGTAGAGAAGTGGCAGCTTGTCAGGTGGAGTCATTGGAGTTGGCGAAGTGGATGTGGGGTTCATGTTTCCTCCTCAGGAAATGTGTTCACGGACAAGGCCGACAACCTTTCCGATGATGCTGACATCACTGGTGACAGGAATAGGATGGTATGCTGGATTGGCTGGCATGAGAAAGATACCATCTTCTCCCTCATACAGTTTTTTGACAGTTGCCTCATCTCCAAACAGAGCGACGACAATGTCGCCGTTGTCTGCAGTCTGCTGTTTGTGGACAACAACGATATCTCCTGGCACGATGTGCTCGTCGATCATGGAGTCTCCCTTGACCTTGAGGCCAAAATAATCGGCTGTTGCAGGTATAGGAGGAGTGACAAAGATCCACTTCTCGATGTTTTCTTCAGCCAGAATGGGTGTTCCTGCTGCGACAGTGCCCAGCACCGGGATCATCAGCGATGGGGTAGCTGGTGTTCCCTTGATGAGGTCCGGTTGAGGAAGGTATCCTTTGCGTTCGAGTATCTTGATATAGACAACAACTGAGTTGAGTGAGTTGAATCCGAAATGACGCCGCACCTCCTCCAGACTGGGACGGAATCCCGTCTGGCGTGCCCGTGCTTCGATGAATTCCAGAACGGCTTGCTGCTTGCTGGTCAACTCTTCCATCATTTACCTCCACGGTAGTGTAGGTACTACAACTGAAGTGTATACACTATTTCATAAAAATGCAAGAGGCTGTCAGGTGGAAGCGAAGAATGATGCTGAGAAATGAGTGCAGGAGCACCGGGCACATCATGTGTCTAGCGCTCCTGCTAACCTACAAGGAAGGGTGTACTTATAAGTCCTTGTCGTACCTTCCTGCCACCGTACAGCTCATCAGGAAGCGGTACAGTTCTATTGGTTCCTCGGAGGTGTAGGAGAGCTCACGGCCTCCAGAACGATGAGAGCCGGGGATCCAGGAAGCAACATCACAAGCACTGGTCGTCAGGAAGCGCACCGTCCAGGTCGAGGGAGAGGTCGTTAGGATCTCCTGTTGAACAACTCCCTGCTGCTGTTCCTCGACCAGGGTCGAGCGGCCCCGTAACAGAAGGTGGCGCGTTGCAGTAGCAGCCCCCTCGCGAATCAATGCCATTGATGTCTCGGGCATCAATGTGCGCTGGGAGTACCGGCCAGTAGCCCATTTGGTGGTGACAAAGGAAGCATGGGGAAAGAATCGCTGTGAGAAGGCACAATACTGATCGTCGCCACTGGCAAAGATGAGGGGAATGCCCAGGCGGGACAGCAGGACCATGTTGAGTTCCGTCTCCCCAACCACATGCCCGTTGGCCAGGACCTCGTAGATGGCAGATGAGGAATAGGTATGATCCATGGACCCATTGCGTGTTCCAATGGGGGCATGGTAGCCGACAAACAGGGCTGCATCGCAGGACTCATCTGCCCCTTCCACCATGTACAGCGGACGCGGGTAGCCCCGTACGACCTCTACGTCCTGTGGAAGCCGGCCAAGCAGCAGGTTCTGTCCTCGGCTGTGGCTGTCAGCGATCACGACAGCAGCTTGCTCATCGACACTCCGGATGCCCTCGATGGCAGCACATGTTTCTCCGGTCATAAGTTCCCGCTGTTCCTGGCTGGTTTCCGACCATGAAGCAAGACCTGCAACGCCCTCCATATCCAGACTGATGAAGTACTTCATAACGGCATTCCTCCTCTGATGGTAGTCACTCTCTAAATGGAGTCCGTTCAGAGTTCGTCTGCCACTGTCGAAGGAGGTTTCTGCAGGTGTCCAGTGCCTCCATCCCCAACCCTTCTCCGCAAGCGGCAAGCAATCCACCAATGACGTTGTTCGACGTCTTTGCATCGGCGGGTGCGGGCATCGCCTGAAGGAACGTATCTATAGCCATTGCGCGTGTTTCCAGTGGCAACATGGCTGCCTGGACTTCGGAGATATGCGTTGCATAGTCAGTGTCGACAGTTGTCACAAACAGACGGAACGTCCAGAACGCAGAGTTCATGTCTAGATGATCTGGATCTCCCACGGCATAGGGATCTGGATATTCGGAAGCTGCAGCCATCATGGCCAACGGATACCAGGGCGTATAGGGGAGTTCATCTGGCATACCGGAAGCTCGCCAGACTGTCACAGATTGTGGCCCGGATATTGGATCCCTCAGTTCTGTCACAGAGGATTCCTGTGTTGTCCAGACCGAGATTGGGCGCATGGCTGTCTGGGCTACGTTCTTGTGGAAGCTTCCGACTGTCTCCAGCGCTTGCCGGATAGAGTGTCCATGAGGTGTGAAACAGCGCAGACTAGCCATGACATCGGCGAGAGATACGCGCCGTTGTGGTACGCAAGAGAATGGCAGGTCGTTCAGTGGAAATTCCTGCCCTGTGAGCAGGAAGAGTCCTGTTTGCTGGCGACTGGTGCTCAATGAAGAAGTATTGATCTCAGGTGGCCCGTAAGCTTTCTTGAAATCAAAGGGCTCCATTCCTGAGGGATTATACCATCCGCGCTGCACAGCATGTTCCTTCAGATCCAGCGATCCCAGGAAATGCTCTGTATCATGAGTGTTAATCTGGCGGGAGATGAGATAGTTTGGCAGGACAACAACTCCGTCATCGGGGACGCGTTCGGCCAGCCACTGGTGGCCACCCGGGATCTGGAGGATCCATGCCTCACGGTAGTCCGCGATGGTTATGATGCGTGCATCACAGTAACCGTATGTCTCGATGAGATGCCCTGCCTGCAAGACCGCATCGCGGGCCGAGTGAGCTTGCTCCGCAACAAGCTGAGGCAGCAAGTGACCGATGCCACCTCTGACCAGTTCGGCCTGCTGCTCACGTGTCCCTGCTGCGCTGTCACAGCAGATGCTGACTCCCTCGCTGTTGAGAAAGCTGTCCCCAAAGTCCTGTCCCACCATCTCTGTCCAGTCATAAGCCAACGTGTTCTCTGACACTGGAAGCTCCAATAATGTGTGTGATTCTCGATACAGCAGTGCGCCATCTCTCATCCGCAAAGCCCCAGGGTGTTCCCCTGGCTTGATGATGTGGTGACGGATGGCCAGGCGATGTGCATCGTCTTCGTTATGGCCCACCAGAATATGGCCGGACTGCGAGGCGGCCCTGCCGACGACAATCGTCGTGCAGTCCAGCTCATCTCCTTCGGATTTGAACAGGGACATCAATGCTGCTCCAGAGACCGTATGGCATCGGCAAGCCGGGTCAGTCCTTCCTGCAGTGTCGAACGGGGACAGGCGATATTCATACGGGCAAAACCCTCACCGCCAGGACCGAACACATAGCCATCGTCTAGGCCGATTCTGGCCTTTTCGCGAAGGAAGCGAGAGAGTTCGTGGACATCCATGCCAAGTGCACGGAAGTCCAGCCACAGCAAATAGGTACCTTCAATCGGCATGACTTTGACCTGGGGGATATGGTCCTGAACGAACAACTGAGCATAGGTGACATTGCCCTCAATATAGTGAAGGACTTGGGTGAGCCACTCATCGCCTTCCCGGAATGAGGCTTCGAGTGCTGTGTATCCGAACGGCGTGACACTGCCCACTGCGCCCGTAATGCGTCGTTGCATGGCTGCGCGTAGCCGTGGGTTAGGAATAATGATGAAGCTGGTGGCAAGACCAGCCAGATTGAACGTCTTGGACGGTGCCATACAGACGATAGTGTTCTGCTCCAGTTCGGGGCTCAGGGAAGCAAATGGAGTATGGCGTGAGCCATTCAGCATCAATTCACAGTGTATCTCATCGGAAACGACGATGGCGTCATTGGCAAGGGCGATCTCGCCAACAGCTGCCAGTTCGTCTCGGGTCCAAACACGGCCGACAGGGTTGTGTGGACTGCACAGAATGATCATTCTTACGCGTGATGGAGAAGCTGACATGCCTGAAGCATGCGGAAGGAAGACGCTTTTCAGCCCTTCGAGATCCATGACGTACCTGGTGCCGTTCCAAAGCAGTTGGTTGTTGGCGACCTGGCACCCATTCTCACGGATAGCTGACCAGAATGGGTAATATACGGGGCTTTGAAGGACGACTGCATCGCCGGGCGTCGTGAATGCACGTACTGCTGCATGAAGCGCTGGAACAACGCCGGGAGTGAAGAGGATCCATGCAGGATCGACCTTCCAGTCGTAGACACGCCACAGGCGTTCTATGATAGCATCCAGGACAGACGGAGCTGCAAAAGAGTAGCCATAGGCCTCATGCTGGGCACGCTTGATCAACGCTTCGGTAACTGGTTTTGGCACGGGGAAATCCATGTCGGCTATCCACATGGGCAAAACGTCGTCGCTCCCGAAGATGGTATAGATTTGGTCCCACTTGACACATCCAGTATTATGCCGGTCAAGCCCATGATCCAAGTCGTAGTTCATTGCTCCCTCCTGTTCTTCGATGTGCCGCCGTTATGCCAGCGTGTCGTGCGGGGACGGCGTTGCCTAAAGACGACCCATGCAAGTATACCAGCTTTTTCTGTCATAGAGGCCGTCATAGGGGTGGTAGTCCACGGGGCTTCAAGTTAGAAGTGCAGCATGCCAGTCAACCAAAAAGAGGCCAAGGTGGAAACGGTCGAAAGGCATGCCCCGGTACAAATCTGCCCCAGGGTATGTTCCTTGATATCCGTCTTGGCAATGGCGACAGGGACAAGCAGAAGGTAACAAATCGCACCTGGCCAGCCATACAAGATCGTAAGTGCCGTGGCAGGACCCGCGACTCCTGCTCCATGCCCGGATGCCTTATAGTGCATGAGGTTAACGGCTGTAAGTGCGACGACGGTGAACAGGTAGGAGAGCATGAGCGCAACATTCAGAGGTGACCTTCGGAAGAAGACGAGCATGATCGCTGTCCCTGCGGCGTAGCCGGCAACACTGAGTACAAAGCCGATCTTTCGTTCGCCCTTGTAGTCTCCAGGATGATGCACCATATGAAACCAAGCAGTCAGCGGAACGAGCCCCAGGCAGATGACCCCGGTCAGGCATGCGCCCAGGTTCCGTTCAACTGGCCTCATCAGGTAAAGAAACACAAACGTCAGCATTGCAAGCACTGGCGGGTCCAGAAGATAGGTCCACAAGCGCATTCGCTTCTTTCGCTCAAGCATAGCAGTACTCCTTTCCTTACTTCAGACCGTGTTCGGCCAGATACGCCTTCTCCTTCTCGTCGTGCACGATGGCAAGATGGGACTTGATCTGTTCCCACTCGGGTCCATCGAGGGGATACCAGTACAGGATGGCGGACAGGCTAGCAGACAGGCTAGCGGCAGAATCGCTGGTACGAGGAACCATGCACGCACGATGCCGGCTTCAGCTGAGGTGCTCTGTATGCCCCTTGCCAATGACTGGTCATAGCCAGCGTGTGAAAGAAAGCTGAGGAAGACGGCTTGTGCCAAGCTGATGGCAGGCTTCGTGACGAAACTGTTGACACCAGCATACATACCCTCACGTCGTAAGTCGGTCGCTTCCTCATCTGCGTCAATGACATCTCCATTCATCAGTGGAATGAGGTACATGCTACCAGCAAAGCCGATGCCGATCAGCATCTGGATGAACAGTGCGGTCTGATTGCCCTTGAACCCAGGCAGGACGATCCAGAAGATTGCAAATGCGGCAGCGTACAGCGGTGCACCATAGCGAATGTAGGGGATGCGACGGCCGAGCCTGCTCATGGTCCGGTCACTGATGTACCCGAAGAGGCGGTCATTGAAGGCGTTCCAGATGCCAAAGAGCAGCCACACGATAGAGGCGAGCCGTGGGGCCAGTCCCATGATACGCGTGAAGTAGTACGTCAGTGCTGCGCCTTCGGCGATTGAACACAGGATGGCGGTGGCACCATCGGCTGCAGATACCCATATACGGCTGTGAAGCGGAACGGTCTCTTCGCGAAGTGTTTCCTTCGACGTGGCTATGGGACTTCTGGCACTGCCGATATCTATTGGCACACTGTTTGTCTTGCTTCTATTACGTTGCATAGGAGTCGCCCAACTTTCGAGATATGGTCAGTACCCAGTATACTGACAAAGCATCGAGTGCACAGGTATTGCTGCAGGGTCTCCGAAAAGGAGGCCCTGATTGTTGGCTTCGCTGGGTTTCCATAAGACAGACAGATGTGAGCTGCTCACACGAGTAATCGTGACCCATGGGATGAAGCTTGGAGGTGAACCAGAGGCTTGGATTCAAAGGCCGCTCCAGAGTCCGGTTCGGCGGGAACATCGTTTCACCTTTCGGTGGCTCCCATAGAGCAGCTCGACTTCAGATCAGGCATCCATTATGCCTGGAATAACGGAACCAAGGCTCTACCCTCTTCTCGATGTGGGGGCTGCCATTGGTCGCGACTGCTCTTATCGTGACCACCTCCCGTGCCCACCCAGAACTGGACGCCTGATGCGGATTGCGGGTCTGTCACAGTGATATACTGCTGCACTGCTCGACGCGACACACCAACGAAGTATCTGGAGACGCGCCTTCCTGGTGAGGCACCCGCGTCGTTGTCCTCATCGTCACAACTGCAGTTGCGGGTTGCTAATTGAGGGCGTGCGCGGGTGCTTCAGACAGTCATGCTGCGGGGCTAGTGATCGTAATTGTCTGTGTGGATGCCTCCCACTGGACGTCCGCGCCCAGCTGCTCGGCAACAAAGCGTACTGGGAGCATCGTACGCCCGCTCACGATCAGCGGAACAACCTTGGGATTTGCCGTGTCGATTGGAATGTACCTCCCGTTGACGCGAGCCTGGCTCTTGGCGATCCAGAGCTCAAGGACCGTAGCGTTCAGCGAGATCGTCACTTTGCGATCCGATGCGTTCCACTCAACAGTCGCTCCTAAGGGCTCTGCAACCCACTTGATAGGAAGGAGTGTCCGACCTGCGATGATCTGGGGCGCCACATCGATGGTGACCGGTGCTCCGTCGACGAACATCTGCGTGCTTGCTACGTGCAACACAAGCTTTGTTTGAGGAAGTGGCTGAGGTGTTGCCGCCTGAACCGCAAAGGACTGAGCAGCAGACCAGGAAGAAGTAACGCTACCGCTGGTTGTGCGCACTCGCCACAACGTTAGTCCTGATGGTGCAACATCTGCAGCGCCAAGCACAATGGACGTCCCTGTAACACCATGCTTGTCCAGGATGAGCTTGCTGAAGTCCGCTGCCGCAGAAGTCTGTACTTCATAGGTTACTCCGTTGCCCGAGACGGCTGACCAGACCAGCGTGACTGAGCCTGCATCGACCGTGGCGCCCGTGAGTGGCCGGATCGGTACGGGAGATGCAGGGACGATCAGATCACTGGTCCACATCATTGTTTCACTGCTCCCGACAGCGACGAAGCGATCCCCTCGGGCCGCGCACCCGTACAGGATCTCCTTGGTCGGCGATGGTCGGACGCTCCAGTGAGCCCCGTCCGAGGATACGATCGTCGTGCCCTGGTCCCCTACTGCCACGAGCAGACCCTTGCCCGACGTCACTGCAAACAATGCGGCGGTCGTTCCCGTCTTCTGCGTTGTCCACATCACACCGTTGGCCGAGGTCAGGATCGTCCCGCTGCTACCTGTAGCCACAAACATGCCATTGAGCCAGGCAACGTCGTCGAGATCGACGGTGACCCCTGTAGTGCCCTGCTTCCAAAGACGGCCGTCAACGGACGTCGCCATGGCACCATCGTGTCCAACAGCAACGAACATGCCTGCGCCAAATGCTATGGCATTGACGTTAGAATCCAGTCCTGTTTCTCCGACAGTCCATGTTTGTCCATCCTCAGATGTCACGACGACATGGTTGTCGCCAATTACGACCACGTGTCCATTTCCTGCTGCGACACTTGTGAGTGTTTCCTCCGTCACAGGCTCCATCACTGTCCATGTGGCGAGATCCAATGAGGTCATGATCAGACCGAATTCCCCGACTGCTACAACGCCAAAGGGGGTAGGGGTGACATCCCATAGCCATCCTGAAGCGTCGGTAACACGTTGCTGCCAGAGAATACCGTCGTTTGATGTTCGCACACATGCGAGCTCGCCAACTGCTACCAGGCCTGAAGTCGTATCCGAGACCGCTGTCAGTGTCGCATCAGTGCCATTGTCAACAGTGCCGGCCCAGTTGATGCCACCATCGTACGAAAGCGATACGCCGCTCATCGACGTGGTCGCCACGAACAGTTTGTCATCACCATACACACACAGATAATCTTCGTGCATCAGGCGGTCTCCGCCACCCTTGTCCCTTCCAGTACTGCCCGAGGTTGAAACATTCCAGGATGAACCATCTTGAGACACTGCGATTGTCTGGGAGTCTCCTACGGCGACGAACGTGTTTTGGGCGAAGGTGATTGCACGGACAGGTTCGTCGCCAAAGATCGGTGCTGACGAGATCCATGCAAGACCATCATCGGAGTACCATGCCTGCCCCAGCGCGTCTGCCACTGCAACGAAGTGACCATTACCATAGGCAATCTGTGCAAGCCAGGTTGATGATCCATCCGATACACCGATCGCGACGGGCGTGGAAATAGTGACGGGGTCTACTCCCGCAAGTTGCGCAATCGGAATGCTGACAACTATCGTTCTGGAGGTCTTCTTGCTTAAGTCAGCTCCCATGATGAGAAGTGTGTTAGGTCCAACGGCCGCGCTCCAGTACAGGAGATTTGGTTGAGCTGGCACGCGACGCGTCCAGACATGGCCATCAGGAGATGTCAGGAGAGTTCCGTCCTCACCCACCGCGGCGAACTGGTCGCCGGCTCGCACGACTGCCAGCAGGGAATCCTGTGTTCCGCTTCGTTCGACTGTCCACGTGTGGCTGTCTTCGGACCGCAGGATGACTCCGTAGCTTCCCACTGCGACAAACACCCCATTGCAATATGCAGCGCCATAGAGGTCATCCTGCCATTGTTCGTAGTTCTCGTTCGACCGGGGCACCTGTGGATTGACCTCATGTTGCCATGTCACGCTATCGGTTGAGCTGTACACGGCTCCGTTGAAGTTGTCCTCAGTGCCCACCCCCACATACTTGCCGGCGCCACTTGTAATGCCGATGATTATCGCATTTCGCGCGGACGTTCGGTTGGTCCACCGCATACCATCCGGTGAGGTTTGGACAGACCCGTTGTCGCCAAACGATACCAGCAGGGATCCCGTCCACAGCATGCCCCTGACCCAGTTGGAACGTTTCCAGACGTAGCCTTTCTGCCACTGCATGTTCTGCCAGGAAGTCCCATCCGTGGAACGGAAATAGAAGACCGCCCACCGTGTCGGCACGTCCCACGTCTGGTTGATGGCATCATGGTTTGCCGCAAGGATGAAGGCATCGCCAGCGTAGGCGACCGCAGCGAACGTCAGATCTTCGTAGACCGCTTCGCGCTGCGTCCACGTCACTCCATCCGGCGACGTCAGAATAAGGGATCCACTGCCGGCAGCGACAAACTTATCCTTGCCCCACGCAACGCCGTAGAGGTCTTCCCGTGCGGCAAACGTCCGGTCCTGCCACGTGATCCCGTCTGCAGAGGTGACGATGGTTCCATTCTCACCAACGGCGACAAACCGTCCATTACCCCAGGTGATGTGGTAGAGGTTCTTGTCCACCGGTGAGCCCGATACCGTCCACGTGGCACCGTCGGACGATCGGATAATTGTCCCATCCACCCCGACTGCCACATAGACACCGTTGCCGCAGGCAACACCGGCAAGCCCGGCATCGGTTGAAATGTCTCGTTGGTCCCATGTGCGTCCATCGGTCGACACGTACAGCGTTCCTTCGTCACCGACGGTGACGTAGCGGCCCGCTCCCCAGCAGATGCCATAGAGATCCTTGCTCGTGAACTGTTCGACGGATTCCCAGTGAACAAGGTCCGTTGAGAGAGCAACCGTTCCCCTTGTACCGACGTTTACCATGAGGCTGCCGTTGGTCGCTCCATCGGTATAGGATATGTTTCGAGCCTTGTGCCCTGCCAGATGCCAGACGGAGGTCGTGTCTGCAGCCTTCACGCCTGCTGACGGCGCTATTGTCTGGAACAGCAGCATGAAGACAAGCGCAACTGTGAGACTTGTACCAAGAACTGTTTCGCGATGCGCACGAAAAGCCATAGTTGCCTCCGATTCAAGAATACAATTGGTTGTACTTCGGAAAGTATATCCAGGGAAGGATTTTCATAAAGAAGATGCATCGGCTCACCTGAGATAGTACGATCCGTGTCAAGAGGTCAGGCATGGATCGTGCTATCTTTTGGGAAAGGGCGAAGGGAGTTCGCGATGATGTAACGTGGTGCGAATTGACACTCTGATTTGGCCAATTAAGTGCTAGAATAACAAAAGTCTAACTGCCATAAGGAGGCGAATGATGAGTGCAACGACGTTTACGTTTACTGATCCAGATGGCTTTGAGATTTTCGTTTATAAATGGGTACCTGATACCGGAAAGCCTAAGGCTGTTGTCCAAGTTGTCCATGGGTTAGGTGAACATGCACTACGTTATGAGCGCTTCGCGAGATATCTCAACCAGGCAGGTTTCGTGGTTTATGCTGATGATCACCGCGGGCATGGCAAAACCGCTGGTAATCTCTCCAAGGTCGGCATTATCGGTACAGATGGCTGGAATGGTATGGTCAAAGATGAAAACCAGTTGAGCGACATCATTGAGAAGGAGAACCCAGGATTGCCATTATTTCTGTTTGGGCATAGCATGGGCTCGTTCATTGGTCAGCGATATATTGAGTGCTGGGGTAATCGACTGAAAGGTGTTGTACTCACCGGTACAACGGGTTTACCCATGTTCCCTCCGGAGAGCATATCATTCCTCGAGAAAGCCGCCGAGGGTGACATGCGTGATAAGCCACCTACTCAGAATGTGATGAATGCACTCAACACCCCCTTTGAGCCTGCCAAGACACCTTTTGACTGGCTTAGCCGTGACGAAGAGGAAGTACAAAAATATATAAATGACCCATTTTGTGGCTTTGGTGGCACGAATGGCATGACGCTGGACATGGCCCGTGGCTGCTTGGAAATGCTCGAACCAGAGCAACAGGCCCTTATCCCCAAATCCCTGCCGGTTCTGATAGCCTGTGGTGAGATGGACCCGGTTGGAGCACATGGCGGTGCACAGGCACTGGCGAAGCGGTACGAGGAAATCGGGATCAAGGATGTGCAGCTGATCCTGTATCCAGGAGCACGACATGAGGTCCTCAACGAGACTAACCGCGACGAAGTTCAACAAGATATAAGAACGTGGCTGGAGAACCATTTGAAGTAAGCTATGCATCAACAATAGCCGTTCTTGAAGAGTTCTGAAAGAACCAAAAGCTGTTCCACGAGATATTACCACTCGTGTTAGGTTGTATTCGTTCGGGTTGTAGCTTTGTTTTCCAGTATTTGGCAGGGACCACGGCAATTCGTCGCCGAGGTTCCTGCCGGAGTTCGAAAGTAGATGGAGTACTCTTTCGAATGTGAACGTCCGACTCGCGGTAGGTACTCGTTTGATGCACAGCGGAACTATCTGAAATTGATACGCATCAGGGTGCAGATGGACGGTCTTCGGCCGCTGTGGGAGTCCAGGGCTTGCTAGAAATAGCAGGAGCGAAGTTGTCAGTTCCAGCGACTGCAAAGAGCTAACGAAACAGACGGTTTGCAAGGCGCAAAATGGTGAGTGGATGAGAAGCATTGCATTGACAATGTTGGCAACAACACGTATGGCTATAGTAGTGATGAAAGACAAAAAGTGGTGGAGATAGGGGGGCTCGAACCCCCGACCTCCTGCATGCCATGCAGGCGCTCTCCCAGCTGAGCTATATCCCCACGATTGACAAATGAACAACGAAAGTATAGCGTTAAGGACTGCGATGTCAACCGCATCAGTGTTATTCGCGTTGGGGGGGGTGTTGGTGGTAGTATGAGTGTGCGATCGGGGAGAATCAGGGGGTAGAGCGTGAGAGCAGTTGCACAACGGGTGACCAGTGCATCTGTCACGGTAGGCGGCAGGCAGGTCGGACACATCGAAAGAGGACTGCTTGTACTGTTGGGCGTGGCTGCTGATGACGGACCTGAAGATACTGCCTTCATGGTGCGAAAACTGGCTGGCCTGCGCATCTTTTCAGATGAAGACGGTCTCATGAATCGTTCAGTGGCTGACGTCCACGGTGCAGTTCTCGTCGTGAGTCAATTCACGCTGTACGGAGACGTAGCGCGCGGCAACAGGCCCAGTTTCACAGGTGCAGCTCCCGCAGATTATGCGGACAAGATTTATCAAGACGTGTGTGCAGGACTGCAAAGCCTGGGACTGGATGTTCAAAACGGGATTTTTGGGGCACATATGGAGGTCAGGCTGGTGAACGATGGGCCTGTCACGATCATCATCGAGACAGACAGCCGCAAGAAGCGAGTGCAGTGATCTGACGGACTAAAGAAAAGAAGCTGGGGCATTTGCCCCAGCTTCCGTTGCAAGTGATGCAGCAGTCCTGGCGGACTAACGCGATGCGTTTGCGCGGGCGACAGCTGTCTCCATGACGGCAAAGGCTTCCGTGAGCTGCTCATCAGTGATTTCAAGCGAAACGAGCATACGGATGCAGTTGCCGTAGATGCCCGATCCTGCGACAAGGACCCCATTCCGCAGGCATTCCTTGATGATCTGACCGTTGAGCATCGTAGCCGGCTCGTGGGTGGTGCGGTCCTTGACGAATTCGAGGGCCTGCATCGCTCCGATACCACGCACGTCCCCAATGATTTCATACTTGTCCTTCCAGGCGTCCCAATGGCTGCGAATGAGCTTGCCAATGGCAATCGCCCGGTCGAGCAGGTGTTCGTCCTCAATGATGTCGATGACCTCGGATGCAGCGCGGCACGCCACAGGGTTGCCGACGTAGGTGCCACCGATAGTGCTTCCGGGCAGCTTGTCCATGATATCTTTCCGGGCGATCACTGCCGAGAGGGGCATGCCGGCCGCCAGTGACTTCGCAGAGCAAATGATATCTGGGACAACGTTCCAGTTCTCGATAGAGAAGAACTTACCGGTACGGCCAACGCCTGCCTGTATCTCGTCGGCGACCAGCAGGATGCCGTATTTGCTCGAGACTTCGCGCAGCATCTCCAGAAAGCCGTCGGACGGAACACGGAACCCGCCTTCGCCTTGAATGGGCTCGACAACGAAGCAAGCCACCGTGGAGGGATCAACGTAGGTGGTCAGGAGTTTTTCCCACTCATTGACGTTGATGGATGGATCGTAGGGAGTGATGAAGGGCATGCGGTAGACGTCCGGCGCAAATGGGCCGAAACCATTCTTGTAGGGATGAGCCTTGTGCGTCATGGTCATAGTGAGAAGCGTGCGCCCATGGAAGGCACGGTCAAAAACGACAACACCGGTCCTGCGCGTCGCATACCTTGCAATTTTGACAGCATTTTCAATAGCTTCGGCGCCGTTATTGAATAGAGCCACCGACTTCTCGAGGTTACCCGGCGCAAGCCTGACCAACTTCTCACAAACTGTTACGTACGGTTCATAGGGAACAGCTGTGAAGTCGGTGTGCAGGAAGTGTTCTGCCTGATCCTTGATGGCTGCGGTCACACGCGGATGTGAATGACCGACTGCCATGCAGCCCCAGCCGCCAGTAAGGTCGATGAAGGTATTGCCATCGACGTCGGTTACCAGCGCCCCATGTCCCTCAGCGATCCAAGCAGGCGAGAGAGCATCGCACATTGGTGCGGCGACGACGTTGGCCTGCCTCTTGGCAAGCTCGAGGGATTTTGGCCCAGGAATTGCCGTCTTGAGTGATATGAACGTTCCCATGATAACCTCCCATATTTTCTCGACGAAAACGGCTTGGCGCTTCGTTTTCTCGGGTACCCTCAGGATATAGCGATGGTACCGGTTGTCAACGAGACTCATGGCGATAGCCTCTATTCATGCTCCTACCAGCGGATCGACTCTGTGAGAGTGGTGCTGGCTGGGTGTCTCATGACCGGGAGTAGGATTGCCGGCCAGCAATTCGGGACTATGATGGGG
Organism: bacterium; assembly: GCA_021373025.1. Taxonomy (GTDB): domain Bacteria; phylum Caldisericota; class Caldisericia; order Cryosericales; family Cryosericaceae; genus Cryosericum. Next base: position 107,387 of record JAJFTL010000022.1, read on the forward strand.
TAGCGACTGGTCGGTATGGGATAGCGACCAGGTCGCTGACTGGGAGGTGCTGCCATGTTGATCTTGGGTCATAGGGGGGAGCCACGACTGGCACCCGAAAATACGCTGGCCTCGTTCGCGCTGGTCCGAGATGATCTGGACCGTGGGGTGGATGGCGCTGAATGTGATGTACAGATGACCAGGGACGGCGAGCTTGTGGTGATTCACGATGAGAAGGTAGACAGAACTACCGATGGTACGGGTTGGGTCAAGGATTTCACTCTTGGAGAGCTCAGGAAGCTTGACGCTGGCATTCGCTTTCCCGGGCCCTTGCATTATGAGCCCATTCCAACAATGCGAGAGGTTTTCGAGGTTTTCGATGGTACGCGGGCTACATTGAATGTAGAACTGAAGAACTCGGAGGTTCCGTACGAGGGGATGGAGGAACGTCTGCTGGAACTGGCGGGCAGATATTCCCTGAACATTATCTATTCCTCCTTCAACCTGCAGAGCATGGGTGTCATTCGAAAGCGGGATGCCAGAGCACGGACGGGACTACTGTATGCGCCGTGGCTGATCAGGGCTCCGGACGTGGTTGCTGCAGCTCGACAACAGGGAGCGAATGCAATTCATCCGTTTGTGCTGAACACGCTTGATACTCTAATTCGCGAAGTGCACGATGCGGGATTGGCTATTGCGCCGTGGACCGTGGACCTGAGCGTGCTTGTACGCCACTTTGCAGCTTCCGGGGTGGACACCATCATCAGCAATGATCCACGGATGGCAGTAGAGGCTCTTGCTGGAGAAAAGGGCGATGCTTGATCTCATTGTCCGCAATGCCAGGCTGAAGGCTGACCTGCCACTTATGGACATTGGCATCGAGAATGGCAGATTTGCTGAAGTTGGGACAGGGCTGCCAGCCGATGGTCGTGAAACGATTGATGCAGCCGGATGCTTCGTAATACCGCCATTTGTCGAGTCACATGTCCATCTGGATACGGCGTTGACGGCAGGTGAGCCCAGGTGGAATGAGAGCGGCACGCTGTTTGAGGGGATTGAACGCTGGTCGGAGCGGAAGGCACTGCTGACTGAAGAGGACGTCGTGCGTCGTGCCACCAAGGCGATTGAGTGGCAGGTTTCGCACGGCATTCTGCATATCAGGTCCCACGTGGACGTGTGTGATCCCCGTCTGACTGCGCTGCGAGCACTCATAGAGCTCAGGCGAACCATGGCTCCCCTTGTGGACATCCAATTGGTGGCGTTTCCCCAGGATGGCATTCTGGGATTTGATGGTGGAGCGGAGCTGCTCGAAGAGGCCTTGCGTCTTGGTGCTGATGCCGTGGGGGGTATTCCCCACTACGAACTGACGCGTGAGGATGGCGTCGAATCACTGAAAATCATTTTCGCGCTAGCGGAAAAATACGGCAAGCTTATCGACGTGCACTGTGATGAAATCGATGATGAGCAATCACGTTTTGTCGAGCTCATGTCGGCGATGGCCCTGCGTACCGGAATGCGCGACAGAGTTACCGCAAGCCATACGACCGCTATGCACAGCTACAACGGAGCCTATGCGTCAAAACTTCTCAGGTTCTGCTTGCGAAGCGGCATCAATTTCGTCGCGAATCCACTTGTGAACATTCATCTGCAGGGACGTTTCGACACGTATCCAAAGCGGCGTGGCATGACGAGGGTGAAAGAGATGGCAGCGATGGGCATTAATGTCAGCCTGGGCCATGACGACATCCTCGATCCATGGTATCCGATGGGGACTGGAAGCATGCTGGACGTGGCACACATGGCGGTGCATGTTGCTCAGATGACAGGACGGGACGAGATGCGTTCGGTATTTCACATGGTGACAGATGGCGGAGCTCGCACGCTTCACATTGAGGATTCGTACGGTATCGAGGTAGGAAAGCCTGCCGACCTGGTTATCTTGGATGCTCTTGATGAACTTGATGCGCTTCGGCGGCAGTCTGTGGCGCGAGTTGTTGTCAGCAAGGGGAAGGTTGTTGCCCGCACGACGCCGGCTGATACAACTATTCTTCTGCAAGATCAGCCTCATGCAGTCAACTACTTGCGCTAGGAGAACTAATAGCCTCGCTGCCTAGAGGCCAAGTGACTCCTCAAACTGTGAGACACTTGTAATGGTGATGCCCATGGCTGCCATGTCTGCAAGGTTAGCCGCCTGAATCTCGTTTGTCTGAGAGGCCGTGGCATCTGAAAGCACACTCGTCACGTAGTCCAATGAGAGCGCATCCATAGCCGTAGCTCGAATACAGTTGGGAGTTTGAACGCCTGCAAGTACAAGATGGCGAATGGCGAGTCGCCGCAGCAGCAAATCCAGATCTGTTGCAAAGAAGGCTGACCATCGAGTTTTGATAACGGTGAGGTCTCCGAGAGCCGGTGTCAGTTCAGGGGGTTCATCAGCTCCAGGAGTCCCGGAAACAAGAAAGCCTCCCGCTGCTGCAAATAGGTTCCGACGCGTGGAATCGATGTCGATGCCATCGGGACGATGGCTCCGCCTGACGTGAACGACAGTGGCATTTGCGGTTCGAGCAGCTTGTAGCGCGCGCTGCACAGTCAGCACGATGGACGGTCCTCCCGCGACGAACAGTGGCGACGCTGGCGATAGAAAGTCCCTCTGCATATCGATAACGAGCAGGGCTTGTGGTTCGAGTTGAGTCATGTGTTCCTCCCTGATTCGGCTCTATGTATGCTTAGTATACTGACTATTGACCGGTCTTCCATGTCAATGTCCTGCACTCTTGCAGTTTCTTTTCACATCGCTATAATTCGCTTACCGAATAAAACGGAAGGTGGTGCTGCTTTGCCCCTTCGGGAAAGGAGTCATATGATTGTCATACAGGGAGGTACGATCCTCAGTGTCACCGATGGTGTCATCGAGGGGGGTTCTGTTCTGCTAGGGGACGATGGCAAGATTGCTGACGTGTTCATGAACCACACAGAGGTTCCTGGTGCAAGCGTTGTCGACGCGCGGGGGAAGTACGTTGTTCCTGGCTTCGTTGACGCGCATACCCATCTTGGCATCTGTAACCTGGAGGTTGGCGAGATTGGTGAGGACGAGAACGAGATGTCCAACCCATCAACACCCGCTTGTCGCGCTCTGGATGCCGTCTACGTGTGGGACTCCGGATTTGGTGACGCGCTTTCGGGTGGCGTCACGACGGTGTTCACTGGACCAGGCAGTGGGAATGTGATTGGTGGTCAGAGTATCACAATGAAGACTGCCGGCGCGTCCATCGAGGAGATGGTTCTGCAGAATCCCGCCGGACTCAAGACGGCATCAGGAGAAAATCCCAAACGTGTCTACAAGGCCAAGAACCAATTGCCAACTACCCGTATGGGCACAGCCAAGGTTCTCCGCGAAGCATTATCAAAGGCACAGGACTACAAGGAGCGCCGCGCAGGCCCCGAACCACCAGCTGTGGACCTCGACATGGAGGTCCTGTGCCGGGTTCTGAGTCGTGAGATTCCTCTCAGAACGCACTCGCACCGTGCTGACGACATGATGACGATGGTGCGCATCCGCGATGAGTTCAACATTCGTATGGTCATCGAACACGGCACGGACAGCACTCGCATCCGCCACGAGCTTGCAGAAGCTGGCATAGCAGTGATCACTGGCCCACTTCTGGATGTCTCTCCCAAGGTAGAAACGGCATCGTCATCCTTCGCGACCCCGCATCTTCTTCATGAAGCAGGCGTATTGGCAGCGATCATGACAGATCATCCAGTTATTCCAATCGAATCTCTGCGGCTGGAAGCTGCAATTGCTGCGTATGAGGGTGGAGCAGGGGAGCAAGAGGCACTGGAATTCATTACGATCAATCCGGCAAGAATCCTTGGACTTGAAGAGCGTATTGGCAGTATCGTCAAGGGAAAAGATGCAGACGTTGTCATCTGGAGTGGCCATCCGTTCAAGGCCAGCAGTATTGCAGAAAAGACATTTGTCAACGGCAAGCTTGCATGGGAGGTGAAGGCATGATCAGGATAGCTGCTGAGCACTTGTTCGATGGGCATGAAATCATAAGCGACGCAGTGATTACGGTTGATGGGCCTCGTATCCTTTCCGTCGAAAGAGCGGATCCTACAAAGGCAGGCGCCGACTATTCCGCTGCCTGGCTTACACCGGGATTCATCGACGTGGACTCGGGTATTGGTCTCAAGGAGGAATCACTGGGATTCGAAGGCAACGATCTGAATGAGGCAACGGACGCGGTGACGCCAGAAATGCAGGCAATTGACGGCCTCAACCCATATGATACGAGCTTTCAGAAGAGTCTCATGGGTGGAGTGACGACAGCCCTGGTCATGCCTGGCAGCAGCAATGTTGTGGGGGGCAGAGGCGTCATTGCCCACATGGCGGGGGCAACGGCCAATGACATGTGCATCAAGGCGCCCTTTGGCGTGAAGTTCTCTTTGGGCAATGATCCCAAGCAGACGCATGGTCAGAAGAGAACGCCCATGACACGTATGGGCAACGCATTTCTGATTCGAGACGTTCTGACAAAGACACGTGACTACAAAGAGAAGAAGAAAGAATACAACATGAAATATGAGGCTCTCCTGCCGCTTCTTGCCGGAGAAGACGTGGCATTCTTCCAGGCATTGCGGGCAGACGATATCATGACGGCGGTGCGGCTTGCCGAGGAATTTGGCCTTCGCTATGTTATTACTGGAGCTTTTGATGCGGATCGCGTCAGTGGTCAACTCAAGGAAAAGAACGCCACGGTCGCGTTTGGCCCCGTGATCATGTCGAGGTCAACTGACGAGGCTAGGCGCTTGTACCCAGAGAACGCTGCCATACTGTTCAGGACTGGTCTTCACCCAGCTATCATCGCGGGCCATCCCAGCTACCCAGCCAAGTACCTGCGAATCTCACTCGGGCTTCTTATCGGCCGTGGACTCTCGCCGGACGTTGTGTTAGGCGCTGTCACACGCGTTCCGGCGGGGATTCTTGGGCTCGATGGCTATGGCGAAGTGCGTCCCGGATGTGTCGCGGACCTAGTTCTTTTCAAAGGTGAACCATGGGAACCTGAAGGAGTAGTTGAGCACACGTTTGTCGAGGGAAGGCAGGTGTACTCGATTTCTTGACGAGACGGGAAAAAGGGTCCCGAAAGGAATCCTGACCCTGAAGAAATGCAACAATCTGCCGCGGCGCTACGGTGTCGGCGGCAGATTGTTGCCCCGGTAGCGATCCATGACGCGGTCGCGCATACCGTTGGTATATTTGCGAAGGCGCTGAGCCTGGAGGTGAAATTGGTTGCCTTTGATGAGGACTGAAGCCGCCAGGGTCACGACGATAATGTAGTCTGGGAACCAGGGTTTGTGTAGAAAGATCCAGATGGCCGCGGGGACCGCGCCGACGCCTGCTATGAACGGCGAGAAGTGCACCTTGGCCTTCAGAGCGGGAACAAGTTTCCAGAGGATGGCAGCGACTGCGGCGAAGGGAAGCGCCCAGAAGATGGCGACCGGATAGCTTTGGAGCAGAATGCCCAGCGTAGTTGCTACTCCCCCACCGCCACGAAACTGGAAGAAGACGGGCCAGTTGTGGCCAACGATGACCGCTGCAAATGATGCGATGATGACCCATCCTGGGATGAGCACGGAATGCAGTATGAGACTGAGCACGTAGCCCTTCATGGTATCGAGGAAACCAACAGTAAGACCATAGGCCCAGCCATACTGGCGCACGCTTCCAGAGAGGCCTGGGTTGTCCTTCAGTCGGATATCCTCATGTTTGACAGCAAAACTGAGAACGAGTCCCCAGCAGATAGAACCCCACAGATATGATGCGAGAATTATGGCGCCGTAGGTGAGCCAGTTCATCACGAAAATCCCCCTTGCTGCCGGTCGCCCTTTGGGCGCTTCACAGCCATCGACTTCGTCTGTACACACAGTGTAGGTCGATGTACATGCTTGTAAAGCCTGTCCTTGCCGGTATACTCTGGTGCACGAGGCCAGTTGTGCAGCTGTTGTGACAGGTGTGGCCTTGGGTCCGTGCGAACTTCCTTTATATGATGGAGACAATATGGATTTCTTCACCGTCTTAGCCATAGCGCTTGGTTTGTCTGCGGATGCATTTACGGTATCGGTGGCGGCTGGATGCCGCATCAGGCGGCTTACGTTGCGCGATACAGTTCGCCCCGGTCTGTGGTTTGGCGGGTTTCAGGCGTTGATGCCCATCCTGGGTTGGCTCGGGGGACTTGCACTTCGCGAGGTTATCGCAGGTTTCGGCCACTGGGTCGCGTTTGGAGTTCTGCTGGTGGTAGGCGGAAAGATGATTATTGAAGCTCTGCGCGGGGGCGGACGCAGTGAGGACTCCATATCGGAGAGACACAGTACGCGTGAGATGTTGATTCTTGCGATCGCTACCAGTATTGATGCGTTAGTAGTCGGGTTCAGCCTCTCTGTTCTTCACGTGTCGATTTGGGCGGCAGCAGTTCTGATTGGGGTTGTCACGTTTCTGGTCTGTGTGGTGGGCACGCTTTTCGGCTGTGGCATAGGGAAGCTTGTAAAGGGATGGGCCGGGATTGCTGGTGGAATTGTTCTGATCGGAATTGGGATCAAGCTTCTGATGGAGGGTTTGCACCGGGCGTGACAGTTGCTGCAGGTACAACGGAGGCATAGATATGGCGCACACTATGTTCAATGATGAAGTCAAGTACCACGTCAAATTGAGGCAGGGGGACGTTGGCAGATACGTGCTGTTACCAGGAGACCCCGGCCGGTGTGAGATCATCGCGAGGCAGTTTGAGAACCCTGTCAAGGTCGCACAGAACCGAGAATATGTCACGTATACGGGGACGCTTCTTGGTGAGAAGGTTTCGGTAACATCCACCGGCATCGGAGGTCCTTCGACAGCGATAGCGGTGGAGGAACTTGCCATGGTTGGGGCTGACACCTTCATTCGTGTCGGCACATCAGGGGCAATGCAACCGGAAATGGCCGTTGGAGACCTTGCGATTGTGACAGCAGCGATTCGTGATGAGGGAACGACCAGGCAATACATGCCCATAGAGTTTCCGGCAGTGGCGAATGTGGATGTGACGATGGCACTGAGAAGTGCAGCAGCGAGACTGCACTTCACCGCTCACTTGGGGATATCGCAGTCAAAAGACTCTTTCTACGGTGAAGTCGAGCCCGACAGATTGCCACTGGCGGATGAACTGAAGGCACGTCGTAGGGCTTGGATGGCAGGTGGAGCTATCTGTTCTGAGATGGAGGCTGCCGCGGTATTTGTTGTGGCAAGTATTCTGCACAAGCGTTCCGGTGGCGTAATGCTCATTGTCAATAGTGAGTTTACGGATGCCGGAAACACTCAGCCCGAGTCAATAGTGGGCCGGTTAGTCTTGACAGGGGTAGAAGCCATCAAAGTGCTGATTGAACAGGATCAAGCAATTCGTCAGGAAAAGAATGTTGTATGAGGTTGAGGCGTTGAAGATGACGTATGGTCGTGTGGTCGATAGTATTGTAGAGACCAGTCAATTATAGGGGAGGGGGCGCTCGGTCGTGTATCTTCTCGTCATTATTACGAGACAGGAGGACAAGGTGTATGATTTTCTGAAACTCCTGCCGAGCACTGGTGTCCGGGGAGCTACGGTTGTCGAGGGTCGGGGAATGGGCAAGATTCTCCACGATTACGAGACTTCCTACACCTCAATCGAACAGATTCTTCGTGCGAATATTGATTTGACCGAGAACGCGGTCATCTTCTCTCTTGTCTCCAGTGGCGAGACGCTGGCCAAGGCGCGGAAGCTTGCCCACAGAGTGTTTGGGGATTTTTCTCTGCCAAACACTGGAGTCCTCTTCGTTGTACCGGTCGCTGAGGTCGAAGGGCTAGCTCCTGATTCGAACACTGGTTCACCCGAGCAGCTGAGCCAGGTAGAACCACGGCATGGCAAGCGAGGTTGACGCGTTCCCTTGCAATCTGAAGTCAAGCACGTAGAATAACGGGCTACTCGCTGAAAGGACCCCCTGGGTGACTCTTGCATATGTCGGTTTCGTTTTGGCAGCACTTGCCCTGCAACTACTTATGGGGGCGAATGATGGAGGAACGCTGCTTGGATCGATTGTAGCGACCAACATCATTCGGCCCGTCTGGGCAGTTGCGCTTCTCTTCGTTGCAATCGTCGTCGCGCCGCTCACCATCGGGACAGCTGTTGTTACGACGCTTGGCAATCACATCGTGCCATTGTCCTCCATCCGCATGGAGATGCTTTATGGTACGGTAGCTGCAACAGTGTTGTGGGTGTGGCTTGCTAAGCGACTGCGCTCTCCTGTCAGTATCTCCTATACCTTTGTAGGTTCGCTGCTGGGGTCAGCTTTGGCGGCGCACCTCGGCCGCCTGATTGATCCCATCTCCATTCTTGAGATTCTTGGTGGCATGCTGGTGGCCATTCTAGCCAGTTTTGTTCTTGGCTATGTGGTTGTGAAGATGGTTGATGCGGCCGGGTCTCGTGCGACTCCCCGGGCCAACAGCGTTTTCAAGGTGCTCCAGGTGTTTTCATCGCTTGGGCTGGTTCTCGGTTATGGAGCCAATGATGCTGCGAAGACACTGAGCCTTCTCTACATAGCATCTGTCGTTCAGGGCAAGGCTTCGAGCCAGGCTACTATCGCTGCGACAACGATGCTTGGTACCGTCTTCATAGTGGGGACCTTGTTTCTTGGCGGTGGATTTGCTCAGACGAGTGGGTTTCGTCTCATGAAGTCCAGCCCAAAAACTGCTTTTATCGCACAGGGATCTACAGCGATCCTGACCATTGTCTCCGCACGACGTGGATTTCCAGTGAGCAGTACTGAGTCGTTGAACATGGCGCTTGTAGGAACCGGTGCCGGAGAACGACCGGGTAGCGTTCGGTGGAATGTGGTGACGCATCTCATGGTCGCGTGGGTTGTCACGGTTCCTGTGTCGGTCTTCCTTTCGTGGGGGATCACCTCTGCGATTCTGCTTGTGTTCCATTGATCTGAAAGGAGTTGTTGCCATGCGCATATGGGATCAGATGTTCAAGAAGGGAAATCAGTTCCAACTCCTGCTTTCCGAGCAAGGGACGCTGGCCTATGAAGGTATGAAGGTGCTCTACGAGTTCCTTGGAATTGCAGCCGACACGCAGGACGCTGGAGAAAAAAGGCACAACATGCGCCTGAAGTTGAAAAAGACCGAGGAGTCTGGCGATAAGGCTCGCAGGCAGCTTATCGGAGCTATCAACAGCAGCTTGGTTACACCACTTGAACGGCAAGACCTGTTCAGCTTGAGCAACGTGCTCGACAACATCCTGGATTATGCGCTGAATGCGGCGGACGAAATGATCATCTATGACGTGTACCCTGACTTCTACCTGAGGAAGATGGTGGAGAAGCTCATGCGGGGTGTCAGCTATCTGGAGGGGGCGCTGGAAGAACTGTTCCGGAACAAGCAGACATCCAACAATAGCATCGTCAAGGCAAAGTCCATGGAGAACGACGTTGAGGAAACGTACCATGAGGCGCTCGCGTCCCTGTTCGCCGGAGATGACTTCAGGTACATGTTCAAAATGCGTGAAGTATTGCGGCATATCAGCAATGCTGCTGACAGAATTACTGACGCTGCCGACATCATTGGAAATATCATTATTAAGGATATGTAGCAGGTTGGCCGGCGAGGACTGATGCCCGGCGAACCTGCTTACTTTCTTGTGGGTCAGCAGTCGTAATACAGCTCGAATTCCTTGGGATGAGGCAAGCGGCGAAGGACCTCTGCCTCGTTCTTTTCTTTGTAGGAACAGAAAGCTTCGACGAATGTGGCTGGAAATACGCCATCACGTGTGAGGAACTCGCTGCCGTTCTTGAGAGCAGTGAATGCTTCGGAAAGTGACGTAGGAAGTACAGGAATGCTTCGGACAACATCCTCAGGCAGTGTCTCGATATCTCCTGTGTATGGGCCGAGGTGGAGGGCGGTCGGATCAGTTTGGTGCTCGATGCCATCGATTCCGGAAAGAAGCATCGCGCTGGTGGCGAGATAAACATTGGTCGTGGCATCTGGCGGCCGGAACTCGATCCGTTTCTCGGCAGGCGTATCAGCATAGATTGGAATACGGACTGCTGCGGTGCGGTTGCCCAGCGAGAAAAAAGCCCTGACAGGCGCTTCGAATCCAGGAACGAGTCTTCTATAACTGATGGTAGAGGGATTTGTGATACCAAGCAGGGCGGACGCATTGCTCAAAAGACCGCCAATATAGTGTATGGCTAGGGGAGAGAGGTCATAGGGTTCGGCATCTTTCTGGAAAAACGTGGCCTGCCCGCTTTTTGTGAGAAACTGGTGGAAGTGCATGCCTGTACCTGCCTGTCCGGCAAGAGGCTTGGGCATGAAGGTGGCTGTCATTCCCATCTGGCGTGCAAGGTTCTTGGCGAAGTACTTAATCTTCTGCGACGCATCCCCCATGGCACGCGGTGTGCCAGGCATAACCTCAAGCTCTATCTGACCTGATTCTCCAGCTTCATGATGATGATAACGGATAGCGATTCCACTCGTCTCCAGCATCTGAACGAGGGTGCTTCGGTAGTCGAAGAGTCGATCAAGAGGTTGCTCGGCGTGGTACCCTTGCTGATGGCGGATCGCATAGCCCTGCAGTTGTGAATTGCGGACTGAGGCGGTACCGCTTGTTTCTTTGCTCTCAATAGAGAAGAAGCTGGAAGTCTGTGAACACCCAAAATCAGCGTTCTGAAAAACATAGAACTCGAACTCGGGGGCGAACCACGCGGTGTCGGCGTAGTCTTTGGACTTTAGGAATGACTCTGCCTGCTCTGCGATATAGCGAGGGTCAAGAGCAAAGCGCCGATGTGTATGAGGTTCGATAATATCACAGAACACTGCGACAGTTGGCACGTTGGCAAAAGGGTCCATGAATGCGGTAGTCAAGTCCAATTGGAGCAGCATGTCGCTCCGCTCGACTGAGGAGAATCCAGGAATACTCGAGCCATCGAAAGCCACCCCCTGGTCCAATAATGCTTGGTTAACGCGCGCGAGAGGCACAGTCACGTGATGCAGGCCGCCAAAGAGGTCTGTAAACTTTAGGTCGACCTGGACGGCAGCATGGTTAGTAGCATAATCGAGGAATTCCTGCAACGTCTTTTCCATGACAGTACCTCCGAAGGAATAGTGGCTTTGCTGTGCTAGCGTGCCATGAGGCGCGCAGCAATTGTATTCTGCTTGTCTACAAGAGTCTGGATGTCAATGGTGGTGAAGTCCCCGTTCTCGATGAGAACCTTACCATTGACCATGTTGAAGCTTACCTGCTTGGCATCACACATGATCGGAGCAGTCAATGGATCATGCAGGCCACCGGCGAATTCGAGCGTGTCGAGATCCCACATGATGATATCTGCAGCTTTCCCAACCTCAATGCTCCCGATATCTGCATCCATATGCAGGACACGTGCTCCCCCCATACTACCCATCGCCAAGGCCTGCCGTGACGTCAGTGCATCAGCGCCGTATTTGACTCGCTGGAGCAACGTCGCCAGACGTAGTTCACCGATAAATGAGCCGGTGTCATTGCTGGCACTCCCGTCGACACCAACGCCAATACGCATACCGGTCTTGTTCATGATGGTGACAGGGGCAATGCCGGAGCCCAGGCGCATATTGCTTGCAGGACAATGAGCCATGCCGCACTCGTGCTCAGACAACTTGCGGATGTCGGCGTCAGACGCCCATACGAGGTGTGCGAACCACGAGCGTGGCGTGAGCCATCCGACTTCTTCCATGTAGTCTACGGGACGGAAGCCAAACGTTTGAAGGCAGAATTCCTCTTCATCCTGAGTTTCGGCAAGATGTGTGTGAATCAGCACATCCTCCTTCTCTGCCAGGACCGCTGTCTGTTTCATCAACTCTGTCGTAACTGAAAATGGAGAGCAAGGAGCCAAAGCAATGCGGGTCATCGCATAGCGGCCACGGTCATGGTATTCGTGAATGACGCGCTCGGATTCTTCCAGAATCTCATCATCGGTCTGCACGACGCTATCTGGCGGAAGTCCTCCATCTTTCTTGCTTAGTGACATACTGCCACGCGTGGGATGGAATCGTACCCCAATGTCGCGAGCGGCGCGTATCTCGGCATCAATGATGGCATTATGGCCATGAGGATAGAGGTACAGGTGGTCGGTCGTCGTCGTTACACCGGTTTTCAGCATTTCAGAGATGCCGACCTGGGCGCTTGCATAGACTGCTTCCTCATCGATATATTTCCAGTGTTCGTAGAGGAACGTCAGCCAGTCGAACAGCTTTGCGTGTTCCACTTGAGGAACGTTGCGAAAAAGTGTCTGATACAGGTGATGGTGTGTATTTACAAAACCTGGCATCATCAACTTCCGATTGCCCGATATCGTTCGATCTGCAGGAGCATCGAGGTTTGGCACGCCTGTGCCGACAGCAGCAATGATGTTGTCGTCAACCAAGACGTACGCGTTCTGGAGTTCCGTCTGAACAGCATCGCCAGTCATCAGGAACGATATGTCTTTCAATAGTGTTCTCATCTGCAGCCTCCATTTGTGCGATCTCATTGTACTGTTATCGAGCCAGCAATCAACGCAGAGCCTCTGCCCTTTCATTGGCAGTGCATCCTGCTATAATCAAAAAACCAATATAGGTCTCATGACAGTGATAGGAGGTCGCATGAACCATATCCTTGTCAAACCCGACAATTGTACGGGATGTCGCTTGTGCCAGCTGACCTGCTCAGCCCAGAATTTCAAGCTTAATACACACAAGGTTGCGCGCATCGGCATCGTGCCACATTTTCCCGAGGGACGCTTCGAAATCCATCTCTGTAATCAGTGTGGGATTTGTCAGTCAGTATGCCCCGCAGGGGCCATTTCTGTCGATGAGCACGGAGCTTATGTTATCGACGGAGCTACATGCGTAGATTGTGGTGCTTGCGTGGACGCTTGTCCGGAGCAGGCCATCTTCCGATCTTTTGCAAGCATGCACCCATATATGTGCAATCTCTGCGGCGCATGCATCGATAACTGCGCAGCACAGGCACTGACTTGGGAGGAGGAAAGATGATCAATGGGTATGGTGGCTCGATCCTGCGCGTTGACTTGACGGGCAAATTGATAAAGCGCGAGCCAGTGACGCCGGAACTTGCTCACGACTGGGTGGGCGGACGTGCATGGATCGCGAAGTATATGTACGACGAACTCCCTGCGGGTGTGGATCCGTTGAGTCCCGCCAACAAGGTCTTTATTGCAACTGGTCCACTCTCAGGAACACTCTGGCCCTCAAGTGCGAAGATTCTCTGGGGAACGAAGTCGCCGTTGACGGGTGGCTATATCGATAGCAACATGGGTGGCATGATCATGGCAGAGCTCAAGTATGCTGGCGTGGATATGATTATCCTCGAGGGGGCGTCGGCGGAACCGGTCTATCTCATGGTTGACGATGAGAAGGTCGAAATACGCGATGCATCTGCTTATTGGGGCATGGGTTCGGTCGACACGGAATATGCAATGAAGCGTGATCTGGGTGATGAGTTTCAGATTGCTACGATTGGGCCGGCTGGAGAGAATCTCGTGAGGTTTGCATGCATCACGCACGATGTTGGCCGCCAGGCGGGCAGGGGTGGAACCGCGGCAGTTCTGGGGTCAAAGAGACTGAAGGCAATCGCCATACGTGGAACAAAGCCCATTCCAGTGGCGGACATTAAAGGGCTGCAGAAGCATACGACTGCTGCCATTGACTATATCAAGAATACGGCATTTTTTCCTACATTCTCCAAATATGGTACAACTGATATTACGGACTGGTGCGACGACGTAGGTGTGCTTCCTGTCAACAATTTCCAGCACGGGCAGTATGCAAAAAAGGACCGCATCAACGGCAAGTCTATTCGGGAAAACATCTACGTGCGGGACAAGGGCTGCTATGCATGTCCTCTGGGTTGTTCTACGTACTCGTACTCAAAGAAGTACGGCGTTTACGTGGAAGGTCCTGAATATGAGACCATCGGGCTCATGGGCTCCAACCTTGGAATGGACAGCATTGAGGAAATAGCTGTCCTGAACGCCGAAGCAGACAACCTTGGCATGGATTCCATTTCATCAGGGTCAGCGATAGCACTTGCCATGGAACTGTATGAGAGAGGCATTCTTACGAAGGATGACGTTGGCGGACTGGACATGACCTGGGGTAATGTGAGTGCCGCGCGGTCATTCCTCAAGCTGATTGCATTAAGGCAAGGCATCGGCGCAACGTTTGCGGACGGAGCCCTTGCCGCTGCGCGTACCATCGGGCGGGACACCGAGAAGTACGTTGTTCAGGTGAAGGGCCTTGACTACTCCGCGTATGATACGCACGCTGCACCGGCAATGATGCTGGCATACATGACGTCAGATATTGGTGCTCAGCACACCCGCGCCTGGGCAATCGTCCAGGATATCAACATGGGGCGCGAGTCCACCGACGGCAAGGGGAAGCTTGTGTATGACCTTCAGCACCTTCGTCCTCTCATGGAGGTTCTGGGTGTCTGTCGTTTTCCCTGGCTGGAGGTCAAGTTGGACTGGGAGAACTATGTGACAGCCCTGAATCTTGTTACGGGGCAGCATTACACAACAGAGGAACTGTTTGCCTTCAGTGAGAAGGTGTGGAATCTGACGCGAGCATTCTGGACCCGCGAGGTTGATGGGTTTGGGCGAGCATTTGACCAACCTCCCGCTCGCATGTTTGAGCCGATGCCCGATGGTCCGACTGCTGGCGCTAAGGTCACGCAGACGATGGTGGATCAACTGCTGGACCGCTACTACGATGCCTACCAGTGGGACCGCAATGGATTGCCAACGGCGGGTCGGCTGCGTGAGGTAGGACTGGGGTACGTCGCTGATGATCTCCTGAAGCGAGGTCGTATCGCCGAGTGATGCCCTGAGGTGACAGGGTCAGAAAACGCCCGAGCGTATGCACGGGCGTTTTCAGTTGCTGCACAGCCTGGCCTGCCCAGTTCCGCGGGATCGCGCCGAAGAAGATCTGCGAGGCAAGTCCAGACTTGGCGACCACGGATAGCGGTAACCAGGATATGCAGTTGATTCCTCGTCCAAGGTTGGGCTTGTCCCATCTAAACGCTCTGGGCGATGAGCTTGATTCATTGCTTGCCTCCAGGAAGCTCGATAGCCTAACAGGTACGCTGTTGTGGGAAACGAGACCCGGTATGGGGCTGGCGGCAATGAGTTGCGTTGACTGGTGCCGAAGGAGGGAATTGAACCCACACGGGTGTTACCCCGGCAGATTTTGAGTCTGCTGCGTCTGCCAGTTCCGCCACTTCGGCACAAGAAGATTATATATGAGGCTCCTGAGCTGTCAAACGACGACGTTCGCATCAGGTGTTTACGATTGGGCCTCTATGCAGAGTGTCCACTGCCCCTATAATGGCATTGTGGAAGACATGCCGAGGCTCGTACAGACAATTGAGGAAATCATGGACGGGCGAGTTGATCTCTATGAGACGATTGTGCGTTACTATGAGGGGTTCGTCTTCTCGGTGGCAGTTCGGGTGACCCTTGATCGAGACCTGGCCTACGATGTGACTCAGGAGACATTCCTGAAGCTCTACAGGACTCTGTCCAAGTTTCGCGGTCAATCCCGTCTCTCCTCGTACCTGTATCGTATTGCCACTAACGCGGGTATCGACGCTGTACGCAAGCGATCCCAGCATCCTATAGGCTCTGGTGACAACCAGGCTGACTTGTTGACGATCGAATCGGAGCAAATGAACAATGATGGGCCGGATGCCGAAGAAATTGTGCTTGCCGTTCAGACTGCGTTGCAGCGAGTTGACCCTGTGTTCAGAGCAGCATTTGTGCTCGTGGACCTGGACGGCTTGAGTTATGAGGAAGCTGCGGCCAAGTTGGAACTGCCGGTGGGAACAGTGAAGAGCAGAGTCTTTCGTGCTCGAGGGCAGTTGCGTGAACTTCTTTCGGGAACCTTGGGGCGTTGAATGCGTCTTATGGGTGGTGATATGAGATGAGAGAGGACAGACAGGGAAATACCTGGACGATAGAGGACGTTGAACAGCCTCTAGAGTTGTCGGCTGACGCGCGTCGCCATTTGATGGCGATTCTTGCGCCGATGGATCGCTCAGTTGCAAGCGCCGTCATGACTGCTGTCCGCAATGAACGCTTACACCGACGGAGGCTCCAGGGCTTGTGGCTGGGGTTGATGCCTGTAGCCGCCGCTGTGGTTGTCATGATGCTGTATGTCAGTGGCACCGTTTTGCGTCCACTTTCCATGCAGACAACTGGGTCTGCGCTGAGTGCTCCAGCTGTTGCTGCTGATTTTGCCGACGCTGCCCCAAAAGGGATGCTGCAGTCCGAAAACCTCTCTGGCGCAATGTGTCAGCCTCATTCAGTCCGTGTTCTGCTAAGCGGTGATGCTCTGAAGAAACAGCTGCTGGCAACCTGGTTGAGAACAAGGCATCCTCAAGCTGCCCTTGAGCTGGAGCGCGTCGCTCCCGGAGATATCGTCACCGTTACGTTGGATGTTGATGAAGTTCCTGGCTTCGCAGATTTCATGGTCTTGCACGGGTTCACTGGGGCGGCGGCGTCAGGGCTGCGCACTATTGCGGCATGTTCAAGTGCATCATGGTCATCTCTGATTGACTCTTCAGCACTGACAATCTGCGTTATTCCGTAAAGCTGGGAGGTACCCAGACGTTGAAACCCGCTCAGGAGGCATGTGTGCTTAGACTTCATCGGATGCGTAGGCTTCTCTCTATAACTCTTGTTATCGCTTTCATGATAATCACTGCGAGTGGATGTGCAAAGCGTTCCCCTGTTTCATCTGAGCGGGATCTGACAAGCTCTGACGGGGCTCCGAATTCGTTTACTGATATATCGGGAGCGAAACTCAGAGCTACCAGTCAATCACCAGCAGGTGACCAGCTGGCTCTGACTGATCGCAAGATCATCTTCAATGCGAACATGAGTCTTGATGTGACAGACGCCGAAAAGGCTCTGGGCAGCTGTGAGCTCCTTGCAGCCAGATATGGGGGCTTTGTGGCCGAATCATCACTTGTGAAGTCAGACACAAGAGTGATTGCGACCGCAACACTGCGTGTTCCGGCAGACAAGACAGATCAGCTTGTGAGTGATCTGGCAGCATTTGGTACTGTGACGAGTCGCAGCAGTGGTTCACAAGACGTTACATCACAATACATCGACATTCAGGCACGTCTGAAGGTTCTGTGGGCAGAAGAGGAGCAGCTTGTCAGCTTCCTGAAAAAGACTACAGATGTCAAAGATATGTTGGCAGTCGAGGACCAGCTGGCTGCGGTCCGCACGGAGATTGAGCAGTATGAAGGGCAGCAACGATACTTGGACACTGCCACTTCCCTTGCTACCGTCACCGTTCAGCTCGTACAGACCACCGGAGCCTTCGTTACACCTCGTGGGTTTGGATCGGCCTTCATGCGGTCACTCGTTGGTTTTGAACATGGTCTGGCCGCGTTCTGGACGTGGCTGGGTGGCGCGATCGTGTTTATCCTCTTCTACGGTCTTCTCCTGTGGGCTGTTACATGGACCGTCATGAGGATCGTGCGGCGCCGAGGACACAGGAGTCAGCCTCCTCAAGCCTGAAGAGGAACGACAGTATCGTTGAGGAACCCCGGGGCTGTGAGGCCCTGGGTTTTTCTGCGCGTGCCCTGTACCAACCGCCAGCGGATGTACTGGTAACAGAGGCTGCATCGCGATTGACATGCTTGAACCTTGCGCGGAAAGCCAAGTGCCGTATAGTTAATGTATGGCAAAGAGAAATCTATTCGGAACTGATGGAGTCCGGGGCGTCGTGAACGTCCAAATAACATCCAAGTTGGCGTTGTCACTGGGGGCTGCTGCATCGATGTTCTTCGATGGACGAACCTCCCAGCAGGAAAGGCACAGTGTTGCGATTGCATGGGATCCTCGGATTTCGTCAGAGATGCTCGCTGCAGCCCTGGGTGCCGGCTTCATGGAAACCGGAGTCTCGGTGGAGTATCTGGGAGTGCTTCCGACGCCTGGCCTGGCGCTTATTCTTGCCCGGGAACCGAAGTATATGGCTGGTGCGATGATTTCTGCATCACATAATCCTCCCGAATACAATGGCATCAAGTTTTTTGGTGCTGGCGGTCACAAACTGGCAGACGAGGATGAGGAGGCAATCGAGGGGAACCTGGGCCTTGTCGAACTTGCCAATCCATCGCTCGTTCATGGGGACGACGTCGGCGGAGCTCGCAGAGTAGACAATGCATGTGACGAATACATAGCTCTCGTGAAACAGAACAATCCAGGACTCTCGCTTGCCGGCATCAGAATCGTGGTTGACGCGGCGCACGGCGCAACTGGTTATACAACGCCGGCACTGCTGCGACAGTTGGGCGCAGACGTAATCGAGATGAACACGGACGAGGATGGGAGGTTGATCAACAAGGATTGCGGATCAACGCATCCGGCTGCATTAGGCGCGCGTGTGGTGGCGGAGCGGGCAGACCTGGGCATTGCCCATGATGGCGATGGAGATCGTGTCATAATGGCCGATCGCAAGGGACGACGAGTCTCAGGAGATATTATGCTCTATATTCTTGCGGTTGGGCTAGCCTCAGAGAATCGGTTGCATGGGGATACGGTTGTCGGCACAGTTTTGACCAATCTTGGTCTGGAAAGAGCGCTGCAGATGCATGGTATCACGCTTGAGCGGGTAAATGTTGGTGACCGGTACATTCTGGACCGTCTGCACGATGGCAATTTTGTGCTTGGCGGCGAAGAATCGGGACACATTATCAATGTGTACCAGAACGTGACCGGAGATGGGTTGGCTACCACGCTGTCCGTTCTGGGATACCTGGCCAGCACCGGGCGCGACCTGTCAGCATTTGTTGATGAGATCGAACTCTATCCGCAGATTGCAGAAAACGTAAGGGTGAGGGACAAATCTGTCGTATTGCGGCCCGAGTTTGTTGCCGCGGTCGAGGATGTGCGGATGGAATTGGGCGATGCGGCCAGACTCGTCGTGCGGCCATCGGGGACGGAACCGCTGGTGCGGATTTTCCTCGAGGGCAAGGACACCGAGAGGCTCATGACGCTTGCAGATCGATTGAAGCAGGTCCTGGTATCTGGCTGTCAGCAGGAGGAGGAGTGATATGTGTGGAATCATCGGATATGTCGGGCCGCGTAAAGCTGTTCCTGTGATTATAGAGGGTCTGCGGAAGCTTGAGTATCGAGGGTACGATTCTGCAGGGATGGCTATTCTCGAGAAGGGAGAGCTGGTTGTTGTCAAGAAACGTGGAAAGCTTAGAGCTCTTGAAGAAGCTATCGAGGGAAATGAGTATACGGCTACAACAGGAATGGGACACACGCGATGGGCAACTCATGGCAAGGTTGAAGACAGGAATGCTCATCCGCATGTGGATTGCAAGGGTACGATCGCGGTTATCCATAACGGGATCATAGAAAACTATCAGGTTCTCCGGGACGACCTGATCCGGAAAGGACATGTCTTTGTGTCCGAGACTGACACTGAGGTCATTGCTCATCTGATGGAGGAGCAGATCGACAGTGGTGCAGATCTGCTGGATGCGGCACGGAAGACTGCTTTGCAGCTTGATGGAGCATTCGCCTTTCTTGTTCTGGGTAAGGCTTTTCCTGGTCGCATTGTGGCAGTCCGCCAGTTGTCTCCCC
The DNA here is from genome assembly GCA_021373025.1 of bacterium. Classification (GTDB taxonomy): domain Bacteria; phylum Caldisericota; class Caldisericia; order Cryosericales; family Cryosericaceae; genus Cryosericum. Next base: position 127,070 of record JAJFTL010000022.1, read on the forward strand.
TGGTACTGGGCGTTGGCGATGGGGAAATGATCCTTGGCTCGGATACGCCGGCACTTCTTGAATATACGCATCGCATCATTCCATTGCGCGACGGAGATGTTGTTGAGATCAACCGGCAGGGGTATGGTTTTTACTCACTTGAAGACGGGCATGCCTTCGATCGAACACCCATGACTGTTCAGTGGAATGCTTCGGCTGCTGAGAAGCAAGGCTACAAGCATTTCATGCTGAAGGAGATACACGAGCAGCCAGTCGTTATCAGAGATACGCTGTACGGACGCATTGATGTCGACACTGGACACGTCGAACTGGAGGAATTCAGCAATTTGCCCGTACCGGAACACATTTCAATCGTTGCTGCCGGCACGTCGTATCACGCATCGCGTGTTGGAAAGTATCTTCTGGAGGAGCTGGCCCGTATCCCCACCGATGTAAGCTTCAGCAGTGAATATCGCTATCAGCGGCCCATCGTGCGTCCTGGTACGATGGGAATTGCTGTCACGCAGTCAGGAGAGACGATTGATACGTTAGCTGCTCTTCGGCTTCAACGGGACCTTGGAGCTAAGGTGGTTGCCATAACGAATCGCCCTGAAAGCACTGTCTCCCGCGAGTCAGACGTGACTTTTGTAACGCAGGCTGGCATTGAGATAGGAGTCGCGGCAACGAAATCGTTTATGGCACAGCTTATTGCCTTCTACCTTATTGCTCTCAATTTCGGTCAGCGTAATGGTACCTTGGATGCCGAGACATCCGTTCACTATGCATCTCAGCTGTGCAGTCTCAGTCAGAAATGCGAGCAGGTGCTGGAATATGCAGGCATCATGGAAACGATTGCACGCAAGTTATACAAAGTCCATGATATGATCTACGTAGGGCGCGGCGTGAACTACCCCATTGCACTGGAAGGTGCCCTCAAGATGAAGGAGATCAGCTATATCCATGCCGAGGGATATGCTGCGGGTGAATTGAAACATGGTCCTATTGCGCTGCTCGACGAGGATGTTCCGGTCGTAGGCCTCCTTCCGCAGGGCGCGCTGTACGAGAAGACCTATTCCAATCTGCAGGAGTCCATGGCGCGCGATTCGCCACTTGTCGTGCTAGCGGACAAGAAGGACAAAAGGGCCCAGGGCATCGCTACCGACTACATTCCGATGCCACCGGTGGAAGAGCTTTTCTCGCCAGTCGTCTATTCATTACCGCTTCAACTCCTTGCATACTACACTGCCGACGGCAAGGGCCTGGACGTGGACCAGCCGCGGAACCTGGCGAAGAGTGTGACAGTAGAGTAGCTTGTTCCGTTTTGCGAGTTGCTGAGCCGAAGGCCGACCTTGTACAGGGTTGGCCTTTCTGCTATACTGAGACCAGCGTGCGCGCCCGTGGCCCAACTGGATAAGGCGATGGCCTCCGGAGCCGTAGATTACAGGTTCAAATCCTGTCGGGCGCACCAGGCTCACTCGGGGCGAACAGACAATAAGACTCCAAACAATTCTGTATTTTGGAGGTTATCTATGAGGAGATCTTGCAGAAACTGCGGGGCTGAGCTTTCAGACGACGCAACATTCTGCGCTGTGTGTGGGAGCGCGGTTTCCGCGCCGCAGAGCACAGAACAGACAACGTCCGCGCCCAAAGCAGCGGACGCCTTTGTAAAAAAGCGCGGGATGCCGTCAAGGAAGATCCTGATTTCTGCTATCGCCGTGGTGCTTATCCTTGCGGTCGGAATCGGAGTTTTACTGCGGTTTTTCGGCGGTGACGGTGATCCTTTTGTAAAAGGAGCGACGGTTGAACAAGCTGTCCGTCCGGACGGGGAAACAACAGTCGGCGACCTTTCCCAGACAGGCTGGCAGCTCGATATCCCGGCCTATGCCTTCTTTGAAAGCGATCTTACCCTGACAATGAGCGTGCTGTCGGAAACGGAAAGGGAGAATTATCAAAACGACGCGTTTGAATGGATAGGAACACCGGTAAAAATAACGGCGGGTAGCGAGAACGGCGTCTATCTGGACCGCCCGGTCACGGTCACGATGCAAATTCCCAAGGAGCAGCGCACTCCGAAAGAAAAGGTAGACGATTATCTGGCGGCCTATTATAACGGAGAAAGCTGGGATTACATATTTCCCGACGTAACCAGGGTAAGCGAAGGCTATGTCACCTTTGAAACCTATCATTTTTCGCTTTTTTCCGCGGTCAAGCCGACGGAGGAAGAAAAAATAAAACTGTATACGCAAAAGATGGCGGTGCAGATATGGGAGGACGAAGAACGCGAAAAGGCTCTTTCCAATAAGGTCATGGATACGTTCAATGAAGCCTTTGAGGAAATGGGAATTTCGGACGAAACCGTCAAAGGCAAGCTGCTGCGCTCCGTCGCGAAGGAATCCGACTTCGGTACCCTTGTGGCTTCGACAGAGCGGGGCGATGTCGCGGACTTCGGCGTAAAATGCGGCGAAATGGCGGCGAATGCGTTGATCAAGCAGTTAAAAATGGAAGACGCCCTGATGGATAATATCACGGGTAAAGGCGCAGCCGTGGCCACGGGACTGGTCAAGGGAGCCCTACAGTTAAAAGATGGCAACTATACCGACGCGGCGAAGGAGCTTTCTTCCGCCTTTATCGGATATTTCCCTGCGGGCAGAGCTTATCAGGCCGCTGTGGAGGTCATAGACGCCGGTATCGCAAGCTGGAAGGATTACGAGCTTGACGAGGCGTACAGAAACTATGTCAAAGACACGAGCGGCGGCTTTGCGACGGTCAGCGACGATGACTGGGCTTTGATGTGCGCGACGCAAATGCGCGGGTATCTGATCAGGCTTCAGGATGAGGCGAAAAACAACTACTGCGCGGTCAACGGCATATCAAGAAGCGAGCTTGACAAGGATGAGGCTCTGAGCGTGCGCATCGCGGGCCAGGCGGGAGCGAACCTGCGGAAAACCTTTGAAAAACGCCTTGCAAGCGAGAAGACCGTCAAGGGAAAAGAAGCGGAGTACGCTAAAGTCATTGAGGGTTTTAAGAAAGACCTGCTGCTGGAAAGAGGCAGCTTCGGTTTTGGTTTTGACACGGATATTGAGAGCCGGCTGCGTACATTGTTTGCCGTCAGAAAAAATATCCTCGACCTGTTCGGCGGTGAGATGCCCGTGCTGAAAAGCGGCGAAAGCGCACAAGCGAACCTCAATGAAGCCATCGCAATGTGGATCAGCTTCGGGCCCGAAAAAAGAGGAGAGTTTTATCAATGGCTGGAGGAAAAGGGCTATATCGGAAAGGTGAAGCCGTCAGCCGCTCCGGCCGCTCCGTCAGCATCCGCAAATAACGAAGCCCCGGCATCGTCTGCCCCTGTCTCTGCTTCCCAGCCGACCGCAGAAAAAGAATATGCCTGGGTACTTACGGAAACCAAGACCAATGACTGGCAGTCGAAGCTGGACGCTCAGAATAAAAAAACCGCGGGCAGCTGGCGTCTGGATATTGCCGCGTCGGCGGGCAGCGCCACATTCACGGAAACCTATCTCGCCAAGGATTATTTATGGATGAAACAGGGCATGAGTCAGTCGGGGCAGGTAACCTGGACCGCGCCATCCAGGACCATAATTAGACCGAATGAAGAGTTTTCGATCGACCTGACGGTCACGCATCTTCACAACGACCATTCCAATCAATCCGGCGGTTGGTGGGGTAAGGCACAGGTTTTCTACATTGACGAAGCGGGAGAACAAAAAGGCAGCGCGACGGATCTAAGGGACAGGGACGGGAAAAGCAGCTTTACCTCCAGTAAGAGCAAGAAATACCAATCCTTTTCCCCCACGGTCTACGGAACCTTCGGAGCGGGTTCGGAGGGGGACCGGATGGCCATTCGCGTTTTGGCATCCGGCGGCGTAGTGGGCGTTCAAACCCTCTATATCTACGAATGGAAAGAGGTTACCTGAATTGGATGAAAGGGTGAAATAGCCATGGCGACGGCAATATCGGATTTTTATACTGCCGTATCGTAAAGGTGAAGAAATGAAGGAGTGAAGCCCATGTTTTGTAAGCATTGCAGAATCAAGCTTCCGGATGGGGCCGGCTTTTGTACCGGCTGCGGGGCAAAAATCGAAACGCGGCCGACCGCCCCTAGGCTGGCGTCGCCTGTTTACTGCGGGGAACTAAACAACAAACGACACAAAAACGGTATGGGCGCGCTGATGCTTCTTGTTTCCATACTCCTCATTTTGCTCGGGATCGGCCACATGGCCCTTGCGGTCGCCGGACCGCTGCGCGTCTGACAGTACGTAGGAATACTTTTGCTGATTATCGTGCCCATCCTGAACGGTACCCTGCTGTTTCTGTGGAGCTCCGTCGGTCGGTGAATCCTAACAAGAGAAATTTCGCGAGAGCTTCCCTGATTCTGTGCGCCAACGGGCTGATCCTTTTCATTCTTGCCGGAGGTGTGATCGGGAGTATTCTGAGCGAAATTACAGACAGTTTGTATGAAAAGTGATGCTGGAAAAGAGGTGCCAAGTTGAGCGCCGCGCATGAAAAAATCGAGTGGTGCATCAGTGTGCCGATCTTCCGGAATACGGTTATTTTGAAGCAGTTAGGGCTTGCCGTCGGCATCCCCTTCGGTCTTCTGATCATTATTCTTGTCGTTGTTTCGGGTAAAAGCGTATACACGCTCTATGCGCTGGGTCTTTTGATCGCGCTCCTGTTTTTGACCTGGCTTTTCATCATGGCGGTGTACGGCGGAAAATACGAGGCGGAGTTTGAGCTGGACGAGAAGGGCGTGCTCTGCCGGACGCAGGCAAAGCAAGCGAAGAAAAACAAGGTTGTCAATGCCCTGACGGTTTTCCTGGGGCTTCTCTCTGGCAAGCCCGGCGTGGCGGGCGCGGGGATTCTGGCCCAGTCGAGGCAGCAGGTTTTTATCCGATGGAGCTGCGTGAGAAGTGTGAAGTATAAGCCCCGCCAGAAGACGATCTTGCTGCGAGGCGGCTTTTCGGAGAATATCGCACTGTTCTGCACTCAGGAGAATTATCCTGAGGTGGAGCAGCTCATAATGAGTAAAACACAAGGACTCCATAGCTGATTGGGGGAATTCCGGCCCGCTTTGCAAAATGGGCGGCGAACAGGGACCTCATCTCGTTTTTGAATACAGGGACTTGTAAGGAGAAAAACTTCTCTGTGAAGAAAACCAACGCCTGCATTGTAGAACAATAAGACGAAAAGGGAACGGTTGTATGAGGAAAAAGTAAGCTGCATGATTTCACTCCTGAACCTGCTAAGATGTTTTACACTACGTTCTATGAAGTGAGAAGCCTCGCCCCCCTTGCGCGCGATCTTTTGCATGTATAATGAAGGCCGTCATTTTCTTATGGTGTCTAAGGAGAAGTTGTGAAGAAGCTTGTCATTGCGGAAAAGCCGAGTGTAGCGGAACAACTTGCCGCTGTTATTGATCACTGCAAGAAGGGTCGCGACTACTATGAAGGTGAACACTATATCATCTCGTGGGCTGTAGGTCACCTTGTCGGATTGGCAGAGCCGGAGGAGTATGACAAGAAGTACAAGCAGTGGCTGCTGTCCTACTTGCCTGTCATACCCGAGAAATTTCGTTTTTCCGTGCTTCAGGGCGCCGAAGAGCGCTTTGGCGCACTGAAGAAACTCATCGCTTCGAAGGATGTGGACGAGGTCATCAACGCCTGTGATGCTGGTCGCGAGGGAGAGTTGATCTTCCGGAATATCTATGTGCAGGCTGCAGGGAAGAAACCTGCTTCACGTTTGTGGCTGTCCTCCTACACGGAAGAAAGCATCCGTGACGGTTTCAAGCATATCCAGCCTGAATCGGCGTACGACGACTTGGGCAGAGCAGCACTAGCGCGTTCTGAGGCGGATTGGCTCGTGGGTATCAACGCGACGCGGGGTCTGACGCGGCGGAATGGGTCGCTGGTAACCGTGGGGCGCGTGCAGACACCGGTTCTGGCGCTCATCGTAAAGCGCGAGAAGGAGGTTCAGGCGTTCGTACCGGAGCCTTATTTCGAGGTGAACGCCGAGTTCAAGGTGTTGCCGCAGGGTGAACCCACCTACACAGGATTGTGGCATCGTGGTTCTGAAACCAGGCTTTCTGAGGAGGCGGGAGCTCAGGCCATTGCAAGAAAGTGCTCGGGGCACAAAGGGACGATTCAGTCGGTTGTCCAGAAGGAGAGTCGCATGCAGGTGCCCTACCTCTATGATCTGGGACTCTTGCAGCGTGAAGCAAACAGCTTGAATGGCCTCAGTGCGAGCCGAACGCTCAGGGCAGCACAATCGCTGTACGAGGAGAAGCGTGCAATTACCTATCCCAGGACCGACAGTAAGTACTTGCCTAAGGCGCTTCGCAAAGAAGTCATGACTGTCCTCGGAGACCTTGATGCGGGGGAGTACGCTCCATTTGTTCAACATGTGCAACGCGATGGATGGAAGATGCGGCCATTCGTGTTCAATGACGACAAGGTCAGCGATCACTACGCTATTATTCCAACGGGTACGAGAGTTGATCGCAGCAGCCTGTCGCATGATGAGAGTGTGGTCTACGATCTAGTGGTCCGTAGGTTTCTCGAGCAATTCTATCCAGAAGCTGTCTTGATGTTGACGCACGTTGAGACTGTTGTCGAGAACGAGACGTTCGGTAGCGATGGCAGAGTTGTGAAAGCTGTTGGATGGCTGGAAGTTGCTCCACGTGAAGCAGAAAGCAAGGATTTGCCGGATCTTCACGATGGACGAAGCGTCCAGGCATTCAAAGTCCAGAGCGAGCGCAAGCTGACAAAGGCTCCGGCGCGGTTTACGGACGCATCCATTATTGCTGCCATGGAAACGGCCGGGAAACTGGTTGATGACGAGGAGTTGGCTGAAGCACTGAAAGAGCGCGGGCTGGGAACTCCCGCCACGCGAGCAGAAATCATCGAGAAACTGATAAGAACTGGAGTCGTTGAGCGGAAAGCTCGAAGTCTTGTCGCGACAAAGAGGGGCATAGACCTGATCGACCTTCTCGAAGGAATCCAGCTGTCCGATCTGGTGGCTCCGGATCTCACCGGAGATTGGGAAATGAGCTTGCGCAAGATAGAGAAAGGGTTGTTGGATGACGGGGAGTTTCTTCGCCGTATCGAGGAGTTCACGCGACAGATGATCGACAAGATCAAGGGGTACGATGCGCCAACGCAGATTGGCATTGAGTCGACAGAGCCGTTGGGCGTGTGTCCGATGTGCGGAGGCAACGTTGTCGAGCGTCCTTCGTCCTATGTGTGCGAGCACCATGGCCGAAAGAAAACGGATTGCAAGTTCAGTATCCCCAAGACCATCTTGAGGCGTTCTATCAGCCGGGAGGAAGCTCGGCAGCTCATCACAGAGAAGAAGACTGACATGCTTGACGGATTTGTCAGCAGGCGCGGATTCAAGTTCAGTGCCCGTCTTCTCCTCAAACCCGACAACACGCTCAAGTGGGAGTTTGCTGAGGGATCGGGTGGAGGTTCAGCTGCAGGAGAACCTGTCGTCAACGAGGAGCCGGTTGGGCGCTGCCCAGTGTGCCAAGGTACCGTCGTGGAAACGACCGAGCACTATCGGTGCACGACTGCTGGCTGCCATTTTCAAATGAAGAAGACGTATGCAGGCAAGACCGTTGATCGTGTGATGGCTCGCAAGCTTCTCGAACAGGGCAAAACAGATTTGATTGAGGATTTTGTCTCCAAGTACAACAGGCCATTTTCTGCCTACCTGAAACTTGGGGACAGGGGCAAGATCGAGTTTGAATTCCTGAACAAGGGACCGAGACCGAAAAGGCAAGCGGTGCAGCGCAAGACGTCGGCATCAGCAGGTGACACGACGGTTCATCAGATTGAATCATCGAAGGCAAAAAGTTCCAGGAAGGTGGCTGGGGCAAAGCCCGCTGCACGTGGTGAAGCAAGAAAGACAGCAGCTGTCTCGAAAGGGGCGGTACCGAAGACACTCAAAGACAAAGGCGGTGCTCATGATTCCATTTAGCGCAATTTTCAGTGTCGACTTCTTTTTCAATCTCGCGTACGCGCTTCTGGCAGCTGGTGGACTTGTAATGGCAATAAAGTATAGGCGTTCTCAGGATGGCAAGGCCAGCCTCTTTCTTCTTCTTACCACAGCGCTTGTTACGACGTACTATACCCTGCAATGGCTCCTGGGAAGCTTTGTCTCCTACTATGTCAGCAACTATGCAGCAGTTCACCCAGAATATCAGTTTCCATCGTGGCTCAACGTGGGACTTGTCATCCTGTTTACTGGGTTGAATTACGCATTTATTGTGACGCTTGGGCTGACGGCCTTGTTTGCAGTCAAGAAGGGCCGCGCGGAGAGGTTCGTGGGTGTTCAGGTCGATCATGGCGAGATTATCGGCGAGTTGGTCTCTCAGTCTTCCGTTGACAGCGAGCAGGCTGAAACGACGGACGACATCGAGCTTCCTTCTGAGCCTCCAATTTCTGGATCCCAAGGATAGGTGATGAATCGGGAGGAGCTGTACGACATAGTTGTCGAGCGTTCGCCGTCTCGGAATCTCGTGAATCACATGCTCGCTGTTGAGGCGATCATGCGTGGTCTGGCCATTCACTTCCATGAGGACGCTGATAAATGGGGTCTGGCCGGGTTGGTCCATGATATTGACTATGCGGAAACCAAGGACAAACCAAATCTGCACGGCATTGTCGGTTCCGAACAGCTGCACCTGATGGGCGTTCCTGAAGACATCTGCTACGCTGTTCGAGTGCATAATGCCTTGCATGGACTGCCGCGCAGGAGCATGATGGACAAAGCGTTGTATGCAGCCGATCCATTGTCGGGTCTGATTGTCGCATGTGCACTCATTCGACCGGACAAGAAGCTGGATGGCGTTGATACGGATTTTGTCATGCTTCGCTTCAAGGAAAAGCGTTTTGCTGCCGGTGCAAACAGGGATCAAATACTTGCTTGCCAGGAAATGGGACTTGATGTCTATGATTTTGTGGGCATCGGGCTGACGTCAATGAAGGAGATCTCCGCGGAAATCGGTCTCTAGGCCCAGCTGCCATGACCCAGGGTGTGAGCCCGCTCTCGTGGCAGGCTTCTTGTTTTTTTGGAATAGAAGTATACTTCATTGGTAAGTAGTGCTTGTTGATTTCTTGCAAGTGGTACTTGCCAAGATATCATCACAATGTGGAGGCAGATCGATGTCGCTAAATGCAGAAGAGTTGTTCTCGGAAAGGGCGTTGGCTTCTCGACCGTCGGAAATCAGAGAGCTTCTCAAACTCGTCGACAGTCCGGAGATCATTTCACTTGCAGGAGGTATGCCGGATGACCGCTTCTTCCCTATCGACCGGGTTGTTGAGGCGAGCACCTATGCGTTGAGAGAATACGGCACCAAGGCGCTTCAGTATGGTTCCACCGAGGGCATCAAGAAATTACGCGTTCTGCTCGGGAGTCGAATGGAAAGTGAAGGCGTCCGTGGGGTCGACCTTGACAACGTTATCATCTCCACTGCATCACAGCAAGGTCTGAGTCTGGTATCTCAGATTTTTGTGAATCCTGGTGATACCGTTATCGTGGAGGAGCCGTCCTATCTTGGCGCGATCCAGGCTTGTGCAAGCATGCAGGCCAAGTTCTGTACAGTTCCCCTTGACCAGGATGGCATGAAGATGGACGTCCTGGAAGAGAAGCTTCGGGAGCTGCAGAAGGCAAACATTCGGCCGAAGTTCGTGTACACCTGCCCTACGTTCCACAATCCTGCCGGTGTCACGATGACGGCGGAACGTCGCAGACAGTTGATCGATCTGGCGGACAAGTATAATCTGCTCATCGTGGAAGACGATCCATATGGAGAAATTCGGTTTGAGGGTACGTCGGTTCCCTCGCTGCTGGCACTGGGTGGCAAGGAGCGTGTTGTAGCGCTCAGGACATTCTCCAAGATCAGTTTCCCGGGGCTGAGGCTGGGCTGGATCGTTGCGCGCGAAGACATCATGAAGAGAATCGTCACCGCAAAGCAGGCCGCAGACTTGTGTTCGCCAGCCCTGACCCAGTATATTGCCTATGAGTTCATCAGCCGTGGGTGGATGGACGAATATCTGGAGGTAGTTCGCCAGGAGTATCCCAAGAAGAAGAACGCGATGATTGCCGCTCTCGAGAAGTATTTTCCGAGTGGTTGCACGTGGACTAATCCCGAGGGAGGGCTGTTCGTATGGGTAAAAACGCCGGACAACGTCGACACGGCCGCCATATTCAGTGAAGCCATCGCAGCGAAAGTCGCGTACGTTGTAGGGGTTGCATTTTATCCCAACAGAGACGACAATAGCCACATGCGACTGAACTTTTCCGCAGTGGATCCGGAGCACATTACTGAAGGCGTGCACCGCCTGGGCGACCTGCTGAAGACAAAGATATAGCGACTGGTCCACAGGATACTGCTGCAATCCCCGCGATGTTTGTTAGTCGCGGGGATTGTTTTTCTCGATGGATGGTGAGTTCAGGCATGACGGAAGACGGGGCAGACTGTTCGGTAGTCGCACGAGAAACAGGAGCTGCCGCGTTTCGCCTGGAAGTCTCCTGTAAGGATTCGATGCGCGGTCGTTGTCACCACTTGGCGAGATTTGTCCATGTACGTCTCTGTTCCTTCCGTCAATTCAGCTTTCAGGTTTTCGCGGAGGTAGTACGTCTGGAGGAGGAAGCGCTGTCCTTTGAATTCATCCTGCTGAGCTAGCGCGGCCGCGTAGAGTGCTACCTGAAATCGATGAGAGGACAGTGTTGATGCACTTCGGGGTTTGGATGATTTGTAGTCGACAATGCGTAGGACGTTATCGGACACCCGATCGATACGGTCTACAATGCCGGTGAAGGGAATGCCATCAAGAGCCGTGGTGAAGAAGCGTTCCGCATAGAGCGTCTGGTGCCAGGTGCACTGGAAGACGGGAAAGAAAGCGGTCAGGATGCGAAGAGCAAGCTGTTTTTTGCGTTCTTCTTCCCTGTCGTTGGCATAGCCCTGAGAAAGCCAACTCTCTGTCAACATCTGTGACAGCGACGTGGGGAAGAGGGAGCTCTGCTCAGCGTACAGCAGGCCGTCCTCACCAACGTGACAGGTGGGCAGTCTTTCGAGGACAGCGTGAATACTCTTTCCATAGCTGAAATACCAATGCGGCAGTTCAGGGATTTTCTGAATGTACTTCAGTTCAAATTTCCGGGGGCATTCGTTGTATGTTGCGATCCTGGAGTAACTTAGCGGTTCTGTAAGTGTGTTTGCCACAGAGACTCCACCTGCTTCCGTGTTTTTTCGACGTCTTGTGTGTTGTCGATGATCACATCGGCGAAAGGCAACTTTTGATCCAGTGGCATCTGGGCAGCGATGCGACTGACAGCCTCATCCCGTGAGAGGTGATCGCGGGTCATGAGGCGCTCCAATTGCTCTGCTTTTGATGCTCGAACGACCCAGACTTCATCGACGAGGCTCTGCCAGCCTGCCTCGATGAGAATGGCAGCATCGAGAACTACGGCATCCGATGTTCGGTGCAGGCATTCCATTTCCTTGATGATGAGCTCTGTCATGACAGGGACCATAATGGAATTGAGTTTGAAGAGCAGGTCCGGACTATTAAAGACAAGGTTGCCCAGTGCTCGGCGGTCAAGCTGGCTTCCACGAAAGACACCGCTGCCAAAGGCGGTTCTCACCTGGTCAAGGGCCCCCCCGACATTTCTGGCAAGGACGCTCTTTCCGATGAGATCCGCATCCAGCACAGCAGCTCCAAGCTCACGCAGCATTGATGACACCAAACTCTTGCCTGAAGCAATGTTGCCGGTGAGCCCAATGTCGATTCTCATTCGAGGTCCCGGAGGCTTGGCCCAGACGAAACGTGTGCTACAAGGGGAACAGAAAGTTGCACAGCTGTTTCCATGGAGTTCTGCATCAGCGACCGCACCTTGTCAAGTTCGTCAGCAGGTGTATCGACAACGATCTCATCGTGCACCTGAAGCACCATACGTGCGCTGAGAGGCAGCAAGCTGCTTGCGAGATGAATCATGGCTATCTTGATTGCATCTGCAGAGCTTCCCTGCACAACGGTGTTGAAAGCCTGGCGAACTGCCTCCTGGCGCTCCGTGTTGTTGTGGCTGTTGATATGGGGCACTCGTCGCTGGTGGCCAAGAATCGTCGTCACATATCCATCACGCTGGGCCGCCTCGATAATGTTGTCACGATACTCCTTGATGCCAGGAAACCGTTGCAGATAGCGTTCAATATAGCGTCGGGCATCGTCGCTGGTGATGTTCAGTTGACGGGCAAGACCATAGGGCGAAATGCCATAGATGATGCCAAAGTTGATGGTCTTGGCGCGCTTCCGCATTTCTGGCGTGACTTGGGATTCGGGAACGTCGAAGACCTGAGAGGCAGTGTGCAGATGGATATCTTCACCTTGTTCAAATGCGTTGCGCAGGTTCTGGTCACCTGAAAGATGAGCGAGCATCCTGAGATCGATTTGAGAGTAGTCTGCTGAGACAAGGCACCAGCCCTCATGGCTGGGAATGAATGCTTGCCTGATTTCCCTGCCAATTTCTGTTCTGGCGGGGATATTCTGCAGGTTCGGGTCAATGCAGCTGATGCGGCCCGTGGAAGTTCCAGTCTGGAGAAATGTTGGATGGATCTTTCCGTCCGGCCCTACGTAGCGCACGAGTGAATCTGCGTAGGTTCCCTTAATTTTGGTCAGCTGTCGGTGTTCCAGAATCAGTGAAATGACAGGATGCTGGTTCTGGATCGCCTCTAGAGACTCAACGTCGGTGCTCAGGCCTGTCTTGGTCTTTTTGGTTGGGGACAGGCCAAGCACGTCGAAGAGCAAGACGGCCAGTTGCTTCGGTGATTGAAGGCTGTATTCACGTGTTCCCACCAGTTCATACGTTTGTCGCTCAAGATCGGCAATGCGAAGCCCAAGCCTTGCCCCGAAGTCTCTCAGATAGCCAGTGTCCGTTCGTATACCAGCAATCTCCATGTTCGCAAGTACCATCGCAAACGGCATTTCCATTTGATCCAGAACAGGCATCAAGTGCGTTGACTCAAGAGCTGCGTCCAATGGATAGGAGACACGGTAAATAAGCTCCGCTAGGCCCTCCGCACTCGATGGATCTCCAGCAAGACCCCATGCTTCGCCGATACGATCAGCTCCCCACGCTTTTTGGTCTGGATCCAGCAGGTATTGCTCAAGCATGATATCTCGTACGTTGGGCGGTGGTGCGATGCCCAGAGGAATAAGGATGTGAAGCAGTTTCTTGTAGTCATAGACGTAGGTCATGGCTGATGACCATAGGCGAAGAGCATCGGGAAGCGAGCCGAACGTGGCGTCCACATGTTTCGAAGAGGCATCGTCCCTTGTCCGGCGTGCAATGGTGAATCCTTGTCCGCCATCGTCTGGAAGAATAGCAAGAGCGATCCTCTGATCAGGAGAAGCTATCAGTTCTCGTGCAGGCTTTGGTGAGGAAGGACCAGATTGAAACAAGTCATCAGAGAGGGCTGGCTTTGCGGTCAGGGCAAGTGCCGGGAGGCCGAGTACCTTTGCTGCACGCCTACTCAACGTGACGAGGGACAAGCTGGCAAACAATTGAGTGGCCAGTTCAACGTCTGGAGACTGGCGCAGAAGATCCGCGAGGGCTACTGGTTCCGCGAGATCCGTCCGGATCGTGACCAGCGATCGATTGCGGAGGATCAGATCGCGGTTCTCTTCAAGCAGTGCCTTGTAGCGCTCAGGGCCGCCATTGGCCAGCAGGGCTTCAACAGAGCCAAATTCCTGGATGAGTTTCAGGGCAGTCTTCTCTCCAATGCCACGCACGCCCGGGATGTTGTCCGAAGGGTCACCTGTCAGCGCCTTCACGTCAATGAGTTGGGTGGCTGAAACCCCGAACTCGGCAGAGATCGCAGCCGGCGTATACTCTCGTATGTCTTTGACACCCTTGACCGTGATGCGCACTGAGGTGTTTTCGTCTGTCAACTGCAACAGGTCATTATCTCCAGAATAGATGATACATGGAATCCTCGACTGGTACGCAATTCGAGTGTAGACGCCTATGAAGTCATCTGCTTCAAACCCATCCTTTTCTCGTGTAACGATTCCTAGAGCTCTGACGAGCTGCTTGAGGTTGATCAGTTGACTGACAAGTTCGTCAGGCATGGCCTGCCTGTTCGCTTTGTATTCCTGGAACATTTCATGGCGATACGTTGCTGCCTTTCGGTCAAAGAAGACGCCCATGTACTGAGGTTGAAGGTCCTCAATGATACTGAGAAGCATCGTGGTGGTACCAAGAATTGCGCCGGTAGGGATCCCAGCAGGCGAACTGAGGTGTGGCATGGCATAGAACGCACGATAGAGGATTGAACTTCCATCAACCAGTACTACTCGATTTGTCATGAGTTTATTGTATCAGCGTCTTGAGTCAGACGCAACCCAGCACCGTGAGCCACGAGTGAATACAGAGATGCACCCGGTTTGTTTGAGAGAGAAGGTCGCTGTTGACGACCCGGTGAGAACTCGGACAATCCCGGCAGAAGTATCATAGGCAAAGTTGAAGCCCTGCGCGGATGGCGAGAGTACTGCGTTGGCGCTTGCCTCACCAGTTAAGGCAGGTGTGACGACCTGCACGGAAGGGCTGGATGCAGTTGTGTTCCCAGCCCGAATCGAGCCACCTAGATCGATGGTGACCATCTTTCCAGAGCCGAGGGGCGAAACAATCGATTGAAAACGTGGAAGAAGACCAGCGATTGGAATCGAGGCATCCGCAGCGGGGACATAGACTTGCCTTGGGGAAAGCAGTCCAAACACGGCGTCCAGCTGTTCTGGAAGGTCGGTAGGCGAGCCCGCGACAAGGACGACGTCCGGTGCGTTTACCCCGAGAGCTGCCACGGCACGAACCGCCCGGTTCCCAGCCTTCGCATTGGTGTCAAATAGGCACAGCCACGTTCCCATCGTCTTGCTCTGGATGAGGATGACGTTTCCATTGTCGACGACAGGGAACGTGACACGGGTATCGAATGATACGGTTCCGAACGACCAGGTCAGAAGAACCAGCAGGCCTGCCATGGCCGCGGGGACCATTGAGTAGTGCACTCGACGCAACCTTGTCCAATTGTCCATGGTGAGGATGACAACGCCAAAGAAGAGGGTCAGGGAAGCGAGGAGTAGAGGCCGGGGCGCAGAGACGTTACGGTGTGACATAGGGAAACGGCTCAAGAAGCCGAGACAATCTACCAGGATTGCCGAGATACCATTGATGATGGGAGCCAGTAGTATCGCTACAGGGCGGAGGAGTACGAGTACAGCGGACCACGCGAGCAGGCTCATCAACAGCAGTGAAACTGCCGGGATGGCGATAATATTTGCTACGAGTGCGATGGGAGCGACGATATGGAAGGTCGACATGACAAGTGCTGCAGTGGGAACGGAAGCCCCGACCGTAGCAGACAGGGAGGAAATCAGCCCGCGAGTCAGGGGGTGCCGTGGTCGAAAGCAGCGTGCGAGTGGTTCGCTGATAAAGAAAAGACCAGCGATAGACGCAAATGACAGCTGGAGTCCTATGTCGAAAACAGACACAGGATCGAGAAGAGTCATGATGAGAGCTGCCCACGAGAGGGTTGCTAGTTTGCTCAGGTGCCCTCCGAACAGACGAGTCGCCGTAAGTACAAAGAGCATAACAAATGCGCGGTCAGCGCTGAGAGGAAAATCAATGAATGCCAGGTAGACGAACGTGGCTGCAAGAGGTGCCACTATTTTTCCAGTGTTCTTCTCGGAAAACATGGAACCAACTAATACAGATATCACGGAAAAAATCAGTGAAAGGTGAAGCCCGGATATGGCAAGGAGATGACTGGTACCAGTCATGGAAAAGATCTGCCGGTCTACGGGCTCAAACAGCTTCCGATGTAGAAGAAGCTCCTCGAGAAACCCGAAAGCCCTGTAATTGAGCAGAGGTCGTGCCCTGATCTCCACAAGGTCACGCACGCGCTTGGTCAGTCTTCCCCACCACGACATAACAGAATTCCCCGGAAGAATCTGGATGTCCTGGGCAAGGAACACATCCGTTTGGGAGGAGCCCAGGCGTTGTTCACCGGGGTTGAGAGGAGGGGAGAAGGCGCCTATTCGCCCCAGGACTTGGACTTGTTCGCCGGCAGGGTAGGAGGATCGGCGATCAGGAATCTGCACGGTGATTGTCACCGGACGCTGGAGTGGCATCTCGTTTGCAGTACTCACAGACACCTCTAGAGACGTGCCTCCGGTGCTTTGCATGATCGATGGTGTGGTAGTGATTCCCGTGACAGCAGACGTGTCAGCCGGAAGCTGTCCTGGAGCAGAGGACCTGAGCGCCCTGCCTGTCATGGCGAACGCTGCCCAGAAAAGAGACAGGGCAATGATAACCCGAACCAGATTGAGCCGAACGTGCCGAGTCTGAAGAGCATAGAGGATCTCAAGGACTGCCAAGAACAGAAAAGCGAGAATCGGGGTGATGCCTGAAGCTGCCGCCGAAAGGGCTCCTGAAACGACGGCCAGGGCTGCAAGGGTGACGAGCCGAAGTCGTATCACAAGCGCTAGAGTGTGATGAAGGATTTCAGGTCTTCGTACGTTTTAGAACCAATACCCTTCACATTCTGAAGATCTTCGAGGCGCTTGAACAGTCCATGAGCTGTTCGGTAATCCACGATTGCTTGTGCTTTAGCAGGACCGATACCGGGAAGCGTGTCCAGCTCTGCCACCGTACCGCGGTTTATGCTGATGAGTGTACGAGTACGTGACGTGGTGGATGACGTGGGAGCTAGAGGAGAAGTGGAGCCATCCGCTGATATGGTGGGAACAGTGATCTGTTCGCCATCCTGCAGGCGGGCTGCTAGATTGACAGCAATGAGATCTGCATCTTTGGCGGCTCCCCCTGCTGCGTTCAGTGCATCCTGGACAATAGAGCTGTCTGGCAGGGCATATACGCCCGGGTGAGCAACAGCACCCGTCACATAAACATTGATAGGTACGGGAAGGGCAGGAACCGTATCTGTAACTGATGGATCAGCAACAACCACAGGCAGCGGGCTTGGCACAGAGCCAGCAAGACGTGTACCAAAGAACAGTCCGGCACCGATTCCCAAAGCAAGCACAGCGACAATCAGGATTACCATCTGGTACTTCGACAGTTTTTCCATGATCACGGAGATTGGCTCACGCGGAGCGCTCCTCCTGCCTCCTTCGTCAGTGTCTGGTCATGCTTCTTGTCAACGAGATGCTTGCATTACCGTGAGAAGACCGTACATTTCCAGAAAGTCCGTTACCATCCCTTCAGTTTGCTGTGAGACAGGGGTCTCGATAATTCTGACCTGGGTTCCAATCGGTATCATCGGGAACGCCCTCGTGATATCTGGATTCTCATGACGTACACATCCGTGCGAGATATCTTTGCCAATGCTGAACGGGTCGTTTGTGCCGTGTAGCCCATACGACGGGAGCGAGATCCCGATCCACCGAATGCCCAGACCATTCAGTTTGTCACTAAGGTAAGGGGCATAGACTTTGCCCTCCCAGTGCCAACGAGGGTTAGCCTGCTTGTTTGTCACCCTGTACGACCCGGAAGGTGTCGCATTGTCGCCAGTGGTTCCGATGGCGTCTGGAAAAGCAAGACTGGTCTCCCCAGCCAGGAGCATGGTGATATGAAATGATTTGTCGACAAGCACCTCGGTTGCCGTTGAACCAAGTGCCACCAGAGGTACGAACATGACAAGAGCGACGATCAGCAGTGCAGCATTCAATGACAACAAACAGCGCCATCTTCTCATAGTACTGTTATTATATGCAGCAAAGGCCCCATGACAACAAGAACAGGAAAATGGCCCCGAATGGGGCCATCATGGATACAAACTTATCACACGCTGCAACACAAGCTGTCAAATGCTGGTGCGGGGAGAGGGAGTTGAACCCTCACGACCTTGCGATCACTAGGACCTGAACCTAGCGCGTCTGCCATTTCGCCACCCCCGCCTGTGGGGCAAAGACTAACGCTCGAGAATAACCGGGATGACGATGGGTCGCCGGCGCGTTTTGTCATATATATATTTAGTCAGGAATCTACGTAAGTCAAGCTGCAGGTCGGGCGCCGTGCCGGCTTCCTTACTCCGATGCGTTGTCATGAATGACTTCATTTCGCGCGCCAAGTCGGTCAGCATGGCATCATCATCGGTCACAACACCCTTCGTGGCTATTTCGGGGCCAGCTAGAGTCTTCCCAGTCATGCGGTCCACACTGACGACGGCAACAAGAATGCCGTCTTTTGCCAGGCGGGCGCGATCAGTCAGAATCGGGCTGTCTGGAAGCCCGAGGGCGAGGCCGTCGATGAGGAGTCCCTCCGCTGGAACGCGCTTGAGAGTCGTCAGATGTTCCCGATCAACCGCGAATGTTTGACCGTTCTCCAGGATGAACACGCGCGATGGCGGCATGCCAATACTTTCTGCGAGACGCTTGTTCCATACCAGGTGACGATATTCTCCATGGATGGGAACAAAGAACTTGGGGCGGGTCAGTGAGAGCATCAGCTTGAGGTCTCCCTGCGCACCATGACCTGATACGTGAACCTTGTCCTCTCGACGATAAAACACGTTGGCCCCCCGCCGGAACAGGTTGTCGACGGTACGGGCAACCATTTCTTCGTTGCCCGGTATCGGGTCCGCTGAGAGGACAACGGTGTCGCCCTTGGTAATCTTCACAAAGTCATGTTCACCACGTGCCAGACGCGAAAGCCCGCTCATAGGCTCGCCTTGGGTGCCAGTTGTGACAATCAGCATCTTATCCTTTGGAATGCTGGCCATCTCATCTTGTTGGACGAACATGTTCTCTGGCATTTCTAAGATCTTGACCTTGCGAGCCACCTTGACCGAGCTGACGATGCTTCTGCCATCGACGAGGACCTTGCGTCCCTGAGGAGCGACGGCGTCCATGATCTGCTGGATTCTGTGAATGTTGCTGGAAAATGTGCTGAAGATAATGCGGCCCTTTGCCTCGTGCACAATGCCGTCAAAAGTTGATCTCAAGTCACGTTCGGAACCGGCAAAGCCAGACTCCTCAGCGTTGGTGGAGTCGGACAGCAGCAGAAGAATGCCCTCGCGCCCCAGTGCACTGAATTTCTGAAGATCAATGGGCTTGTCATCGACAGGCGTTTGGTCGATCTTGTAATCGCCGGTATGAACAATAATGCCCTCACTGGTACGAATTGCAATCGCCATACTCTCAGGGACCGAATGTGTGACACGAATGAACTCCACATCTATTCGGCCAATCTTTATCCGGTCTCCCGCTTGTATCGCCACGGTTTCATAGGGCTTCATGCGCCCTGGTATCACATCCTCAATAATGCCAAGCGCAAATTTACTTGCATAGATGGGTACTCGAACGCGTTCAAGGACGTATCCGAGAGCCCCAATATGGTCCATGTGGGAGTGCGTGATGATAATTCCCCGGAGTTTGTCCTTGATCTGATCGAGATAGTCCAAGTTCGGTATAACGTAATCGATGCCCTGCATATCATACTCAGGGAACTTGAACCCTGCGTCAACGATGATTGCATCGTCATTGACCTCATAAACGGTCATATTCTTGCCGATCTCCCCAAGACCTCCTAGGGGAGTAATACGAATGGTGTCGTGATGCTGGTTGTTCAATTCTGGACGTTCCAACTGTGTCTTAGTCATAAACATAGTGTAGCCATTTTGTTAGCATTGAAAAGCAATACATTGTGGAGAGCGGTTCAGGCGTCGGGTTCTCCGGCTTCGCGATTTGCCTGTTCCTCTGTAGCTGGATGCTCATGGGCAGGAACGCCAATCGAGGGTCGCCGTCGGAGAATGGGCGTGGCAATAAGCCCAACTGCGATGATGATAAGATCTGTCCATTGGTTTGGAGTCAGCCCGGCAGCGTGAACGGGAATATACCGGAAGAACTCCACGACAAAACTCATGGAACCGTAGAGGTAGAGGTACCAGATGAAGACTTGTCCGTCAAAGTGTTTGTGCTTTTGGACAATCCAGAACAGGATGGCAAAGGCTATGAATCCAGAAGCTGAGTTGAACAGCTGAGCGGGCCATAGCTTTTGGTTGAGGAGATCGCACTCGGACAGCGGGTTGGTGAAAATTACCCCGAGCCACGATGTGGTTGGCATACCATAGCAGCAGCCGTTCAACCAGCAGCCGATTTTCCCAATGCCAAAGGACAGAGCGAGCATCGGAGCAGCCAGGTCCGCCATTCTCCAGAACCCCATGTTGCGTCGCCGGATCAAAAACCAGCCGGCGATTACTCCGCCAAGAATCCCCCCGAAGTAGGATAGTCCACCTTCCCAGATAGCAAGAATCCGAAGAGGATGAGCAAGATACCATACAACGTCGGGAGATGTTACGATCCAGCCGATGCGTGCCCCGAGAATGCCACCGATGACAGCGACGATGGCTAGGTCCAGGACGTTGTCCGTGTTAATGCCTTGATGTCCAGCTTCGAGGTACACCACGATGACACTTATGGCAATTGACATTGCCACCATGATACCATACCAACGAACAGTGAGACTTCCAATAACAAAAGCTATGGGATGCATCAGCTTCTCCTTTGCAAGTTCAGGGCTCTGTGCAACAAGAGTATACGGCGAAAGGCCAGACTCCCAAATTGGCGCCCTGGCATCTCTTGTTTCGGCCGATCGATGGGGCTCATTTTTGAGCTGCTTGAAGAGTTGCCTATTGCATTGATTTGATGTCACTGCCGTGCTATAACCTCATATATGGAAGACACGCAGCGCATATTCGAGGCGTTTGAGCCTTCAAGCCTGGCCGAGTTTGTTGGTCAGGAGACAGTCGTTGGTCCGGGCAGCCCGCTACGGAAGTTCGCGAGAGATCATGTGCCTTTCAGTGCCATTATCTGGGGCCCTCCGGGATGCGGAAAGACAACGTTTGCCAGGTTGATGGCGCTGGAGCTGGGTGAGGAAATGGAGTACGTGAGTGCAGTCTCTGCGGGGGTACCGGAACTGCGTCAGATCGTTGCTCGTCATGCCGGACATCCATTCCTTCTTGTCGTGGATGAAGTGCATCGGTTCAACCGGGTCCAGCAGGACTTTCTCCTGCCCATGCTGGAGAATCGGCTTATGACATTCGTGGGATTGACGACTGAGAGTCCGTACGCTGCACTTTCGCCAGCTCTGCGTTCCAGGATCTTCATGCTGAGATTCAGTCCACTTGCAACGAGTGATATTGTTCGTGTCCTCACGCAAGGGAGTCAGAGGGCTGGCATGACGGTAAATCAGACGATACTGAACCGCGTCGCAGCATTCAGTTCAGGGGATGCGCGTGTTGCCATCAATGCTTTGGTATGGCTGTATCAATCGGGAAGCCTGGTTGAGGGAGCAGACCTGAACGAATTGCTCAAAGAGGTCCCCGTGGCCAAGAACTTTGAGCAGGAGCACTATGATCTTGCCTCTGCCTTTATCAAGTCGATGCGAGGATCTGACCCGGATGCCGCGCTCTACTATCTGGCACGCATGATTGATGCGGGGGACGATCCCTTGTTCGCCGCCCGTCGTATGATCATCTTCGCCGCGGAAGACATCGGCCTGGCCAACCCCTTTGCTGTTGTCATGGCAACGGCTGCCTACGATGCAGTACACGCCGTGGGATTACCCGAAGCGATGCTCAACTTGACAGAGGCAGCTATCTACCTGGCCACATGCAGAAAGAATAATACGGTGCTCACGGCAATGCGGCGGGCCAAGGACCTGGCCGCACAGACGAAGAATGTTGATACGCCGATTCAGCTCAAGAACACTCGTGCGGGGCAGGCACTGTACAAATATCCACACACTTATCCCGGAAATTGGGTGGCCCAGGAGTACTTCCCTGAGGAGGTACGGGATCGGAGCATCTACCTTCCTACCGGGGCAGGATACGAGCGCGTCATTGTTGCCTACTTGAAATCGCTTCATGCCAAGAAGGGTGAGTAGTCAGAAGGGAGATTGTGGTGGAAAAAGGGTACTGGGAGGATAGCCACAAGTTCGAGTTTGAAGGAGTGGTCACTGAGGCGACCGAAACGGGACAGGGTCTTCTCGTTCGGTTCGAAAAGACGTACTTCTATCCTGAAAGCGGGGGTCAGCTTGCAGATGGAGGAACGGTGGCGGGTATCGCCATTCTTGATGCTCAGCAGGACGACCTGGGGCCCTATGTTCTCTTGCCTTCTGGATCGGCTGTATCTGTTGGGTTCCATCTGGCTTGTGTTGTCGATTCAGAGAAGCGAGGCCGCCATACCCAGCTGCACTCAGCCCAGCACATTCTGAGCAGGCTACTGGACAATAGGGGCATTCGCACTCTGTCCTTTCACATGACCGAGGAGGAGGCCAGTATCGAGGTTGAGGCTCCATCCATCAGCAGCGTGACGCTGCGAGACATCGAGGATGCTGTCGAACGCATTGTCTGGCAGTGCCTTCCGGTCGAGATCCAGTTTGTGGAACCTTGTGAGATTGCAGCCTATGATGTACGCAAGGTTCCCGAACTTGCGAACGGGCCTCTCCGCTTGGTCAACATTGGAAACCTGGATACGAATCCTTGCGGAGGGACGCACGTTTTCAATACTGGGGAGATAGGGGCATTTGCCATCGTGCGCACAGACAAGGTACGAGGAAACGTGAGACTCTATTTTGTTGCCGGTCGCACAGCAACATCGTACCATCGGCGCAACGACGCTGTACTAGGAGAGATCGAAAGGTTGTTGACCTGCGGGCTTGAGGACATCCCCAAGTCGGTTGCCAAACTGCAGCAGCGCGATCACGATGCGGACAGGCAGTTGAAGGAACTGCAGCGGATCGTTGTGGAGGAATTGGCTCGTAATGCCCTGGCGGAAGTTGCTGCCGATGGCGTTGCAGCAATTGTCCTCGAGCAGGTTCCTGCTGAACTGGGACGAATGCTTGTTGCCAAGTTGGACTCTGCCTCGGGGCCAGTTTGTGTAGTTGTCTATCCTGGACAAGACAGCGAGGGGCAATTCACCTGTTCGGTGCCTGCTGGAAGAGAAGATATGCTTAGGGCTTTTAGTGCGAGGATGAAGGAGGCGTTCGGCAGCAGGCTGGGAGGTTCAGGAAGGATCATTCAGGGGAAAACGGATGTGCACTTGACGCGCGATCAGTTGCTCTCTATCTTGAAACCGTAACAAGGGTAAGTGGAGCCAGCAGAGACGTGTTAATCCTCATGGAAGCTCAACTGACGGATACCAGACCTGATGCTGGGGGGAGATAGATGTTGGAGTTGAAGCAGTATCATCACTCTGTTCTTGTTGAGTGACACGAGCATGATATCGAAAAGGAGCGCGACATGGGATCTATCATGGAAGCATCACTGTTCACCCGGAAACTGGAGACCGAGATTGGAGGGGGAGTACAGCGACTGAAATCACAGGGACATACTCCCTCATTGACAGTGATCGTGGTGGGAAATAGTCCATCGACTATGGTCTACTTCAAGAACATGGCGCACAAAGGCGTTGAGTTGGGCTTCTATGTCGAGCTTCGCAAGGTCGATGATTCAGTTGGATCTGCCGAGGTATTGCAGCTCATCCACAGACTGAATGATTCCAACGATGTCGACGGCATTCTTGTTGGGCTTCCCTTGCCGAAAGAGTACGATGTGGAATCCATTCTTCACGCGATCAGTCCTGACAAGGATGTCGATGCTTTTCATCCATTCAATATGGGGCAGTTGATGATTGGCAAGCCTCGCTTCATTCCTGCCACGGCAAGATCGATCATTGCTCTTCTTGAGAACTACGGAGTTCGCATTCAGGGCAAGAACGCAGTTGTCGTAGGTCGCAGCACCATCGTGGGCAAACCTGTCGCTTGTCTGCTTCTTCAGCGGGATGCAACAGTAACCATATGTCACTCGAAGACCGTGGACCTCATCAACTATACTCGTGAGGCTGATATTTTGGTCGTGTCGATGGGAAGGCCCAAGGCGATTACTGCAGAGTATGTCAAAGAAGGGGCAGCTGTCATCGACGTAGGTATCAATCATATTGAGGGCAAGATTGTTGGCGACGTCGACTTCGATGGCGTACGTCCAAAAGCGTCCCTGATTACGCCGGTGCCCGGCGGTGTTGGCGTGCTGACCACACTTATGCTGTTCGACAATGTGCTAAAGGCTGCGAGGCTCAATGTCGAGAGACTATGAGTGAGAGAAGACCGGTTACCAGAGGTAGATGCTTCCGGCGCTTATCTCACTGAGTGATCCGTCTTGCTGTTGAAGGAGGAGCCCACCGGTTTCTGATACTCCAGTAACACGGCCTACATCGTGCTGATTGTTGAATTCGATAGTGACCAGTTCGCCGCGCAGGGCGAGATTATCGTTCATCCAGGCACTGAACGCGTGAAACCCGTGCTGTACGAGAATGTCGATGTTCAGGTCAAGGATGTCCACAATGGCTCGGGTGATAGGTTCCAGCTCGAGAGTATGTCCAAGTTCCCAGCTTACTGAGGTGGCCCGTGGAAGCTGTTGCTGCGACACTGCGTTGTTGACATTGAGACCAATGCCCAGCAGCAGGGTCGTCCGTTCGGGGGCGACGAGAGTCTCCGCAAGAATGCCGCAGACTTTTCTGCGGTGCAACAGGAGATCGTTGGGCCACTTCACGACTGCCTGAAGACCCGTCTGCGTCGTCAGCACAGCAGCCACACCTTGTGCTGCTGCCATAGCAGCTTGCTGAACTGCTGCGGCTGATGGTACGTCGAAGGCCGTCGTTAGCCAGAGTCCCCCTGGCGGCGAGTTCCAGCTCTTGCCATCTCGCCCTCTTCCGGCTGACTGAGTAGCCGCGGCGATGGCAAATGGCAGTGGGTGGCCCGCAGCTGTGACCTGGCGTGCGACGTCTTGGGTTGAGCCTACCTGTTGGTAGGTGATGAGTTCCATGGGTTGTGGCTGACGGCTGTCAACAGTCCGCGGAGGTGATGGGGTATGTCTGTGATGAACACGCTTGTTCCATGGTCGAAAAGCCGTGTCAAGGTCGTCACTTGCGTGTTCATGGACAGCATAGCCAAGTCTTGTCGCCTCATGAAGACGGCATCCAGGCGAGGAAGGGTCGTGGGAACGGGGCTGATTGAGGCAGTTTTGCCATCAGTGCACTTGAGTGCTGCGGTTATGAAAAGTCGTTCGGATACGGCTTCCGTTGTCATGAGTTTCTCGATGAATTCCATTGATCTCTCGCCGGTACATAAGGCTAGTACTGCTCCGTCCGTGGGCCTCGAGCGATACCCCTGCTGCACGATGACAGGCATGGCGGATGTGACATCGATCGGCGGCTTATCTGGTGCCCATGCAGCAACAGGACAGCCAGAACTTTCAGCAAGGTGCTGAGCCACTTCCTGTACCACGGCAGTGTTGGAGCCCGTCACAACCAGGAAGTCTGATCGCTCTTCAAGGAGATTCCAGCCATGGGCAACAGGGTTGGCGGCCTGATCGTGCACCCCGGGAGGGTGAATGTCGCAGTCCACGAGTCCACCAACAGCAATATCTCCGGAGGAACCCAGCCAATGCTTGAGGGGGCGCGCAGGCGAAAGGTGTGCAAACAGTACCAGTTGCGACGCGAGTTCCGAGAGTCCAAAGGGCTGCTGCTTCAGTGTACCAGCAAGCAGATCGTATTGCGCCAGCGTTCCCATGAGGATACAGTCAACTCGTGGTGCTTCCATGCAGAGAGCTCCCGACGGAACGGCAGCCTCGCCGCCCTTTGCCAGCATCTCCTGTTTCAGGATGTTGGCTGCCTTCGGCAGCAGACCCCTCACTCGTAGTACGAGAAATACCGCTTTTGGCGCCATAATGTTGGTGCCGGTAACGTGACATCCCAGGTCCGCTAACAAGGCACGGGCTTCTCCAACTGTTGCTGCATGTAGTGATGAGAGCGTCATGGTGTCTCGGTTCTCCGCGCAGTTAATGATCTCTCAAGATAGTTCCGCATAATTGTATTCTTCTCGCTGAGGACTACAATACTAGCGTAGGATATTTCTATTCTATAGTCAGGAGGAATGCAATGAGGAAGCGCCTATCAATGCTGCTCACTGTTGTTTTGGTCCTTAGTCTGGCATTGGCGAGCTTGCCACTCAAGGGTGTGTCGGCTGCAACAACGGTCAAAATAACATTGCTTGAGACGAGCGATGTTCACGGGGCTGTCTATCCGTATGACTACTTCAAGGGTGCGCCGGCAACGGGCGGGCTTGCTCAGTTATCAACCCTCATCAAGGGTGTCAGAGCTGACAACCCGAACACATTGTTGCTGGACGATGGTGATAATCAGCAGGGCACTCCTCTGACCTACTATTTCAATAAGGTTGACACGACCACGCCGAACCCGATGGTCACAGCCATGAACCTCATGGGATACGATGCTATGGGGCTCGGCAACCATGAATTCAACTACGGGCTAACGGTGGTTGACAAGGCGCGTTCTGAATCCAAGTTCCCATGGCTGTCCGCCAACATCTACAAGGAGGATGGTACTAACTACTTCACTCCGTATATTGTCAAGACGGTAGCCGGCGTAAAGATCGGGGTCCTGGGTTTGACAACAAAGAACATCCCGAACTGGGAAGTCCCGGGCAACATCGCCGGACTTGTATTCAAGGATACGGTCGAGGAGGCGCAGAAATGGGTGAAGGTTCTCAAGGACACTGAGAAGGTTGACCTGGTCGTTCTGCTGGCCCACGAGGGGTTTGAGAAGGACATCGATACTGGCAAGGATCTCGGGACATCGATCGAGAACCAATGCTATGCAATTGCGACCACTGTGCCGGACATCGATGTGCTGTTGACCGGGCATACACACCTTTCCATTCCTGGCAAAACGCTCAACGGCGTGCTGGTGATGCAGCCGAAGAATGCGGGTGTCGAGCTGTGCCGCGCTGACATCACGATGGAGCAAACGGCTTCTGGCTGGAAAGTGGTCTCGAAGACTGGTACGAACATCCCAGTGACAGCCAGCACAGTTGCGGATCAGGCTATTCTTGACGCAACGAAGACCCAGCACGAAGCGGCCATGGCATACATGACGCAGCCTATTGGCCAAGCTAGCGGGGATTTCCCTGGTGCTGCGTCCCGGACCCAGGACAGTGCCATCATGGACCTGATTCAGAAAGTCCAGATGAAGTATGCCAACACCGACCTATCGCTTGCGGCGATGCTGCCAGGTGTTCCCCCCAGCTTCAGCAAAGGGCCGCTAACGGTACGTGACATGTATTCGCTTTACATCTATGAGAATACGCTCTTTGCCATCAAGGTGACGGGCCAGCAGATCAAGGATGAGCTGGAATGGTCAGCCAGGTACTTTAACACATATGACTACAGCAAGACGGCCACGAGCCTTGTCAATTCGAGTGTGCCCGGCTATAACTACGACATGCTGGAAGGTGCAAACTATGTCATTGATGTCACCAAGCCGGTGGGGCAACGCATCATCGGACTGACCTATCATGGCCAGCCCATGGACATGAATGCTACTTATACGCTGGCTCTCAACAATTACCGTGCAGGTGGCGGTGGCTTCCTTGGGTTCAAGGGTGCACCGATTGTCTATCAATCCAGCGACGAAATCCGCAATCTGTTGATCCAGTATGTTAAGGACGTGGGAACCATCGAACCGTCGGTCAACAACAACTGGTACCTTGTGCCCGATTACCTCGCCTCCAAGTACCGGCCTGCCATTGATACCTTGAACAGACAAGGCGCGCTCACTGAGTTCCCTCCGGGTGCGTTTGCTCCTGATTCGACTGCATCTCGTGGAGATCTGGCGGCGATGATTGCCGGGTCATACGTCGCGGCAAACAGTCGCAATAACGGAAGCTCCTTCGTAGACGTTGCTAGCAATAGTTGGTATGCTCGGTCCATCGGGACGCTGAAGGTTTTCAACATTATGAATGGTACATCTGCAAAGACGTTTGCACCTGACGCTCCTGTGACGACTGAGCAGGCTATTGCGACTCTCCTCAGAGCGGACGGTTACGGTTCCGATGCAGCGAAGTATACAGGGGCTCTGGCCAGTACAGGCGATATGCCATCAGACTGGGCTGTGCCCTATATGGCTTTTGCGCAGGCCAACGGCTTTATTACATCTGCCCAGGCCATGGCTCCAAAACACCAGCTGACCAGAGGTGAACTGGCGGATATGATCGTCAAGGTGCGGTTCCCGACCGTTGTCATTATGCACACCAACGATTTCCACGGGAATCTGGTCCCTACGGTCGATGCCAACAAGAATAGCGTCGCAGGGGCAGCTCGTGAGGCCACTATCATCAACAACGTGCGCAGCGCGTTTGGCATAGACCACGTTCTGCTGGTGGACGCAGGCGACGCGATCCAGGGTGCTACGGTGGCGAACCTGTTCCAGGGCAAGAGCGTGACGGATGCGTACAACGCCATGGGCTACGATGTGGCGACCCTGGGCAACCACGAATGGGATTACGGTCAGGAAGTTCTCAAGGACAGGATCGCGGACGCGAAGTTCGTCTATGTTAATTCCAACCTGACCGGCAACAATCTGGGATGGAAGTCCAGCGTGATCAAGAACATCGCTGGCATCAACATCGGGTTATTCGGCCTGATGACGTCGGACTACCCGATCATCGTCACGCCGTCCAGTCAGACAAATGTCACGGTCGAGGATCCGATAGCAGCAGCCAAGACGGAGGTCGCAGACCTCAGAGCCCAGGGAGCTCAGTATATCGTTGCTCTCAGCCACTGCGGCTATGAGAATGGTGGTGCTCCTCTGGATCCCGCTATCGCTGCAGGAGCTCCTGGCATCAACCTGATCATCGGCGGTCACTCGCATACAGTTCTGAAGACCCCTGTGATGGTTGGCAAGACCATGATCACCCAGACTGGCACGGCAGGCGCATACGTTGGTAAGGAAGTCATTGACTTCACGACCTACCATGGCAAGGTAACCGGACAGAGCGTTGCCTACGAACTTGTGCCTACGGTGACCTCCGTTGCCCAGGACCCTGCCATCAAGGCTATCGTCGACGGATATAACAACCAGTTGACTGCCAAGCTCAACGTCGTCATCGGCAAGGCTCTTGTTGCTCTCAATGGCGAGCGCGCAGACGTTCGCACGAAGGAAACCAATCTTGGCAACTACGTCGCCGACTGGATGCGTGTCTCAACTGGTGCTGACATTGCATTCATCGGCGGCGGCAGCATTCGTGTCTCAGTTCCTGCGGGCGACGTCACAGTAGGTAACGTCTATGCCATGCTTCCGTTTGACAACTTCCTCGAAGTCCTTGAGATCAAGGGCTCTACGCTCAAGGCGTGCCTCGAGAATTCAGTCAGCGCATATCCTGCCCAGTCTGGCGCATTTGCACAGATCTCAGGGTTCAGTTTCTCGTTCGATCCGTCAAAGAAAGCGGGATCACGTGTCGTCAGCATTACCAAGGACGGCAAACCCATGGACATGGATGCAACCTACAAGCTGGCTGTGCAGGACTACAACGCTATCGGAGGCGATGGATACAGCATGCTCGTGGGCGCCAAGGTTGTGTATAAGACCAGCGAATGGAACCGTGATGGTCTTGTGAATTACATCAAGGCAAATCCAGAGATTAATCCGACCGTCGAAGGCCGAATTACGGTCGTCAAGCCCTAGGATAGTATCGTCTGATTGATCGGAGGGCCGGCAGCAGCCGGCCCTCTTTGTTTTAGTGTACCATTGCGCTTGTGCTGAAAGAGGAGACAATCGAAGCATGAACAGCATCAAGATCATGACCAGGAAGGAGCAGGAACATCTGCGAGCGGCGCTTCGCGCACGCGGAGGCACGGACGTGGAGGATGTTCCACCGGGCGCTATTTTTGTTCTTAGAGACGGGGAAAGCGTTGTTACTGCCTACAAAAGCGGGAAAGTGCTCTTCCAGGGGAAGAATGCCGCAGAGGTAGCTGGTTTGGCTGAAAAGATACTCGAGCACGCTGTCGAAAAGAAAGAGCCAATCATGCGGTTTCCAATTGTTGGTGGCGACGAGTCTGGCAAGGGCGACCTGTTTGGTCCGCTCGTGATTGCAGCGTTCGTGACTCACGACGATGTCGAAAGGCATAGAGCGGTTGAGGCAGGAGCGCGTGACTGCAAGCTGATGTCTGACAAGGACGTACAGATAGTGGCGGAGAGACTCCGAGGCATCGGAACGTCGGCGGTCCGTGTCCTGATGCCTATGGACTATAATGCTCGGTACGCACGTGTACGGAATGTCAACATCTTGCTGAACGAGAGCTATAGGGAGTTGCTGCACGACGTCGCGGTCAGTTCAGGGGCACAGACTGTCATTCTGGATAAGTATGGTGGAAGGGCCCTCGAACTCTGGCAGGGCACGCAGCAGTTTCAATTCGTTGTGGAAAGCCACGCAGAACGCTACCCCGAAGTAGCTGCCGCTTCTGTTCTTGCCAGGGCAGCGTTTCTTGACGGGCTTGACGAGACAGCAAGGGAACATGGTCTATCTCACCTGCCCAAAGGGGCGTCAATCGAGGTTCAGGTTCTCATGCGTCAATTGGCGTTACAGAAGGGAAAGGACTGGCTGCGAGGAGTCGCGAAGGTGAATTTCGCTCCCGTGAGAGAGTACTTGGATGGCCTGTTCTGAAGCGAACCGGTGATCTTGGAACGGTTGACAACGCCTACCAGGGCCGTACTATATATCGTGATTTTCGGAGCCAAACCTTCACGCGAGGAGACGCCTCATGTTTAATCCTGTATCACCTGCTGACCAAGTTGTGCAGCAGGAAGTTGCTACTATTGAGTTCTGGGAAAGCAGCCATATCTTCGAGAAGTCGCTCGAGCTGAGCAAACAGAAGAAGCGCTTTGTCTTCTTTGAGGGACCACCGACAGCGAATGGCATGCCGGGTGTGCATCATGGTCTCGCCCGCGTTTTCAAGGACACGATTCTCAGGTACAAGGCTGGAACCGGTTTCTATGTGCCACGCAAGGGGGGCTGGGACTGTCAAGGTCTCCCTGTGGAGATCGAGGTTGAGAGACGGCTTCACATCAGCGGCAAACAGCAGATTGAAGAGTATGGTGTCGAAGCGTTTGTCCGTGAATGTCAGAACAGTGTATTCACTTACAAAGCAGAATGGGAAAAGATGACCAGTCGCATCGGGTTCTGGCTGGACACTGAGCATGCCTATGCGACGTACACGAACGACTATATCGAGTCGGTCTGGCATATTCTGAAGACGCTTTACGATCGGGGATTGCTATACCAGGGGCACAAGGTTGTCCCATACTGCCCTCGTTGTGGAACAGCCCTATCGATGCATGAAGTTGCTCAGGGGTACAGGAACGTTTCTGAAGAGACAGTCTTCGTCAAGTTTACACTCACGTCGGGAGACTTGGTTGGGGTGAAGGCATTGGTCTGGACAACAACGCCTTGGACGCTCCCCAGCAACGTGGCACTTGCAGTCAATCCCGATGTGGACTACATGGTTGTCGAGTTCGGCGGTGAACGGTACCTGCTTGCCTCGGCAAGGTTGGCAGCGGTGTTTGGCCATGATGCAGAGCATGTGAAAGTACTTCATAGCTATAAGGGAAGCGATCTGAGTGGAATCCGGTATGATCGCCTCTATGATTTTGCAGATGCCACACCGGATGAGCTGAAGCGTGGGTGGCGGATTGTCACCGCAGACTTTGTCACCACGACGGACGGAACTGGCATCGTCCACATAGCACCTGCCTTTGGCGAGGATGATCTCAATGTTGGGCTGAAGGAGGGATTACCATTTGTTCAGCTGGTCGATCTTGCAGGCAGGTTCACGGCCGAAGTCAGGCCCTGGGCAGGAAGGGATGCGAAGGGGAGCGATCCTGACATACGCCGTCAGCTAAAAGCGGATAGCAAGTTGTTCAAAACCGAAAGGATAGAACATGACTATCCATTCTGCTGGCGATGCGACACCCCTCTTCTCTACTATGCCAAGGATTCATGGTTTGTGCGGACGACTGCGTTTAAGGACGAGATGATTGCCAATAACCAGAAGATCAACTGGTATCCCGCTCACATCAAGGATGGACGGTTTGGCAACTGGCTGGAGAATGTCAAGGATTGGGCGTTATCGCGTGAGCGCTACTGGGGAACACCATTACCGATCTGGAAGTGTGATTCTTGTGGCCATCAGCATGCAGTGGGTTCTATCGCTGAACTCAATGCGATGGCAATCAATCCCGACCCGAACCTTGAGCTGCATCGTCCATATGTGGACAAGATCGAATTGCGATGTCCTGAATGCGGAGGCGTCATGCACCGGGTCCCGGAGGTCATTGATGTGTGGTTCGATTCTGGTTCAATGCCATACGCTCAATGGCACTATCCCTTCGAAAACCAGGATGAGTTCGCGAACATGTACCCGGCTGACTTCATTTCGGAAGGCATCGACCAAACCCGTGGGTGGTTCTACACGCTGCATGCCATCTCTACAGCTCTCTATGACCAGCCAGCTTTCAAAAACTGTATGGTCCTTGAGCTAGTGCTGGATGAAAAAGGGCGCAAGATGAGCAAGCATGTGGGCAATGTCATTGATCCCTGGAGTATCCTTGACAAACAGGGAGCTGATGCATTCCGATGGGCGCTATATACGAGCACCCCGCCTTGGTATCCGAGAAGGTTCGGTCCGACCGTTGTTGCCGATGCCTTGAAGAACTTCATCATACCACTGCGGAATGTGTACAGTTTCTTCGTCCTCTATGCGAATATCGACCACTTCGATCCCGCTGACATCCAGATTCCGTTTGATCGACGATCCGAGTTGGACCGCTGGCTCCTCAGCCGATTCCAGGTATTGGTCCGCGACGTCCGGGCGAATATGGAGGTCTATGAAATCAATCCCGCGACAAAACTCATTCAGGCGTTTGTCGAGGAGTTAAGCAACTGGTATGTACGCCTAAGCAGACGACGTTTTTGGAAGAGCGAGAACGACACCGACAAACTGTCTGCCTACCAGACGCTGTACAGCGTTCTCGTCGATCTGGCTCGACTTCTGATGCCATTTACACCCTTCATGTCGGAGGAGATCTATCAGAATCTTGTTCGGTCTGTGAATAGTGATGCCCCGCTTTCTGTGCACTTCCTGGATCTTCCGACGTTCGATGAAGAGCTTTTTGACGGACAATTGACAGCATCGATGCAAGTGGTCATGGATGTTGTGTCACTGGGACGGTCGGCCAGAAAGCAGGCGGGTGTCAAGACACGACAGCCGCTCGGCGCAGTGGCTGTGTATGTTCATGATGCGGAGATTCACGAAGCAATCGTTTCGCACGCGGATATCATTCGCGATGAACTGAACGTAAAGTCGATCACTGAAGTCACGCATGCTTCTGACATAGCCGAGTTTACCCTGCGGCCAAATCTCCCGGTCCTTGGCAGGAGAGCGGGAAAGTCGATTCCTTTGATTCAAAAGGCACTGGCTGTCGATGCGGAGAGAGTGTATGCAGAACTTCAGACGAGCGGGCATGCTGTCCTGGATCTGGATGGTACGACATTTCTGTTGACCAGCGATGACGTCATCAGCTCGGTGTCAGGGAAAGGTGGGCTGTTCGCAGCTTCAGCGGCGAATGTCGTCGTTGCCATTGACCCCGTTATCAGCCCTGAGCTTCGGGCCGAGTGGTATGTGCGCGAGGTCGAGCACTTTGTCCAGGGACAGCGAAAAGACCATGGGTATCAGGTGACGGATCGTATCCGTCTGACAGTGACGTGCACGGATGCAGCGGTTGCCGCCGTGCTGAGCGCTGCCGCGGATGAACTAGCACAGGAAGTTCTTGCTCGTGATGTGAGGGTAACGACTGGACCTGTCGAGAGTGACGGGGTCACGCTTGAATTGGAGGGTTCCAGAGTGGCCTGCACTTTGGAGCTGGAGGAGCCCTAGAAGGCGTGGTGGCAGGAGTCAACTCTCAGGTCGCAACTTCTGCCCGTCAGCAGCCGTTCTGCTGAGGATCGACGTGCGTGGGCAACGGCTCGGTTATCGTCGGATGGTCTCCGCACACGGGACATGCCTGATCGCGTTCGATTGGCACAAGCTCAAAGCGGTTGTCCTCACCATCCATCAAAAGCAGCTTTCCAGCTAGCCAGTCTCCATATCCAACAATGTATTTGATGACATTCTGTGCAAGAATAGAGCCGATGATGCCGGGAGTAGTGCCCAGAATGCCGCGGGCTCGTTCCGTACGCTCCATTGTGAAAGTCGGCGCTTTGGGGTAGAGACAACGAAAGCAGGCGGTCTTCCGCGGAATGACCGTGAACGTCATACCATACAAACTGCTCACTGCACCGATAAACAGTGGCTTGTCGAACAGTACTGCGGCATCGGAGATTAGATAGCGCGTGGCGTAATTATCCGTGGCATCGACGATCACGTCATACGCGTTGAACAGTGCATAAGCGTTGTCCGGATCAAGACGGGCAGGATACGCCTCGATTCGTACCTCTGGATTGAGTGTGAGCAACCGGTCTCTGGCCAGAAGTGCTTTGGGCTGTCCGATATCTTTGGTGGAATATAGCGTCTGACGGTTGAGGTTGGACAGGCTGAGGGTGTCTCCGTCGACAATTCCAAGTGTGCCTACACCCGCTGCTGCGAGGTAGAGAAGGATGGGCGAACCAAGCCCGCCAGCTCCCACGACAAGGATCGACGCCTGTGCCAGCTTGTGCTGTCCCGCAGCTCCTAATTGTTTCATCCACAGCTGGCGTTCATAACGGCTTTCCACAACCGTCTCGTGCGGACCGGAGCACGCTTGAGTAGACTTGTTCACTGCGTCACCTCTTTAGGAACGAAGATCGTATGCAGGCCAAAAGGCAGTGCATGTGGAAGCCAGGCACGTGCCACTTCAGTCAGTGTTTCTGCATCAAGAACGAGCACAAATGACCGCTTTGCTGCCACATCGAGAACAATGCTGAGGAGCCAGCCTTCTCCTTCCGGTGCTTCGATGCTGTTGGCAATGAAAGCTGGTGCACCTGGATAGCAGTTGTCACCCGACCATTGTATCAGTTCTCCTGTTGTGGAATTGGAACGGCACAGGCGATCAATGGGACGTCCTGTTCTCAGCGGTCCTGCAGAAAATAGAACGGTAGTCGGCTTCATCGAGAACCTTGAATCGACCTTCCAGAATTCGCCTGGAGGACACTTGAGAGGAAGGCACACGACGCTGCTGGTGCCAAGGTTGATGGTCAGGCGGGTCGCGAGAGGTGCCGGAAAATCACCGGATGGAACCTTCCCATGATTGAAGGCCAGAGCGTCCAGAATGCTGGGGTCTGCATATGCGGCAATATCTACGAGAAGTCGTTCTCCTTCTTCCCACGCATTGATGTGGTGCAGGACAAAAAGTGGACGCGTCGAAAGGGTTGTTGCCAGAACACCCGATTTTCGATCCAGGACGAATATACGCGTTCCCCTGCTTGCGTCCCAAACATAGTTATGCAGGTATGGACGCCTGCGCGATCGTAGAGAGCGGGGGTTAGCCGTGAAGGGACCTTCAACTAAAACGACCCAGTGTGCCGTGACACTGAAGGAGTGTATGTACCCCAGTCTTGAAGAGGCCACGGTACGAAGCTTTCTGGAAACGCCTTCGGCATCTGTAACTGTGATGATATAGCCAGAAGGGTCCCGTGCAGAGAGTGCGAGATCGAATCGTTCACCCGTATGCTCGTCGAAGAAGGGGTGTGGGGACGAAGCTAGGCAGTGACTCAGGTGTTTCCATGGTCTGGTCTCCCTCGTCGTCAGGGTGTCGGCGTCGACAATGACGCTCTGTGGCATGTCTCCAAGTGCCTCCAATGTGTGGCCACGGCTGATGATGTTCAAGTTGGCATTATCGCTGGAGCGATAGTTCATGTGACGTGGAATCGGCGAGTCAAACCCACCAGCAGCGAGGCTGTCCTTGATCAGTGCTCTGCGATACCAGGAGCTGGCGAGAAAGCGGTTGCTGAAGGTGACGTCCTGACCGCCAACCCTAACTGCTGAAATCATGGCAAATCCATCCAGCCAATGGCCCACGGTCCGCGGGCCCATTTCGAATAGGGCCGGACCGATCTGATACATTGTTCCGCAGAGAGTTTCGGGGATGGTACCTGACAGCTCAAGCGGGGCATTCGATACCTCTTCGTGGAGGGAGGTAAAACCGAGACTCCATTTGGGTATTGACAGCGTGTTCATAAGGTCATGATATGTCAGGCAAATCAATGGCACAACAAGGCCGTAGTTCCACCATGCTTGTACTGCTGGCGGAGAGGGTGGGATTTGAACCCACGAACGAGGAAACCCCGTTACCTGCTTTCGAGGCAGGCGCTTTCAACCGCTCAGCCACCTCTCCTTGTAGATCTGACCCGTGCGAAAAATTCTTGCAGGATTGCTTTGGCATCAGCGCCCAACACCCCGGCAACGACTTCAGGAGCATACCCGAAGATTGGCCTCGTAAGCATATTGCCATTGCTGCCCACTGCCCCATTGTCAAAATCATACGCTCCAAACACGACACGATCGACCCTGGCAAGAGCAATTGCTGCCGCACACATTGGACACGGCTCAAGCGTAACGTACACTGTGCACGCGTTCAGTCGCCAATCGTGTAGACGTTGAGCGCTGGCGCGCAACGCGAGCATCTCCGCATGAGCCGTCGGATCGTTCCTCTGCTCTCGCATATTGTGTGCAAGAGCCAGGATCTCGCCGCCCTTTGTAACAACGCACCCCACTGGAATCTCGCCTTCTTGAAGCGCACGTCTCGCCTCGTCGAGAGCACGAAGCATATAATCCGTATCAGCAGAAGCCATGTCAGGAATGGTGCGCCCGACAGGAATCGAACCTGTAACCTACGGTTCCGTAGACCGTCACTCTATCCAGTTGAGCTACGGGCGCACAACGATGATTGTATTCCATTTTCTCCAGTTAGCAAGAAGAATAGAGCAATTCTCAGGCCAGCGTGGCCGTGGAGATGCACACAATTCTGGTATAATCAACCTGCGCATGAAGACAAGAGCTGACATTTGTATCATAGGTGGTGGTGCTGCCGGGATACTTGCCGGATTGTCTGCAGCACGGCGCCTCAGAGCACTGGAGTACCCTGGGTCGACGATCATTCTCGAGCGCAATCGGCAGCTTGGGAGAAAACTGACTATCACTGGCAAGGGAAGGGCAAACGTAACGAATGCACGTACCATCGATGAGTTTGTTGAAGCGTTCGGATCTTCGGGAAGATTCCTGTATCCTGCTTTCAAGTCGTTTTTCTCTGACGATCTCGGTGCGCTGCTGAGGGAGGCTCATCTGGAGCTCAAGACCGAGAGAGGGGGCCGCGTGTTTCCTGTCACTGGCCGAGCAGAGGATGTCGTTCAGGCTCTGGGATTGCTGCTCGCACGAGAGGCCGTTGACATGTCGTATGGAGCCAGAGTGCGGTCTGTCAGTGCCGATGCCGGCAAGTGGAAAATCGGAGTTGAATCCAGCGGATTCGTTGAGTGCTCTGCGGTCATCATGGCCACAGGAGGGAAATCGTATCCTGGCACTGGATCGACGGGAGACGGTTACCAATTTCTGGAGCACCTCGGCCATCATGCTAGTCGGCTCACTCCTGGCCTCGTCTCACTGCACTATGCGGACCAGTGGCTAAGAGAGTTGGCAGGGGTTTCGCTTGAGGGGGTTGCTGTGGAAGCATGGAGCGGTTCCAGATGCCTGGATCGGCGACAGGGAGAGGTTATGATCACAGATCGAGGCATTGGAGGCCCTGCTGTCCTGTCTCTGAGCTTGGCAGTTACCCGTGCATTGGCTGAGGGAAAAGAAGTAGTTCTTCGCCTGGATTTGAGACCCGGGAAGACGTTTGATGCAGTGCTTCATGCCATTGAAGCCTGCGGCAATGCGGACGAAATCCGCCTGTGGCTGTTGAGATTTGTTCCTAGGAGGATGGCCGTCGGGCTGATACGTATGTGGGGCATTGAAGGAATGGACAGGGTGCCGCTGTCCAAGAAGAAACTGGCGGCAATCGCAAGCTCGATTAAAGGCATGGAGCTGGTCTGTACCGGGGCTGATCCTCTTTCGTCGGCGATCGTCACGCAGGGCGGCATTCTCCTCCAGGAGGTTGATCCAAGGACGATGGCATCAAGGCTGATGCCGG
Source organism: bacterium (assembly GCA_021373025.1). Lineage (GTDB taxonomy): Bacteria > Caldisericota > Caldisericia > Cryosericales > Cryosericaceae > Cryosericum. Next base: position 165,145 of record JAJFTL010000022.1, read on the forward strand.
GGTTGTTCATCGCAGGCGAGCTGCTTGACCTCCAGGCCATTACGGGTGGATACAACCTTCAGGCAGCGTTCTCCACTGGCTTCCTGGCGGGAGAGTGTGCAGCTGAATACGTTGCCAAATCGGCGAATAGCGATAGACTCTAAGACGAGGTGATGAGAACATGGCGGAAATCGGTACCACAAGAATAAAGCGGGGATTGGCGGAAATGTTCAAGGGTGGCGTTATTATGGATGTGACCACGGTCGACCAGGCGAGGATAGCCGAAGAAGCTGGTGCCGTGTCTGTCATGGCTCTTGAGCGAATTCCTGCCGATATTCGCAAGGAAGGCGGTGTTGCAAGGGCTGCCGATCCTGGGCTGGTCGAACAGATTATGGAAGCTGTCTCGATTCCAGTTATGGCAAAGGTGAGAATCGGGCATATTTCCGAGGCACGCATACTGGAGCACATGGGCGTTGATTTTATTGACGAGAGCGAGGTTCTCACGCCGGCTGATGTCGTCTATCACATCGACAAGTGGCAATTCAAGATTCCATTTGTCTGCGGTGCCCGTAATTTGGGGGAAGCTTTGCGACGCATTAGCGAAGGAGCCGCAATGATACGAACCAAGGGCGAGCCAGGCACAGGAGATGTTTCAGAGGCAGTAACTCACATGCGGGTACTCATGAACGAGATCCGCAAGGTACAATCGATGCCTGAGGACGAACTTGTCGTCGAGGCAAAGGATCTTGGCGTCAATGTTGACCTACTGCGTGAAGTGCGTACGCTGGGCCGGCTTCCTGTGGTCAATTTTGCAGCCGGCGGGATAGCAACGCCAGCCGATGCAGCACTGATGATGACTCTTGGTGCTGATGGAGTGTTTGTGGGCTCAGGTATCTTCAAGAGTGCTGATCCTCTGCCGCGGGCAAAGGCTATTGTCGCTGCGACTACCTATTGGGATGATCCGAAAGTGCTGTTTGAGGTCAGCAAGGGCTTGAAGGAAGGCATGTCAGGCATCGATGCCCGTACTCTGGTCGAGCTGGACAAGATGCAGGTAAGGGATAGTTAAGCGTGACCATCGGTGTACTTGCCCTTCAGGGCGATTTTCGAGAACACATGAATATGATCCGATCTCTCGGCGTTCAGGTACAGCTGGTTCGCTTTCCGGAGGAAGTAGCTCTGGTGAATGGGCTGATCATTCCAGGAGGAGAGAGTACCACTATTGGTAAGCTCATGGTGAAGTATGGACTGGATAAGGCCATTATTGAGCGCTTTACGGCTGGCCGGCTTGCACTTTATGGGACATGCGCGGGCATGATTGTGCTCGCTCGGAATATCGAGGGGAATGAAAGTCAGCCTCATCTTGGATTGCTGGACGTTACTGTGCGTAGAAATGCGTTCGGGCGTCAGAAGGAATCAAGCGAGGAGGACCTCGACGTTGAAGGCTTGGATACGCCATTTCACGCACTGTTCATAAGGGGGCCGGTCATTGTACGCACGGGGCCTTCGGTGAAGGTGTTGGCCAAAGTTGCGGAAGGTCCTGTGTACGTTCAGCAGGGCATGCTTCTTGCATCGTCCTTCCACCCGGAGCTTGGGCGTGACACCAGAGTCCATCAACGTTTTGTACGATTATCGGAACAGAGCCTAAATCAGGAGGTCTAGATGTCCGGGCATTCCAAGTGGCACAATATTCAAGCTAAGAAGGGCGTAGAAGACGCCAAGCGCGGTCGCGCTTTTACGAAGATCACTCGCGAGATCATTATTGCGGCGAAGGCAGGTGGAGGAAATCCCGAAACGAATACGCGTCTCAGGGCGGCAGTCGAGAAGGCCAAGTCTGCAGGAATGCCCAATGACAATGTCAAGAAGGCAATCATGCGCGGCACGGGTGAGATGGAGGGTGTCAGCTACGAAGAGACCACCTATGAAGGGTATGGTCCAAATGGAACTGCCTTCATCATCATGGCTTCTACGGACAACAAGAATCGGACGACATCGGAAATCAGGCGAATCCTCTCCCAGCATGGTGGTGCGCTAGGCGAGAACGGTTCGGTCAGTTGGGGTTTTGAGCGCAAGGGGGCGCTTGAGATCGATCCTGGAGATAGGTCGTATGATGACCTGTTCATGATAGCCGTTGACAGTGGTGCAGAGGACCTGAAGCAGGATGACGAAACGATGACTGTCATTACTGGTCCGGAAGATGTCTACAAGGTGCGTCAGGCTCTCGAAACAGCTGGAATCGTCGTGAAATCAGCATCCCTTGTGATGGTTCCTAAAACGCTGGTTCCAGTCACCATCGAGGACGCGCGAAAGATCGCGCGTCTGGAAGAGGCGCTTGATGAGCACGATGATGTCAGCGACTACTTTTCCAACTATGAGATGAGTGACGAAGTCATCAAGCAGCTGGAGCAGGAAAGCTAGCGAACCTATGCGTACACTGGGAATTGATCCCGGTCTGGCCCGCATTGGCTACGGTGTTGTCTCTTCGGATGGTGACACCGTAGCCCTTCTTGACTATGGCTGTCTGGAAACATATCCTGATACACCTTATCCGGACAGACTGAAGTATATTTACGACGGGGTGCGCCGTCTGGTTCACAGATACAAGCCTGATGCAGTGGCGCTGGAGTCCCTGTTCTTCTTTCGGAACGCTCGGACAGTGATGAAGGTGAGTGAAGCACGCGGGGTGATTGTTCTGGCGGTTGGTTCGTGTCATGTCCCGGCATTCGAGTACACGCCTCAGCAGGTGAAACAGGCTGTTTCATCGTATGGTATGGAGACCAAGAAAAATGTGGAGATAGCAGTGCGCCAGATTTTCGGGATCGAAGAACATATCACCCCCGATGATACTGCAGATGCCATCGCTATTGCGCTCTGCCACTCTTTCACAGGGCCCTACCGTTTGGCAGTTCTCACAGGAGAGACGGATGATAGCCCTGGTTAGGGGGACCATTCATCGAAGGTCGGATACGGCAGTCATCGTGCTCGTCGGTGACATCGGCTATGAAGTGAGAGTGATTGATCCGGCAAGCTTCGAAATAGGCGAGGAAGTGGAATTGGAGACATACCACGTCGTCAAGGAGGATCGTCAGGAATTGTACGGTTTTGTGGAACGTCTCGATTATGAGGTGTTTACAGATCTTGTCGAACACGTTCCCGGCGTCGGTGCCAAAACTGCATTGAACTTATTGCGCAACGTTTCTGCATCTCGTCTTGTCGAGGCGGTTCGAGAACAGAATATAGGGTTGCTGACTTCTGCAGCTGGCGTGGGAAAGAAGAATGCGGAGCGTATCCTCGTGGAGCTGCGGCCAATTGTTAATCGAAAGTATGCCGATCTTCTTGAGGTGGGTGATCACGCTGCTGGTGAGCCAGCAGTCTTGGTCGAGGTGGAAATGGCGCTTCGCTCACTTGGCTATTCACAACGGGAAATCAGCAGCGCATTGCGCGAGCTTGGACCACCGAAGGATCGCTCAGCCGAGCAACTTGTCAGCGACGCTTTGCAGTACCTGTCGAGGAAATAGGTGATGGCGGCCGGAGAGGAGAAGCGAGTGCGCCGGAAGTCTACCACTGCGAAGCCTGTACTTGCAGAGCAGAAGCCTGAGGGCGACGCAACTGGCGCAATCATGAGACCTAGGCGTCTGCAAGATTTCATTGGCCAGGAGCAGTTGCGACGGAATCTCACGGTGTTCATCGATGCGGCTCTGAGTCGCAAGGAGCCTCTCGATCACTGTCTGCTTTATGGACCTCCAGGGCTGGGCAAGACAACACTGTCGCAGATCATTGCAGCAGAACTTGGTGTGCGCTTCAAGTATACGAGCGGACCGGCGCTCACGCGAGCAGGCGATCTGGCCAGTATTCTTGCCTCTCTGAGGGATCGCGACGTGCTGTTTATCGACGAGATTCACCGCTTGCCGGCTGCTGTGGAGGAAGGGCTGTACTCTGCGATGGAGGACTTCCAGCTGCCAATCATTCTGGGAAAGGGCCCCAGTGCAAAGACGCTCACAATACAGCTCAAGCCATTCACTCTTATTGGCGCAACCACGCGGTTCGGGATGCTGTCAGCTCCTCTTCGCGACCGTTTCGGGATCGTCATGCGACTGGATCCCTACAACGAGGATGATTTGGCCATTATCATCACGAATGCTGCTGTTCGATTGGAGACAAATGTGGAGCCTGCAGCTGCGCGTCGTATTGCGGCGCGGTCGCGTGGCATTCCTCGGATTGCGTTGCGGAACCTCAAGCGCATCAGAGACTACATGGCCTACGCTGGAGCTTCCCTCGTTGACGTCAAGTTGGTTGATCGAGCATTCTCGCATTTGAACATTGATCAATATGGATTACTGGACATTGATCGACGCCTGCTCGAGGCGATCGATGAAAAATTCAGGGGTGGACCGGTCGGTCTCGACAGCCTGGCTTCTGCAATCAGCGAAGACCCCGAGACGGTGTCCGTGGTGATTGAGCCATATCTGGTGCAGCTGAATTTTATTGCTCGAACTTCACAAGGGCGCATCATAACCGATTTGGGACGCCGCTACCTGAAGAGTCATGACAGCGGAGGGGCTGGAAGCGACGAAGCATTGTTCTAATGCTTGCGAAGGGCCTAAACCTTGATAAAGTGTTGGAAGCCAGTATAATCAACTCGGACCTGGACAGTGGTTCGGGTTTGTCTGATTCCAAACGTACGGAGAGATGGCCGAGTGGCTGAAGGCACTCGCCTGCTAAGCGAGTGGGTGGTTAATACCGCCTCCCGGGTCCAAATCCCGGTCTCTCCGCCATTTTGTTTGTGAAGGCGCTCCGCTATGCTTCTCGCCATTGATGTCGGTAACACCAACATAGTTTGTGGTCTGTTTGACGGTACCATCCTGCGTGACAGCTGGCGCTTGGCGACCGACAGGGGCAAGACTGCTGATGAATACGGGGTGTTCATCCGCAGTCTGTTTGAGTCTGCTGGCGTTCAGATGAGCGAAGTAGATGCTGTTGTGCTGGCATCTGTTGTTCCCCCGCTCACGCCCATCATGCGGCATCTGATCGATCGGATGTTCCATCTGCGGCCGCTTGTCGTCTCCACGGCAATGAAGACAGGCATCGTATGGCAGGTGGAATCGCCGTCGGAGATGGGGGCTGATCGCATCGCCGATTGTGTTGGTGGGTACATGAAATATGGAGGACCGTGCATCGTCGTGGACCTTGGAACAGCGACGACGTTCAATTTTGTGAGTGCCGACGGGCAATATGTTGGTGGATCGATTGCTCCCGGGCTTCTCAGCGCGAGCGAGTCGCTGTTCGTCAAGACTGCAAGATTGCCTCGCATAGAACTGGAGCGCCCAGCAACGACCCTTGGAAGAGACACGATTACCCAGATGCAGGTGGGTGTCGTATGGGGAGAAGTCCTCATGGTCGACGGCATGGTGCGCCGCATCCGGGAGGACTCGGGTTGTCCTGATGCCAGAGTGATCGTTACGGGAGGCCTTTCGAGTGTAGTGATCCCCGGATTGCAGACACCGTGCATCTATGACTCAAACCTTACCTTGGATGGCCTGAGAATCCTGTTTGAGTTGAACGATGGTGAAACCGCATGAAGCTGGGCTCTCTTGAGCTGGAAGGGCGAGCTTTTCTTGCTCCTCTGGCTGGCTATGGCGATTCACCGTTCCGCGTTCTGTGCAGGCGCTATGGTGCTGCCATGGTCTATACGGAAATGGTTTCGTCGCTGGGCATCAAGTTCGGTAATGCCAAGACGTTTGGCATGCTGGCATTTGAACCTGGGGAGCACCCAGTGGACTTTCAGATATTCGGTGCGCGACCTGCCGCTATGGTGGAAGCAGCTGAACTTCTCGCAAAAGCCGGAGTAGACGCCATTGATATCAATATGGGCTGCCCAGAGCCAAAAATCGTCAAGACCGGCGCTGGGTCCGCTCTGCTGAGGAACCTTCCTCTTGTCGATGCGATAACTTCAGCTGTTGTGCGCGGTACTCTGCTGCCCGTCACGGTGAAGATCCGCAAGGGATTTCTCATCGACGACAATGTGACTGAAGAGATATTGGCTATCTGTGAGAAGAATGGTGTCGCAGCGCTTGCGATTCATGGGAGTACCGCTGTCCAGGGTCGGTCGGGTTCCAAGGACTGGGATGTTATTGCAGCAGCCAAAGCGAAGGCGAGCATACCAATCATTGCGAATGGGGGCGTCAAAAAGGCAGAAGACGCCAAGAGGTTTCTGGACTACACTAAAGCCGATTATGTAATGGTTGGCAGGGCTGCTCTCGGGAATCCATGGGTCTTCGAACAGATCAATGATGTTCTGGGTGGCAGCGTTCCAAGGGAGCCTAGTGCGGATGAAAGGTTTGACGTCATGCAAGAGCATGTTGATCGTGAGGTTGCGCTGAAGGGGGATGTTGCCGGGGTCAAGGAGATGCGCAAACATCTCGCTTTCTACTTCAGGGGGCTCCCTGAAGCGACCACGTATCGCAATCGCATCAACCAGATAAAGGACCCACACACGTTGAAAGAGTTGCTGGATGAGTACCGTGGGCTTTGTATAGGTACCAGCGAGGAGGTTGGCCATGACGCACGATGAAGAGGAAATTGTGGACGATGAGATTGAGATTACCAATGCGCGGGAGGATGAACAGGAGAAGCTCTACATCAGTCCGTCCCAGCGTGAGAAGATGCTGAAGGAGCTCGAACGGCTCAAAACCAAGGAACGTCTTCGCATCGCGGAGCGCATCAAGGAAGCCAAGGGGTTCGGTGACCTCTCGGAGAACGCTGAGTATGAAGAGGCCAAGAAGGAACAGGCGTTCATTGAGGGGACTATTATGGACCTTGAGCGCCAGCTTGAGCATTCAGTTGTTGTAGAACCCGGCGACACCGGCACGGGCGAAGTGCATATGGGTTGCAAAGTCAAGGTAAAAGACGTAGAGACTGGCCAAGAGCGATGGTTCACGATTGTGGGGAACCTTGAGGCCGATCCGACGGAAGGTCGTATCTCAATTGACAGTCCGGTAGGAAGGGCACTTGTGGGAAAACATAAACAGGAGACAGTTGCTGTACGGATTCCAAAGGGGCGCGTCTCCTACAAAATCCTGTCTATCGAGAAGGAATAGCCGTGCTGGAGCTTAACGAGGTAGAGGCAAGCCGCAGAGACAGAATCGAAGAACTGCGGCTGCAGGGAGTTGATCCATTTGGCCATCGGTTTGATAACGCACTGACGACCGCGTACATCGCTGAACATTTCGATGCACTGGAAACTGCTGTGGTGCGTGCAAGAGGTCGAGTTATGGCAATCCGTGGCCATGGAAAGGCGTGCTTCCTCGTTCTGGCGGACATGTCCGGCAAGATGCAGCTATACGTGCGAGCGGACGATCTCAAGGAGCCCACATACGATTGGTTCAAGAAGTATGTCGATTCCGGAGACATCATTGGTGTCGAGGGAACTCTCTTTGTAACGAAGACCGGAGAAAAGACCATTGCAGTCTCCCGACTGTGGGTGCTCTCCAAGGCAATTCGGACGTTGCCAGAGAAATTTCATGGCCTCACTGACGTCGAACTCCGTTATCGACAGCGCTATGTTGATTTGATGGTGAATCCCGAAGTAAGGGATGCCTTTCGGAATAGGTCGCGTATAGTAGCCCACATCCGGACCTACTTGACTGAGCGAGAGTATCTTGAGGTCGAGACTCCAATGCTCCAACCCATTGCAGGTGGAGCGACGGCACGTCCGTTTGTGACTCACCACAATGCTCTAGATCAGGACCTGTTCCTTCGTATTGCTCCTGAATTGTACCTGAAGAGGCTTCTTGTCGGTGGTTTTGAAAAGGTCTTTGAGATCAACCGGAGTTTCCGGAATGAAGGCATCGATACGGTCCACAACCCCGAGTTTACCATGATGGAATTATATGAGGCATACTCCGATCTGGATGGGATGATGAGTCTTACCGAAAGCCTCATTCTCGACCTCGTCGACAAAGTGACCAAGGTGGTGCAGGTCCACCGTGGCGAACAACTGATCGACTTCGGCGGTCCTTTTGAACGGATAACGTTTGATGAAGCCTTGCACAAGTATGCAGGTGTTGGCCTGGAAGAACTACGGGATGATGCTCTGGCTCATCAGAAGATTGCTGAGTTTGGCATTCGCATGGACAAGGTGTTTGACTATGCAAATGTCGTCAATGAGGTGTTTGACAAAATGGTCGAACCGAACTTTATCAATCCGACGTTTGTCCATGACTATCCCGTGGAGATATCGCCGCTTGCCAAGCGTATACCAGACCAACCAGAGCGCGTTCAGAGGTTTGAGCTGTTTGCCGGCGGGATGGAACTGGCGAATGCGTTCACCGAACTCAATGACCCCATGGACCAGGAAGAGAGATTTCGGCAGCAAGCCGCTGCGAAAGCCCGGGGTGACGACGAGAGCCAGGTAATGGACACGGATTATGTCCGAGCTTTGCAATATGGGATGCCACCAGCAGGTGGCCTGGGCATTGGTATTGACAGGCTTGTGATGTTGTTGCTCGGCCTGGAATCCATCCGTGACGTGATACTCTTTCCTCAACTGAAGAGAAGGGAGACACAGGACTGAGGTTTTTGTGTCGACATAGGAGGGCATGATGGCAAAGCCCCAAGTTCAGTATCGGTGCCGCGAGTGTGGATATATAAGTGTCTCGAAGCTCGGCAAGTGCCCTGAGTGCGGAGCGTGGGGCTCGTTCATTGAAGAGACAGCGTATGTTGAGGTCGCTGCGAGGTCTGCTTTGCGAGTTCCAAGTGCGGGGATGCTGCCGGACGAGACGGCACTCGAGGTCACAATCGACAACGTTCAGCCTGAACGACGGATGGTGACCGGTATCGAGCCGTGGGATGAGGTACTCGGAGGTGGTTTGGTCGTCGGTTCGACTGTCCTGGTGGGCGGTGAGCCGGGCATCGGCAAATCGACGCTCGTACTACAAGCAGCAACTGCCCTGGGTCGACATGGAAAAATACTTTACGTCAGTGGCGAAGAATCTCGTGCACAGATTCTAGGCCGTGTGCGTCGCCTTAGGCTCAATCCAGAAAGCCTGCTTCTTGCAACGACCAATTCATTGGCCGATGCGCTGGCTCTTGCCGACCGAGCCAAGCCGGTGGCACTCGTGATGGATTCATTGCAGTCGTTCTCGACCGAAGAAGACTTCTTTGGATCTGGAACCCCCGCCCAATTGAAGATTACTGCTTCCGCTATTTCAGGATTTTCGAAGAAGGCCGGGGTAGCTGCACTGATTATTGGGCACGTCACCAAGGATGGCGCCATTGCAGGGCCAAAATATGTCGAGCATCTTGTCGATGCGGTCCTCTATATGGAAGGAGACCGTTTTGGCGCATACCGACTCTTGAGGTCGGGTAAGAACCGATATGGCAAAAGCGGAGAAACTGGTTTCTTTGAGATGACATCTTCTGGACTAGTGCCGATCTTGGATCCGTCAAGCGCATTCGTGACGGATGTGCACAATCTCCAGCCTGGTTCTGTCGTCGTACCTGCAGCTCAGGGTAGTTTTGCCGTGCTTGTGGAGGTACAGTCGTTGGCAGCTACCAGTTATCTGCCGTCTCCCCGGCGCATTGCGACTGGCCTGGATTATGGCAGGCTGATGATCTTGTTGGCAGTGATTGAGCGTCGAGCCGGGACAAATGCTGGGGGGCGTGACGTCTACGTCAATATCTCTGGCGACTTTTCAGTGGAGGACAGGGGCATTGATCTCGGGGTTGGACTGTCGTTATATGGCGCTCTTCGCAATGTAGCTGCTCGGGATGGGGTCATGCCAATTGCCGAGGTTGGTCTCGCGGGCGATCTGAGACCTGTTTTCAACCTGCACAGGCGAATCGAACTTGGCGCCCGCATGGGATTCAGGGAGTTCATTATCAGCGATAAGGCTCGTGATGACCTTTCAGACATGACGGGTGTCAGTATTCATCGCAAACGATACCTCAAAGAGGCGATTAGTACTTGTTTTCCAGGGGCCGCCGAGAACGGCGATGATTCGCGATGACGGTTGTCAGAGCGCACAAAGAGAGTCTATCCGCAATTGTCGTGGCGGCTGGAAACAGCACACGGTTCGGACGTGACAAGCTTTTTTCGTCATTTGCGGGACGACCGCTTATTTGCACCACGCTCGAAGCAATCTGCAGTGTTCCCATCAGGAAACTCGTTCTGGTCTGCAGGCCCCAGGATCGCCTGAGGATGGAAAAGTGCGTTGCACGGGCAATTCTGCCGCATCGGGTACAGGTCTTGCTGGCGATTGGTGGTTCGACTCGTTCCGAAAGCGTCAGGAACGGATTGAACGTGCTGGTGGACGACGGCGTTCTTGGAGACGACTGGATACTGGTCCATGATGGAGACAGGCCCGCTGTAGGAAGAGGTCTTCTGAGAAGACTGATAGCTGCACGGGATACAGGAGAAGTGGTTATACCGGTTCTCACGTTGTCCGATTCGCTGCGCCGTGTTTCCTCAGAGGGTACTCGAGTGGTAAACAGAACCGGGATGGTTGCTGTGCAGACACCTCAGCTGTGCAAGGTGTCTACCCTGAAGTCCGCATACGAACAGTGCCCGGAAGGCGCGGTGTTTACTGACGAGGCTGCATTGATAGAGTCGCACGGGGGAAAGGTTGCGACAGTCCACGGAGATGTCCAGAACATCAAGGTGACAGTCCCCGAGGATCTCAGAATTGCCAGGATGGCGTTCGATACAAGGCTGAGAACCATTGTCGGTTTTGGCTACGATGTACATCGCTTTGAGACGGGGCGGCCACTGATGCTGGGTGGCGTCAGGATCGCGTCGGACGTTGGGCTTGCTGGCACTTCAGATGCCGACGTTGTTTTGCACGCGGCTATGGACGCTGTTCTTGGATGTGCGGGTGCAGGAGATATAGGCAGCATGTTCCCTTCATCGGATGCACAATACATCGGAATTGACAGTGCGATCCTCTTGGAACGAGTGATGATGAACAGGCTGGTTCGAAGGCTGAGAATAGTGATGGTGGACATTACCATCGTTGCAGAGCGTCCGCGGTTGTCGATATATCAGGAAACCATGAGGAGAAGGGTCGCCCGGCTTTTTGGAGTGCAGCCCAAGAATGTGAACGTCAAAGTGACGGGCAACGATACCATAGGATGGATTGGCAGGGGCGAGGGTATCGCAGCTCTCTGCGTTGTGACAGCGGTTCGGCCGGCCTGATTGGCAAACCTATAAACCGTACGCTGAGCACTTGTGGCACCGACCCCCGGCGTGGTCTGCTGTCTCGAGCTCCGGTTGCATGGTACCACGGCACATGCTCCACTCAGTACTGTTGCTTCCTTCCGGACCTGGCAGAGTTCAGAGCTTTGCATTGCATGGAGTGCAGCCTTCAACGCTTCTGGCAGGGGCTGTTTCGGAATTCTATGCCCCGCATGCTCAGCATGGACCCCGGTAAGCGGATTCCGGGCAACAGGGCACCGCTGGCTCCCCGTCCTGTACGGCACCTGTAGTATACACACAGGGGTGCAGTCGTCAATTGATCATTGCTGCAGCTTTGTGAGTGCGATAGAGAGCCGGCCCGTCTGATCATGGGAGACAGTGGCTTCCCCAGACCAAGGCAGATAACCCGGCAATTCGAGGAGGACTTCATGTACTCCCTCCTTCAGCCCCGTGAATGTGAAAGGTGAAATCTGGTTTGTTGGCTGTCCGTCGATCGTAATCGAAGCTCCTGCCGGATCCGTCGAGATACTGAGCCCTCCAGCCAGTGTTGTGAACTTGTACTGCTTTGACAGGACCGTGCCTGCTGCAACGGAAATGGTATCAGTGATGTCTGGGCTTCCATCCAGCTTGAGCGTCAATGCATAGGTGCCGACCGGAAATGAATCAAGCTTGAGCGGAGTTGTTCCATAGGCCTTGCCGTCTAGCAGAACTTGTGCTCCAGCCGGATCAGAGGTGATGTTGAGCTCACCATAGGATTTTAGTAGCGAGAAATGCTGTGTGGTCTGCGCTTGATCTGAAAGGTCCACGGAGCGTGTTATGTCGGCATATCCTTTGAGGGAGACGATTACCTTATAGTTGCGCGGTTTGAGCCCAGTAATCGTGAGGGGGGTTGTTCCTCTGGCGATGCCGTCGATGGTCACTGTTGCTCCTGAAGGCGTGGAGGTAACGACCATGGTATAGGCGGCGTGGGTCATATTGGCTATTACCTGTGTCGTCTTGCCTTTCACCGCTGTTGTCGTACCCTTCCAGACTTCCCAGCCGGAGAGTTGAAGCTCTATTGTATGAGATCCTGGGGGAACCCGTTCGAGAACAAGTGGCGTGGTCCCAACTTCCCGCTCGTCCAGCAGTACGCGTGCCCCTGACGGGAATGAGCGTATGTTCAGACTGGCCTCTCGCCCGCGAAGGTAAAGAAAGGCTGCCGCCGCAATAATGCCGAGTGCCACAACAATGACGATCCATACCCTGTTCCTGTGACTATGTGGAGGAGGGGAAGGTTTCAGTGCCTCGGAAGCATGCTGTGCAGTTCGTGATTCCTGAAGGCTTCCGAGCAGTTCGTCGATGCGGTCTGGTTCGTTAGAATGCGGTTCAGACATGTTCGTACCTCCCTTAGGCCAGCCTGCTCAAGACGGCGTCCAGCACATCTCTAAACACGGCGGACGCCGAGCGTCCAGCATCGATGACAACCCATCGATGCGGTTGGCTTTTGGCCATGTCCAGAAAAGCATAGCGGACGACATCAAGAAACTGGCCTCGCTGCTCAATTCTGTCCAGATCTGTTTTCCGCGCGAGCGAAGCGCGTGGATCAATATCGAGGAGCAGTGTGAGATTGGGCACTAGTCCCGAGGTGACAATTTCCATCAGCTGCTCGACACGTTCTCGGCCGACATTTCCAGCAACACCTTGGTAGGCGACGGATGAATCGGCAAACCTCTCGGCGATCACGATGTCCCCGCGTTTGAGTGCGGGCTCGATGACTTCGTCAATATCTTGTCTGCGATCTGCCGCAAAGAGGAGTACCTCTGCAAAAAGCGAGAGATTGAGCTCATCATGAACCAGGATTGTCCTCAGTTTTTGACCCAATACGGTTCCTCCTGGCTCAAACGTGTGTGTAACAGACAACTTTCGGTTTAGAAGGCTTTGTTCAAGCATGTTAGCTTGTGTGGTCTTTCCGCACCCGTCGATTCCTTCAAATGTCAGGAAAAAAGGTCGCTGTTTCACAAACTTCCTCTTGGACCCTGTCCAGCTCTCATCTGGGGCGAATAAACGACGACGCGGCGGAATGGTGGAGTGCCCTCACTCTCGCTGAAGAGTCCAAGCCGCTCAGCCAATTTGTGCTGGATCCTGCGTTCAAATGCATTGGAATATGGCAATTCACGGGACGAGCACGAGAGAGCAGCTTCCTGCATCACGCGCATCCATGAAGAATACTGCTCCTTGTCGACGGACATCGAGTGGACGCGCCTGAGGAGATCTTTAACGGCGGCCAGACTGTTCTTAGTTGTCGTGTAGAGTGGCAGTCCGAGAGCAGCAGCTCTTTCTGCAAGGAATGGCTTTTTTGCTGCAGCTGAATCGCTCAGAAGGACAAGATCTGCTTCCTCGATGGTGCGGACAACCTGGATGTCCGTGTGTAGACTGTGCCCGGCTCTTTCCACATAGCTCTGGCTGATTCCCTGTATGTAGAGCTTCACGACTGAATCCTGTGTCCACAACTGGTCTATTCCTGGTACCAGCTCCTCAGGTGTGTCCTGATGGTGCGACGGTTCAATCACAAAGTCCTTGCCCGCGGTTCTTCTGCGTATTTCAGGCTGTACGTCAAAGCCCCGAAGGACCCTGTCAACGACATCAGCCAGGTTCCTGTAGATTGCTAGAACATCTCGTTCGCGCATTTCGATAAGGACGTCGAAGGTTGGAGCTGCTTTTCGCTCAAGAACGCTTTTCTGCGTTCCCCGGCGCTGTGCTTCCTCATCGCTCAACGTTACGGTCTGGATTCCTCCGAGCAAGTCAATGAGGGTGGGATTGGTAATTAGGTTGCCCAGATCATTTCCGTGTGCCGTTCCTATGAGTTCTACGCCTCGTTCCGCAATCGTCCTGCAGGCCTGCGCCTCCTCGACGCGCCCGATTTCATCGATGACAATGACTTCTGGATTGTGGTTTTCGACTGCTTCGATCATGATGTCATGTTGTTCTTTGTCGATCGGGACCTGCATGCGGCGCGAGGACCCTACTCCAGGATGGGGTACATCTCCGTCTCCCCCGATTTCATTGCTCGTGTCCACGATAATAACGCGCTTTCGCAGCGTATCACTGATATACCGTGAGGCCTCTCGCAGAAGAGTCGTTTTTCCAATGCCCGGTCTGCCCAGTATAAGGATGCTTGCACCACTCTTGACGAGATCTTCAATAATCTCAATTTTCCCGTATAGGGCACGGCCGACACGGCATGTGAGCCCGACGACGTCGTTGTGTCTGTTGCGAATCGCCGAAATGCGGTGCAGTGTCTGTTCGATACCGGCCCGGTTGTCTCTGTCGAATTCGCCGACCTTGTGAACGATAGAGTCGATATCTTCCCGAGTGACCTTGTTCTCACTCAGTGGAACAAAGTCGAATTCGAACCGCGCCTCGGGAACACGTCCAAGATCGAGGACAACTTCTACGAGTTCATCAAATCGGTCTATCCTCTTGAGCGCCTGCTGCAGAGGCACCGGAAGGATACTCAGGAAAGCCTGGGTGTCGTAGTCGTACTCGGCCATAGTAGTCCTTTCTGCTCAAGTGCTTCAGCAATTCGATCGGTCACCCTTTCATATTCGCCGAAAAGACTGAACAGGTCAAGATCATCGGTATCGATTGAGATCAGAGGTGCCCTCGTGAAGGAACTAGCCCACGAATCATAGTATCTGTTGAGCTTGCTGAGATATGATGCTGGGATGGACTTCTCGAACGCGCGTCCGCGTGACTGTATGCGCCGAGCCAGCGTTGCGGTGGATGCGCGCAGATAGACCACAAGATCGGGTATCGGGAGATGTTCGAGCAAGTACTCATAGAGTTGACCGTATATCTCGTACTCTGGACGTGAAAGTGCTGCTCGGGCAAAGATCTCGGCGTCCTCATACAGGGTACGGTCCACGATTTTTGCTGTAGTGAGCCTTCCCGCTTCCTTGAAGAGCTTGACTCGCTGCGCAAGAAAGAACAGCTGAGACTGGAATCCCCATCGCTTGGGATCATCGTAGTACAGTTTTAGAAAGGGATTCTGCTTGACTGGTTCTGGGAGGAGGGTCAGATTCCATTTGTCCGCCAGGTGTCGAGTCAGCGTCGATTTGCCAACGCCGATGTTCCCGGCAATGGCCAGAAACAGGGGATGAGCCGCTTCCATGACTTCAGGCTGGGGGCTCATGGAGAGTGGAACTGGGCCGGATCGAACGTGCCCTGTTCAAAAATCCCCCGATAGAAGGCACTCCAGGAGACCCTCTTGCTGCTGGTTCGAGAGATCTTTCTCATTTCACGGAAGCGTGATCGTACGATGAAGCGGGCGAGAGACAACCCGTAATCGGAAGTGACCGTGGAAGAAAACGAGGTTGCTCGTTCGGCTCTCAAGGGAAGCTGCTCGCGCAGGAACGAGGTAACGTCGTTGTGGGAGAGCCTGTTTTGAAGGATACCCAGGTCCGATGCAGCTGCAACATCCTCAACGAGGAGCATCAATGTCGTCAGGAGGCTGTCTCGAGGCGTCATCATGCCGTCAACATCCGCGATATTTTGCACCTCGAAAAGTGCCAGTGCAGCAATGAAGACTTCACGCTGGATATGAAGTGGGAGGCCTGGATCCCAGCTCGCAATGGCAGACTGAATGTATGCTTTTCCGGGGAAGAATGTCATCATGATCGCAAGTTCAGGGGAGAGGTAGCGCCGCGAAAACACAACGGGGCAGACGGCCTGTCTACGTCCAAGGGATGTTCCCTTTAGTGCAAGAGCGTCGGGAGCGTCATACGGTGGAATACTACCCCCATCCGTTGCTGCAACAGGCACTGATTGCAGTTTATAGCTGGGAAAGAACATGCGGAGTCGAGGATAATCTGTATTCATCCATTCGTCAATGGTTGCCTGATCAAGATGTCTCTCGAGAGAGGCTGCGAGAACTTCCTCCACGACAGCGTCAGGCGGTCTCGATGCATCCAGGTGAGCAGCTTTTTCATTCAGCTGACGCCGAAGTGCCTCTATCTCGCGCTCGAGATGCTCTTGAATATCTGCGGCCTGCGGCTCATCAAGAGATGGGAACAGGACAGATACCAGTGGACCATGTGGCGAGAGGTCGCCTATACTGGCCGAACTGACTCGCGGCTCGACCTTGGCCAAGTACTGACGTGCCTTCTGCACGCGTTCAGCAATGAGCTGCTTGTCATCAAAGCGGCTGGCTTTGTCTTCGGCGAAACTGAGATATTCGTTCATGAGGTGGAGTTCGTCCATAGCCAATTCCCTGTGGAGGCTGGAGCGTAGTTGAATGGACTGTGCGGGAGCGGTTGGAGGGGTAAAAAGCTCTTCAAATCGGTGAATGATGGCTTTGCCACGGATGAACATTGGGATTTCTGTCATGTACAGCAACTGATAGATCCCCTTTCTGGCATTGCGCAGCTGCCATACGGTATCCTCGAAATAGCCGGCTTCAATAAGGGCAGAAATGCTGTCCATATAGGGAACAAGGACCAGCTCGGAACGATGCTCGGCATTGCTGAGCCGTTCGGGATCCAGGCGTGCAACCGCTTCGCGCTTTTCATGCAGGAACTGCAACAACTGCCCCGTGCTGGTTGATGAATAGTCTCCAAGGTGATAGAGATACCTGTACGTGCCTGCTGCCAGAGCATCGATCGGCAGGAAGTAGCTGACTTCGTCCTGAATCTCCTGGAACAATTCGCCATACTTGCTGAGAGGCAGGCCTGTTGTCTGTAGAGCGCTTCGGTAGCTGTTCGACGAAGCATGCCTGGGCCGAGGCGAATGATTCCTTTTTGAGCCTGTATTCGTGGACTTCTCCGGAGCTGGCGCAGTCGGAGGGAGGTGCTTTCGGGGATGTGTCACGATCCAGTGTCGACTGTTAACGGCTGAAGCTCATCCGGAACCGGTATGCCAAACATGATATTCCACCACCTCATGAACTGCTTGTACCGCGTGTCTCCATCCATAAGATGAGCCTCACTCTTGAGGAGCTGCGCCCGGTCGTCCAGAATCAAATGGAACTTCTTATTGGCCAGGGCATCATCGACTAGCTTCTTACCAGCTTCTTCAATAGTAAGGCGGCGTCCTGCCTTGTCGGTATAGTTCCAGCCCCATGTGTCATAATATTCCTTAATTTCAGCGGGAGAGATCGTCGTATTCTTCGTGAGTTCGTTCTCATATGCCTTGGATAGTTCTCGGAGCTGGATATAGGAACGCATCACTGAAGAGTGCAGTCGTTGTGCCTCGGCCAAATCGCCAGGTGCGGCATGATCCTTGACATAGTTGTCAACCGCGGCATCGAGGGCCGACGGGGTCACGATGATCATCTGGTCTGTTGCCTTGCGGGATTGAGCCACCATGATGACAAGACGCTGGACGGCTTCTCTTTGCAGTCCCGCTCTAAGATACTGTGTCTTGGGATCTGACGGGTTGGCAAGTTCAACCCTTGCGTTGTAGAAATTGCTCGAAATATCGAACGGAAGGTCTGTCATCATGGCCGAGACATATTCCTGGAAGATGGGCGTTCCGTCGACGAAGAATGCCACGTCCCGCGAGCGGACAATCGGAGTACCGATAATGACAGCGAGCAACGCCACCAGAACCACCAAAGCAAGAACCACCAAGAGCGTCTGGCGCGTTTTCGAACGCACGCGAACCGTGCGATTTCTGACTCGCTGGCCGGTCTCTCTTCTTGACATTGCTACTCAGCTGATGGGGTGACCGGTACGTTCGTGGCTGGTGCTGTCGTCGTTCCCTTGCCAGTTGCTTTTACGATCCACCGCCCCATTGCGCTGAACACCTTGCCAATCCCATTGTTGTACCAGCCGCGGATGCGCGACCATCGTCCTTCCCGA
Source organism: bacterium (assembly GCA_021373025.1). Lineage (GTDB taxonomy): Bacteria > Caldisericota > Caldisericia > Cryosericales > Cryosericaceae > Cryosericum. The sequence goes on from JAJFTL010000022.1 coordinate 183,148, forward strand.
ACGGGATATTGTGTCTTGAGCTTGGCCACCATGGCGGCCTTCGCCTCTGACTTGCGTTCATCTTCAAGAGCAGTTTTTACCTTGTCATAGATGGTCTTGTCGCTCAGCGTTGCTTTCACGAAGGGCTTTCGATCGACAAGTTGAACAATCTCATATGAAGAGCCATTGACAAAAGGCTTTGTATATTGACCTACCTTAAGTCCACGGAGTTCATTGAAGCGGGTTGGATCGCCTGTGCTCGAGAAGTAGTCCAGGATCCCTCCAGTCTTGGCATCGGTGTCCGTCGAGTACTTGGTGATGGCGGTCTTGAATGACAGGCCCTTCTGTAGTTCTGCATACACCTTGCTTGCGAGCGTCTCCGCCGCTTTTGCCCCGGCTGTCTGATCTCCTGTTCCAAAGCCGAAAACAATGTGGGCAGCCTTGACTGTTTCAGGGGTATCGTAAATCGAACTCACCGGCTCTGCGGCAATCTTGTGGATGATATGGAAGCCAAAGTCTGTCTCAACAGGACCAACAATGTCGCCAACCTTGGCAGCAAAGGCAGCCTTCTCGAATGCCGTGACCATCTGGCCTTTGGTGAAGAAGCCCAAGGCCTCGTATGTGGCATACCCCGGCGTTGTCTTGTTGAGTTCAGTCGCCTTTTCCTGGGCATACTTCGCAAAATCAAATGTCGTGTCTGAGGCTTTTTGCTTCATGATGTCGTCGTAGATGGACTGAACGACCTTTTTCTTCGCGGCAATCGTCGAAGCGGAATCCTTTGAAGCGTCTACCGTGATGAGGAGATGATCGGCGTTAACACGCCCTTCGGATCCAAAATACGCTTTCACATCAGCATCGGAAACGGTGACGCTTGCATTGATCTCTGCAACCACAGCGTCGGCAAGCTGTTGTCGTTCAACATATGGCTGAATCTGAGCGCGCAGGGTTGCCTTGAACTTGTCCATGGACCCGAATTGTGCGATGACAGCGTCATTAAAGCCCTGCGTATCCGTTCCGAACTGCTCCTGAGATTGCTTTACGGCATTGTCGACTTCAGCGTCAACAGCAGTCTTCAACTTTGCATCATCCAGTTTCATGTTTTTCGATTTGGCATACTGTACGAAGAGTTCCTGCTCAATAGCGCTATCGATGACATTCTGGCGCACAGACGCAAGCGTACTGGCGTATTCTGGAGTTGTTAAATCCATGCCATACTGCTTGTACATGTCGATGTAATTCTGAACGCGTGCGGTGATATCTGAGTTGAGTATCTTGCCACTCCCAACCTGATAAGCGATGGTGCCAGTGGCACTCTTGACGGCGAAGAGCGATCCCCACGTCACAAGCGCGACGATAAGGACAATGGCGATGATCCGCATGACTATAGGAAATCTGTCTTTATGCCGTTTCGGCTTCTCGACCAATCCTGTTTTGCGTTCCTGTCGTATTCTGCTTTCTTTTCCCATCCTGTTTCTCCTCGGTCGGGTCTGTCTCTTTTTGGGCAGACGACTCAGATTGTACGGAATAGACTATACCATAATTCCTTCTATCTTAAAGCGTTCCAGTCTTCGCAGCCATATTTTAGCTGAGTGATTAGTGAAGCATCCAGCATTTCCTGCTCGGTTAGAGTGTCATCGACAATATGGATCCCGTCCAGTTGAGAGAAGGCTTGGACCAGAGCGAACGACATCTCGCTGAATGACACAGGACGGTGTGTTTCATCGCTTACGCTTGTCATGAGATGGGCAGCTCTCCTCATGGCATCCTCTGGCGACGTCTGACCAGACCGAATGACGGCGAAGTTTTTTTCGAGATCATTCTTCAGCACAATGGATCCATGCTGAAGGAAGCCTTCTCGAGTGCGCATCTGCGCGGAGCCGACAATCTTGCGGCCATGGGCAAGAATGTCGGTCGTACCCGGCGTAGTAAAACAGGATGCAGATAGGAAACCGGAGGAACCATGTGGAGAAAGCTGGGCCGACACGCCAAGCGATTGAAGAGCCGTGACAATGGGCATACATAGCCACTCATAGGACTCCTCCAGTCCCTTTCCATACAACGCATCTGACTCCGGAACCGAGATCGAATAGGTGACCTCCATGTCGTGCAGGACGGCTCTGCCACCCGTTGGACGTCGAAGCCATGCAATGTGCCTTCGTTCCATTTCCAGGAAATTCAGGGACTCCGACGAGCGTTGAGCGAAGCCCAGGGAAACAGTGGCGGGAGACCAGCCATAAAAACGTAGCACCGGCACTCCTGACCTGCAGGCGCTGTTGAACAGAGCCTCGTCGATCGACATGTTTTCATACGGGGCTCCGATGCCGGACATAACGCATCGCCAAGTTGTCATGGTGATATGCTATGGCGACACGTACCTGTGTCAAGGAATATCCATGTGAAGATGGCTTGAATAGCTGCTTGATCGTTGCATTTTGGCCTTGTTGCCTTAGTATTAAAAAGATATGGAGATGAATGACTGGACGCAGGATTATTTTGACGATAGATATCGGCGACTGTTTCTGGATACTGTCGACCCATCGAGGACTGCATACCAGGTCCGTCAGCTTCTGAGACTGTGTCCCCTGCTTCCGGGGGCTGCGGTGTTGGACGTTGGGTGTGGGGTTGGGCGGCACAGCATTGAGTTGGCAAAGCTCGGGTTCCACGTGATCGGCATCGACAAGAGTACAGAGTACGTGGACATATGTCGACAGCGCGCAGGGGAGCTTGGAGTGACCGCAGAGTTTTATGTGATGGATAGCAGAACGATGAGCCTGAATGTCTGTGCCAGTCTTGTAATCTCGCTCTGGAGTTCGTTTGGCTACTATGGAGAGGCTGGTGATTTGCAGGTACTGCAGAGGATTGCAGAACATGTGCGACCTGCAGGGCATGTCATCATTGATGTAGAGAATCGTGACTACATCGTGAAGCATTTTGTGCCTGAGGAATGGCATGTGTGCGATGGCGAATTCGTTCTCGAAAAGCGGCACTTTAATCCTCTCGAAGGTACTGTCTCGACGAAGCGGATCATTGCGGCTGGGACGGAGCGCCATGAATATCGGCGTGTGCTGCGGATGTATACTGCAACGGAATTGGTATCCCTATTGAGTTCTGCTGGGCTCCGCCCGGAACGATGGTATGGTGACTATGATGGATCACGCCTTGGATTCGAGTCCAGGCGAATGATTGTTGTAGCTGTGAGGTGACATGGCATACGTGCTGAAGTTTTTTTCCGACTTGTTTGCAAATCTTACGCTGGCACGAGGTATTTCGATCGTAATTGACATTGCTGTCACATCTCTCCTTTTTTATGCGCTGCTCAAGCTGATTTCGAACACTCGTGCTCTTCAGTTGGCACAAGGTCTCGTGATCTACTACCTGCTCGTGTACAGCGTAGAGTGGATAAGCCTCAAGGCGGGGTTACTTGCGCTTAACAGTGTATTCAGCTGGCTGCGCAGCTTCTCAACGACGTTTCTGCCTCTTTTGCTCGTCATGGTTTTCCAGCCGGAGCTCCGGCGCATGTTAGGCCGATTGGGGAGCAGTCGATTGGTTTCGTCTGATACGCGAAGCCAATTCCTGGATGTCCATGAGTGGGAAGATTCTGTGGATGAGATAGTAAAGAGTGTTAAGTATTTATCGATGAATCGTATCGGAGCCCTGATCTGTCTCCAACGGCAGACCGGTCTCGAAGATTACGTTGAGACGGGCGTGCGGCTCGATGCCCTTGTGAGAGCGGAGACGCTGTCAACGCTCTTTTATCCTAACAGCGCGCTCCATGATGGTGGCGTGGTCATTGCGAATAATCGCATTGTGGCGGCACGATGCCTGTTTCCGCTTACTGCAAGCGTTGAATTGGAGAAGGGGCTTGGAACGCGACACCGTGCAGCCATCGGACTGACAGAGGAAACAGACGCGATTGTCGTCGTTGTGTCGGAACAGACGGGGGTCATTTCTCTTGCAGTGCGAGGAAAACTCACTCGCTATCTCAGCCCTCTCGAACTCAGAGGAATGCTGCTGGTGATGACGAAGCCGATAGCCAATGAGCATAGGTTCAGCCTGGCCGGTCTTTTCCACAGAAGAAATCCAAAGAGACCGCAAGGGGGGGACGATGGCAAAGCGTAATATCGGGGCGGTGCTTTTCAATTCCAAGATTATCTCCGTGCTGTTAGCCGTTTTGCTGTGGATCTATGTCGTAGGGGTGAGAGGTCCGGAGACAACAAAATCCGTCGATGCACAGCTGGTCGCTGTAAATGTACCACAGGGATATGTTCTGACAGGACCGCTTCCTTCTGTTACCGTTTCGTTGCGGGGGCCAATGAATACATTGTGGAATATTACCAGTGAATACGTGACGCCCACAGTGGACTTGCGTGGGAGGACCGAAGGTGCTTTTATAGCGCCGGTGCAGGCCCAGGTCGTAGGACTCTCTGGCGTTACGGTTGAGTCTGTGGCTCCCAAGGATGTTAACATCATGCTTGAGCGGCTGGAGACAGTTGCCATTCCAGTGCACGTTGAGGTAAGCGGTGCGTTGTCCACAAGCTTAGTACTTGGGACCCTTCGCGTTGAGCCAGAGACGGTGGAGGTGTCCGGACCCAGCTCTCTCGTACGTCAGGTTAAGGAGGCAGCGTTAGTTGTTGCACTAGATAAGCTAGGCATGACGACCGGTGGAAACTTTACTGTTGCAGCTGACGTCACAGCCTACGACGCCACAGGCAATGTTGTGAGTGGAGTCCTGGTCTCTCCTCATTCAGCGATTGCAGTTCTCCCCGTCTTGGACGCTTCCGGCTTGAAGACCGTGCCAGTGGTGCCTGCAGTATCAGGGTATCCATTGAGAGGATACGCTGTGGCAAGTGCCTCATGCAGTCCGGCAGTCATTATGATTACAGGGCCGGCTGGCGCACTGGCCAAAATCGAGGCCGTGAGCACCATGGACATCGATATATCAGATGCGTCGGCCACGATGACGAAGCAGGTGGGTCTTGTTCTTCCCCCGGGAGTCACTCTCCTGGATGGAAGCAAGACGGTGTCATGTCGGATAGTTCTTGAGCAGGTTGTTGTTGTTGCCGTTCCAGATGTGCCGATAGAAGTGCGGGGCGCGGGATCGGGCTGGAAGGTGTCTCTTGGCACGACATCGGTTTCTATACTGGTCAGCGGGGCAAATTCCTCAATCATGGCCCTTCACCCCTCCCAGATCAAAGCCTACATCGATCTCGGCCAGCCTCCGCTCGCGGACGGTTCGTATGCTGTCCTTGTGGACGGATTGAGCGAGGGGATTGTTTCCGCCTATATCACGCCCTCCTCGGTCATTGCTGATGTTCAGAAAGGGCCATAGCGGTTCGATGGTCGAAGATCCTGGTACCCTGCAGGGTCACGTAGAAACTGTGTTGCCTTGTTCGCGTAGCCCACTCGCGACCATGTCGAGTCCCGACGGGTTCTTTGCTGTATTCAAACCTCGCGGACTGAGTAGCGCGAAGACCTTGAACGTTGTCAAGCAGCTGTTGGCTGCAGAAAAGGCTGGGTTTTTGGGTACGCTGGATGTCCAGGCTGCGGGCGTTCTTCCTGTTGCTCTCGGTTCGGCGACGAGGCTGATTCCTTTTCTTCCGTCGAGTGACAAGGAGTATGTCGGCGAACTGGTTCTGGGAATGAGCACAGTGACCGATGATATGGATGGCGAAATCATTGACCGCAAAGGTGTAGCGGGACTGGGAGATATGGATGTGAAGACAGCAATGGATAGCGTAGCCGCTCAGGAAACACAGGTTCCACCGCATGTTTCAGCAAAGCGACTGGGCGGCGTTCGGGGATACAGCGCAGTGCGCAAGGAGGGACGACTCATCGACTTTGCGCCGACTCCCGTGTCAGTCAGGAGTTTCACTGTTCTGCAGGATCGCCTGGATGGGGAGTTGCGTCGCATTGTCTTCCGTATGCTGGTAACCCCGGGCTTCTACGTCCGAGGGTTTTGCAGAGATGTCGGAGCTGCTCTTGGCTGTGGGGCCTGCATGGGGCGGCTCCTTCGTACAAGGGCTTACGGGTTCGGCGTAGGCGACACCCTCTCATTAGCGAAATTGAGACGAATGGCCGAGAGTCATGACTTGTCATTTGTTACGACAGGACAGGAAAGGAAGGATCTGCTGGGGGCTTTGCCACACGTTTCTCTTGATGGAAGGAACTGGAACGCCTTTGTTCATGGAGTTTCAGTCGAATGTGGACTAATGGATGAGACAGTGATTTCCGTGATCCGTCCAGATGGGCAGCTGGGCGGCGTCGGTACGGTGAGAGCTGGCAGGTTGTATCCTCGAAAGGTACTTGACCGGTGACCAGCGTATATCTGTCGTCTTCGGAGTTTCCAGGGGTTGCGTCTGCCGTTGCCATTGGGGCTTTCGACGGATTTCATCTGGGACATCAGCGAGTGATCGCGAGACTGACCGACTACGCAAAGAAAGGGTCACTTGCAACAGTGATTTATACGTTTCGGCAGAATCCGAAAGTGGTGACTCGTGGTGTACGGGGTCTTCTCACCACAAATAGCGAACGAGTCGACTGTGCTGCGAAGGCAGGCATAGAGAACATTGTGCTCGAGGATTTCTCAACCCGCTTCCAGGGGATGTCTGCTGAAGTTTTTGTGCGGGACATTATTGTGGCTCGTCTGAATGCACGGGTGGTCGTAGTCGGCAAGGACTTTCGCTTTGGCCGGGCTCGTACGGGGGACGTCCAGCTGATGTCTCGGATACTTGAAGAGTCCGGAAGGGTTCTTGTCACAGTGGATCCGGTCATTGTCGATGGAGAAGTATGCTCCAGCTCCCTGATTCGGGCTGCTGTTGAAGAGGGCAATGTTGAACGGGCTGCAGGCTTCCTAGGACGACCATATTCGCTGGAGGGAGTAATCGTCACGGGAAATCGCATTGGGGGGCGGCTTGGTTTTCCTACGGCAAACATCGAGGTGCCCGATCCGGTTAAACTGGTGCCCGGTAACGGGGTCTACGCAGTGAGGGGAATGATCGATGAGATTGCGGTAAATGGGGTCTGCAACATCGGGGTTCGGCCCACCATGACCGCTGCATCGAGACGGACCGTCGAGGTCCACTTGCTGGATTTCGATAGGAAAGTCTACGGCCATCTGGCATCAATCGAATTCATAGCACGTCTGCGCCCCGAAATCCGGTTTTCTTCGTCTGCGGAGCTAGTAAAGCAGATCTCGCAGGACGTAGCCACGGCTCGAGCCGTACTGGGATAGGGCGCGAAGTGACCCCAAACCATTCATAGTGAATTCAGCTATGCACTGGTTTGCCTTTACTTGTGGCTCCTTTCTGGTAGAATTGTTGTACATTTCTCCCGCACTCGGTCATGCGTTCCGGCTGGACGTAAGACTGGGTCCTGGGACACCCTGGAGGTATACATATGCTTACAGCCGAAGAGAAGTTGAAGATCATCAATGAGTTCAAGCTGAGCGATGACGACACGGGTTCGTTCGAGGTTCAGATTGCGATGCTTTCCAAGCGGATTCTCGCGCTCACGGAGCATCTGCAGAACCATCAAAAAGACTTCAGTTCAAAGCGGGGGTTGTACAAGCTCATAGGAGAACGTCGCCGGCTTCTTAACAGCCTGAGGCGTGTCGATGAGGATCGTTATGCGTTGTTGATCAAGCGGCTGGGAATCCGCAAATAGGAGCCAATGTTGGAAAATGATGAGATAAAGAGGGTTCAAGGCACTACTGGAGGAAGGACTGTCACGCTGGAGACCGGACGCCTGGCGAAACAGGCTGGTGGCGCTGTTTTGGCAACCATGGGGGGCACGGTGGTGCTGGCAGCTGTAACTGTCAGCAATACGACGAAGGAAGGGATTGACTTCTTCCCATTGACAGTTGACTATTTTGAGAAGATGTATGCAGTCGGGAAGATTCCCGGTGGATTCTATAAGCGGGAAGGACGTCCCAGTGAGCGCGAGATTCTTCGTTCGCGGCTCATTGACCGCAGTATCCGGCCTTTGTTTCCAAAGCACTTCCGTAGAGAGGTCCAGGTCATTGCTTACGTGTTGTCTGCCGATGGAGAGAATTCTCCGGACGTGCTCGCTATCAACGCAGTTTCGGCAGCCCTTCTCATTAGCAACGCTCCTTTTGTTGATGCTGTTGCTGCAGTCAGAGTGGGCAAGATCAATGGAGAGCTCGTTTTCAATCCATCGTCTTCTTCGATCGATGCCAGCACGCTCGATCTGATCGTGTCAGGAACAGCCAATGGCATTCTGATGGTTGAGTCAGGATCGCGTGAAATCAGCGAAGCTGAAATGGTCGAGGCACTGGTTAAGGCACAGGAGCCCATCAAAGAGATGTGCCGCATGGAGGAGGAACTTCACCTCCAGGCTGGTAAGGAAAAGATTGTCGTACCCGAGTTGACGTTTGATCCAGCCATCCAGAGTGACGCTCGGACAATGGTCAACGATCGTCTGCCGATGGTACTCAAGGACAAGGAGAAGCTAAAGAAAGAGAAGATCCTCGACGAGTTCAAGGGTGAGCTGGCAGCCGAGCTTGTGGCCAAGTATCCTGATCATGAGTTGGCCATCGGAGAGGCTCTGGATGCTGAAATCAAGCATTTCATCAGACAGCGTGTTGTCAGCGATGGAGTCCGCGTTGATGGTCGCAGACCAGAAGAGATTCGCCCTATCGGAGTCGACGTTGGTGTTCTTCCCATGAGCCACGGATCAGGCCTGTTCTCCCGCGGTCAGACACAGGTGCTGTCGGTTGTTACCCTGGGGGGGAAGAACGAAGGTCAGCTTGTAGAAAGCTTGGAAGAAGAAGTCACCAAGCACTACATGCACTATTATAATTTTCCCCCCTTCTCTGTGGGAGAAACTCGTCCGATGCGGGGACCAGGCCGCCGGGAGATCGGGCATGGTGCGCTGGGAGAACGAGCCCTGCTGCCCGTGATACCAGATGAGAATGAGTTCCCATACTCCATTCGTGTTGTCTCCGAAGTTCTTGAGTCCAATGGTTCGACATCGCAGGCTTCCATTTGTGGGAGCACGTTGGCACTGATGGATGCAGGAGTGCCCATCACTGCGCCGGTAGCTGGCATTGCTATGGGGCTCATGAAAGAAGGCGACAAGAGCGTCATCTTGACCGACATTCAGGGAGCTGAGGACGCAAACGGCGACATGGACTTCAAGGTGGCTGGCACTGCCAAGGGCATCACGGCGCTTCAGATGGATATCAAGATTCATGGCGTCGACAGCGATCTGCTTTCGAAAGCTCTAGATCAGGCCCGTACGGCGCGTCTCTTCATTCTGGACAAGATGCTGTCGGTTCTGCCAGCACCACGCGGCGAAGTCAATCCTCTGGCTCCGCGCATTTTTACGATGCACATCTCCGGTGACAAGATCGGAGCGCTCATTGGGCCCGGAGGAAAAGTCATCAAGAAGATCATATCCGATACGGGCTGCGACATCGACATCGAGGATGATGGTTCTGTATTTGTAACTGCGCCCGATGGGGCAAAGGGTCAGATTGCAATGGATGCCATTAGCGCAATTACTGAAGACATTGTCGTGGGAAAGGTGTACCTGGGCAGAGTGACCGAACTGCGTGACTTTGGTGCGTTTGTCGAAATTGCCCCCGGCAAGTCTGGCTTACTGCATGTTTCGCAGGTGTCCGACTCGTACGTCAAAGACATCCACTCGGTATTGAAAGTCGGCGAACAGATTCTTGTGAAGACTCTTCCTCTTAAGGATGACGGAAAGATCTCTCTGACTCGCAAGGGCTTGACTGAGAGTGACACGAGCAAGGTTTCGCACGAATCGAGTGGGGGTCACCCACATGGTGGTCAGTAACGGAGAGCACAGACCGGAGGTTCTAACACTCAGCAACGGCATTCGCGTCGTTTTTGACGTTGACAGAGGGCACCCGACTGCAGCGGTCGGGGCCCTTGTTGCTAGTGGTTCCCGGTTTGAGGATCGTCACACACAGGGTCTAAGCCACTTTATGGAGCACATTCTGTTCAAGGGAACTCTACATCGAAGCTCGCTCGAGATTTCTTCAGCGATCGAAAATGTAGGAGGTGAACTGAATGCGTTCACAGATACGCAGTACACCATGTTCTACATGCGCGTTCCTCAGAAGCATGTACCGCTCGCATTGGACGTCCTCTCAGACATTCTTCTGCACCCACTATTTGATCCAACTGCGATTGATTTGGAGCGTCGGGTCATCGAGCAGGAGATCCTTGCCTTTAACGACAGTCCTGATGACGTAGTCACAGACGAGTTGCTGAGGGGTGTCTATGGAGACGACCCTGTGGCAGCGAATCCACTCGGGACCATTGAGTCCGTGCGTTCGTTCAGGAGGAGCGACTTTGTGGAATACTACCGCGAACACTTTTCTGCGCCGGACATTATTCTGTCTCTAGCTGGAGACATTGATGTCAACGCGTCGGCTCGCTTCCTAGAAGATACATTTGGAGTGCTTCAGCGTGGCAAGAGCAGGAGTCCCTGGGGAGTGCCGTCGCGGTCAGTCTCCATCAAGGAGACTGAGCGCCCTACTGAGCAAGTCTATATGGCGATGGCACTTCCTGGATTCGCCCAGTTTACGCGGGAGGGGTCTATCCTCAATCTGGTTTCAAGCGTATTCGGCGGAAACATGTCCAGCCGTCTCTTTCAACGAGCCCGGGAGAAGGAGGCCCTCGTCTATAGTATCGGTTCGTTTCCGGTGTCGTTCAGCAATACCGGGTTGCTCGGTGTTGCTGCCGAAAGTTCCCCCGAGAATGCGTCACGTGTCCAGGACGTGATCCGTGAGGAAATCGAGATAATGAGGCGTGACAAGATCAGCATGACCGAACTGCAGCATGCAAAGGATACTGTTCTGGGCGGATTTCTTCTTTCGCTTGAGTCCTTCTTTCGTAGAATGCACCGAAATGCTTCTGAACTGTACATGAGGGATCGGATCCGAACAGTTGAGGATGTTACCGAGATGGTCAACTCAATTACGCTTGGCGATGCGTTGAGCGTCATAGACGACGTTTTTGACACCTCGAAGTTGGCGGTGTCCATCGTTCATGGACCCAGCAAAAGCTAAGTGGCGGGTCGGGGTCCAGCGCGTGGTTGACCATGCTGGATTCCCGGTACAGGCTACCCCGGGGTCCTCGGGGTACGATCTTTCCAGCGGAGAGGACAGCGAACTCTCGATCGAGCCGGGGCACGTAGGGCTTGTACGAACCGGCATAGCGCTGGAACTGCCTCCGGGGCTTGAAGGGCAGGTGCGCAGCCGTTCAGGTCTGGCTGCCAAACACAATGTGTTTGTTCTGAACTCGCCAGGGACTATTGACAGTGACTATCGAGGCGAGGTAAAAGTCGTGCTTGCGAACTTCGGTCAAGAGTCATTTGTGGTTGCTCCCGGAGATCGCATTGCGCAACTCGTGTTCATTGAAGTCCCGCAAGTCAGGCTCGTAGCTGTCAACGAACTGGCGGCTACAGAAAGAGGGAGCCAGGGATTTGGATCATCGGGGAACGGCCCTATGGACAGCACCTGTGAGGGGATGAAAGCTACTTCGTGTCTCTCGGAGTCCAGTGCAGAACATTCCGAGACAGAATAGTTCCACAGAGCCAGGGCTCGTGGATACAAGAGTGGTTCTTCTTGGCTCTATTGCCCAAGAGGTGGCCGTGTGTCGGAAGTGTGGTCTCGGGGCGACTCGAACGAAAGGAGTGCCAGGCGTTGGGTCTGCACATGCGCGGATCTGTTTTGTAGGCGAAGGGCCGGGGCGCGAGGAAGACATCTCAGGAATTCCTTTTGTGGGGCAGGCAGGGCAGTTGCTGGATCGCATGCTGGCGGCCGAAGGGCTGAAGCGGAGTGATTGCTACATAACGAATATCGTCAAGTGCAGACCACCCAATAATCGTGTTCCAGAAGCCTCGGAAGTTGCTTCGTGTTCGTTGTATTTATACGCCGAGTTGGCGGTTATTGAGCCTGAGGTGATTTGTCTCCTCGGGAATACCGCGTTACACTTTTTCTTTGGTGATCGATACTCAGTCGGTCAGGTGCGCGGTACCGTACTGACCAAGGACCAACAACGTTTTATGCCGACATATCATCCAGCTGCGGCATTACGAAATCCCCAGTACATCCGGATTATCCAGGATGATCTGCATAAGCTGTCAGAACTCACTGGACAGCACAGGCCCTAAAAGCGGAGATTAGGCGCCTGCACAAACCTGGGCCCCGCGCGGTATTGACGCAGACCTACTGAATCAATCGTACAAAGTCGGTCAGTTTAGCCACGAGAGCATCAGAGGCCTCGGGGCCCATGCTGTCGACCACTTCGCGGACGGTCTTTACTCTCTGCCGAATGACTTTTCGGATAATCAATGCTCCCTGCTTTGTGCATGTCAGCACGATCTGTCTCTTGTCCGTCGTGTTCTGCGCCTTTGTCACATAGGACAGCTCCACCAGACGATCAACCATTTCTGAGACTGTTGACGCAGCAAGTCCGGTGAGATGTGTCAAGTCTCTTATGTTGCGGGCTTCGCCGAAATAGACAAGCTGAAGGATCTGAAACTGCGGCAGGGTGATCTTCACGGTTGACAATGCGTCCCGGCCCTTCTTTTTGATCCAGTAGGAGATGTCTCGCAGCAGCGACTCCAGTTCTGCAGAAGTATTCTTCATGGTCGATTTCCTCCCTGTGATCGTATCTGGTTTGCGGAAGTTTCTTGCTGTGGTGTAGTAGACAATGTGTGAGGAGCGCCGAAAACGAGTGCAAGCTCTTTCTCTGCATCGACAAAAGACGCAGACGCGTGAACCACGTTCTCTGTCAACTGAATGGAATAGTCACCTCGAATCGTTCCTGGCAGCCGATCTTCGGGTCGCGTTGCTCCAATAATGGTTCGAATGAACGCAACTGCATGAGGTGATTCAATTTCAAGAGCGACGACTGGGCCCGATGTCATAAAGGCAAGCAGTGCAGGAAAGAACTCGCGTTCAACATGCTCCGCATAGAACAACCGGCCGAATGCGTCATCCATCTGAAACATCCGTATGTTCCTTATCATCATTCCTTTCTGTTCAATCCTAGCGATGATCTGGCCAATGAGGCCCCGTCGGACGCCATCTGGCTTGATCATCAGCAAGGTTCGCTCAGTATCCACAGTGAGTTCCTCCGGAAGCAACATTGTGTCCCACGCTGGTGGTATAGTTGCTTGCTTCCCTTTCCTCGTCAGTGTAGCTAGTTCCTGCCGAACCGCAATGTCTGGCATGGATGGCTGCCGGGACTTGCGATGTGATGCAGACGGGGTATGATGTTTCGATGAGAGAAAAGGGAGTCAGATGGTTCGGTCCACTGGTCGCGGTGCTGTTGGTTGGTGCATCTGCTCTCGGATGGTTGGGGCTGCGACGAGTTGCCCCTGCGGCTGCGCTTCCAATTGTGCACCTGAACGCTCAGACCCAGTGTATTGTGACACCGGACCAGGAAGCGCGAGCACTTGTCGTGAGCGATATTGATAGGGCACAGAGATCCGTTCTCGTCGAATGCTATCTCATATCGGATCCTTCGATTGTTCGATCGCTGCAATCAGCCCGGAAGCGTGGCTGTGACGTGCGCGTCATCATGGAGGAAAAGCCATTCGGTGGGTTCTCCATGAATCAGAGTGTCCGAAATCAGTTTCGAAGTTCGGGTATTGACGCCAACTGGGGCAACAGGACGTATGCGTTTACGCATGCCAAGTACATCGTCGTTGATGATAGCATGGCCTGGATCATGACTGCCAATCTCACCAAAAGTGCCTTTGACAAGAACCGCGAGGTTCTTATTAGGACGGACAGCCGTGCCGTCGTCGATGACCTGACGCGCCTGTTCTGGGCCGACCGTCGACGCAATGCCTGTGGTGCCGGGTCACTTGTGGTCGGTCCAGTGAATGCTCGCCAAAGTCTTGTGTCGATGCTAAAGAGTTCACGACAGAGCATAGAAATAGCGAGCGAGGTCTTTGATGATCCAGAAGTGTACCAAGTGCTGGTCGAGGCCGCACGGCAGGGCATCAGGGTGCGGGTCCTGGTCGCTGCTCCGGACAGGATTGCTGTCAATGCGGTGACACGATTGAAGATGGATGGGAAACATGTTGCCATGCGCTACCTTGAGACGCCGTATCTTCATGTAAAGTACATCGTGGTGGATGGCAAAGTTGCCTATGTCGGATCGAACAACATGAGTGCCGGGTCGCTGGACGAAAACCGCGAAGTCGGTATCATGACTGCCGATCTCCCCATTATTCAGCTGCTCGAGGCGACCTTTGCAGGTGATTGGGCGGCAGGAAGATGAAAAACTCCCCGCGGACGATGCGAGGAGTGGATGAACACAGACACTGTTCAAAATCAAGCTAGGCTCACATGCCTGAAAAATCCCAATGAATGTCGGATAACTGTTCTCGGAATTTGCTTACGTCTACGGCAGATCGCATCGCTTGCTGCAACTGGCGTGAGCCCGATGTTGTTCCATACAGGATGATGCCGACGATAACGCCCCCGTCAAGCACGACTTTGCGGTAGACCTGTTCGCTCTGGGCCACAATGGCCTCAAGATGCTGGTCTTCAGTTGGATTGACGTTGCCGATACTCAGAACCTCTACGCCACATGTCTTGAGGGAATTTGACATCACGCTGCCCTTGTAGGTGGCAGAGCCAGAAGCAACCATATTCTGAGCAGCAATTCTGGCTTGTTCCAGGCATGGTGGGATAATGCCGTAGAGTCGCCCGTGGTGTTCAATGACATCGCCGGCAGCATAGACGTCCGGTGCGGACGTCTGTAGAAAATCATCGACCTGAACGCCTCGACCCGTCGCGATGCCTGCTTCGCGCGCCAGAGCAACATTCGGGCGGACTCCGGTGGAAAAGAGGACGAATGCTCCACGTACCACACGACCGTCCTTGAGTACGACGCCGGTGGCGCTATCATCCTGCCCGGTAATTTCTTGTGATTCGGCATTGAGGAATGCGGTGATTCCAAGGCCTTGCAAGTGCGCGGCAAGCATGTCTGCCGATCTCTGGTCAAGCTGCCTAGAGAGTAGCCAACCCGTGTTCTCGATCACCGTTGCGGTCATGCCACGTTCGGTGAAAGCTCGTGCGACCTCGAGTCCAAGCACTCCTCCCCCGATCATCACGACGTTGCCACCCGGAGATACCTTTTTTAGCATACGGTCGGCATCATCGAGCGTTCTGAGGGTGAAAACGCTTGCTTTGCGTACCCCGGGGAGAGGCGGGACGAATGGTGAAGCCCCATTGGCCAAGAGCAGGCGATCGTAGGAGATTGTGGAGCCATCGTCCAGGGATGCCCGGTGGCGTGTGGTATCAATGGTCTGGACGCGTCGGCCGCTGGTGAGGGAAATCCTGTTGTCGTGATACCAGGGCAGGTCGTGCATGGCAAGGTGGTTGCGGGACTTGCGGCCCGCGATATAGTCAATCAGGTCAGGTCGCGGATAGTAAAGTTCCGGCTCTGCTTCAACAATAGTAATGTCTGAGGACGGATCAAGGCTACGCAGGTGCTGCGCAGCAGCTATTCCCGTCGCCCAACCTCCGACGACGAGGTACTTGTTCATAGGCGTCTCGAATCAAGCTTTCTCAAAAAGGTCCTTGGCAGCTCCGCAGTCTGGGCAAACCCAGCTTTCGGGCAAATCTTCAAATTTCACGCCAGGATCAATACCCTGTGTACTGTCACCAACAGCTGGATCATAAACATACCCACATACAGTGCAAATCCACTTCTCCACGACTTCCTCCTTGTTTAATGGAATCCCGAAGCAAACAGTGCTTCTCTCAGGCAAGTATACAAGGACGAAGCGTTCTTGCAAATGGGGTGATGCTCTTGGAGCGCACACATGGCACTCGGGCAGTATGCTGTGAGGACAGAGCCAGAAGGCCCTGGGAGGTGACATGAAATATCAGGCAGTGGTTGATAGACAGCAAGGAGATCGTGAACTTCGGCTCGGCAATGAGGCCGCAGTTCGTGGAGCTCTCGAGGCAGGGATCGGAGTGGCTGCCAGCTACCCGGGAACGCCGTCCTCGGAGATTGGGGACGTCCTCGGCGCAGGGGCGAAAGCCTCAGGAGTTTATTTCGAGTTCTCTACAAATGAGAAGGTAGCACTCGAGGTCGCTACAGCCGCTGCAGCAAGTGGTGTTTGGACATTTACGTTCATGAAGCATGTGGGGCTGAATGTGCCGGCAGAATCCTCAGGGTGGGCCTTTCGTATCGATTGCCATTGGAGGAAATATGGCAGACGCTCCGGGTGGACCATGAGGTTTGTAGCGGATGCATGCCCTGTGTCCAGAAGGTCGCCTGCCCTGCCATTTTTGTCGTGGACAATAGGACAGAGATGCGCCAGGAGCCGTGCGATGGCTGTGGAATCTACTCTCAGATCTGTCCCGTACACACTATCGAGGCGAAGAAATGGACTCGCTGAATGTGCTCTTTGGTGGAGTCCGAGGACATGGCATCATTACCGAAATTCGCGCAATTGTTCCAGTGGCTGTTTCGCTTGGGGGTACACCATATCCTGAGGAGGATGTGTTCGTTCCGCAGATGCGGTCTCAGGTGAAAACAGTGTGTCCTGTCCCTGCCACAGAGATCGCTGAGACAATCGAATTGACACAGGCTGCCAATATGGTTCTGTCGGGAACAGCCATAAGGACAGACCTGATTCTGCCAGAGCTGGCGGCAATCCGCGAGACGTTAGTGCGGACTCTGCCGGCAAGAACGCTCGATCTCAACCTTAAGGCACTGGAAGAAGGGTTTGACGTCATCCCGGTGACCCAGGCCATTGACAGGAAGACCATCAGACAAGGTGGCTGGTAGAGTCCATACTCAGCGCCCGCCATGTCTTGTCCTCCATGGTGAGGACGGAAATTCCAGCATTCAGTTGCTCAAAGTCGCTGTATGCCGAAGCGGGAAGGTCAAGCAGGGTGGAGATGAGAATGCGATTGATGCCTCCATGTGCAACAACAAGTATCAGACGTCCGGGATGCGATTCAAGAAGCGACCGCACGTTCCTGGCGCGGATGCCCGCCTGGAGCAAGGATTCGCCGCCATCTGGCTGAGCTTCTGGCAACTTTAGTTTCCATGCCGCAAAAGTATCAGGATACAGTACCTCAACCTCATTCAACGTGTGCCCTTCCCAGCCTCCGAAGTTGATTTCCTGAAGATCCGGAACGACAATAGCGGGGATACCGAGAGTCTGACCGACAGGCTCTGCTATTGCCCGGGCCCGGGCCAGTGGACTCGTGAAGACTGCATCGAATCGGACAGTGGAGAGAAATGCAATCGTTTTCCGTGTCTGAACAACTCCTGTTGGTGAGAGGGGTATGTCAAGAGCCCCCTGTACTTTGCCTGCGACATTCCACGCTGTTTCTGCATGACGCACAAGATAGACGGTTTTCACGGCTCAACCCCTTGACTTATGCTGTTTAGGATAGATATTATCAAGGACAAATCTAGATTTGGCAAGGGAGTGAAATCATGAAGCTGATCAACGTCGTGGCCGTGAAGACGATCGATATCAATGACAAGCCTGCCAAGGCTTGCCGTGAGTGTCAGACACCATGCAAGTCCGCCTGCAAGACATCATGCACGGTGGGAAACCAGGTCTGCGAAACCAGGAAGAAACCGACCAGGTTTATTTGGTAGGCCTTGGCGCTCTCTAAAGTTTTGCCCGCCTCAGTCCATCTCTTTGAGAGAGGCGGTTTTTTTGTGCTTCTGGATGTGCCGTCGGGTTCAGTCTTCTCTGTGGATGGAAGAGTCTATGACTACCTACAGGTACTACTGGAGGATCCTGAGTCCACAACCGAGGTGGTGCTGCAGCGGACAGGACTGGATGCAGAGATAATCCATGAGATCGAAGCTGAGCTCGAACGCCTGATCACTGCAGAGTGCCTGTTCACTGAGGCAGAGCGCCCGACCGAAGATGCCTCCCAACTCGTTCTCAAATCATTATGCCTCAATGTGGCCCATGAATGCAATTTCGCGTGCAGGTACTGTTTTGCCAACGGTGGCGACTATCATGGCCAGGGAACACTGATGACTCATGATGTTGCCCGTGCGGGGATTGACTTTCTGGTACAGCAAAGCAGTTCTCGCAGGAATGTCGAGGTGGACTTCTTTGGAGGCGAGCCGCTCATGGACTGGGACGTCGTCGTTGATGCCATGGACTATGCCCGCCATTCATATCCGGAGAAGGAATGGCGCTTTACGTTGACGACCAACGGTTCACTGCTGCGCGACGATATGTTTCCTGTTCTGGAAGCATATGACGTATCGGTCGTGCTCAGTGTTGATGGGGGCAGAAAGACACATGATGCGAATCGCGTTTTCAAGGATGGGCGAGGTACCTTGGACGTAATTCTCGAACGCATCCGGCACTTCACCCGGACGCGCGATGATGAAGGGGGCTACTTTGTGCGAGGCACCTACGCGCGCAATACCCTTGGATTTGCACAGAGTGTGCGTGACCTTCATGAGCTTGGATTCAAGTACATTTCGATGGAACCTGTAGTGCTGTCTACTGAATCGGCATTGGCTCTTCAAAAGAGTGATCTGCCTGCCATTCGAGCCCAGTACGAAGAACTTATTTCCTACTTCCTGCATGAGCTCAGATCAGGATCGGGGTTTGATTTCTTTCACTTCAAGCTAGACCTTGAAGCAGGCCCATGCCTCAGCAAGCGTATCTATGGGTGCGGTGCGGGCGTCGAATATATGGCGGTAGCTCCAAATGGGGACATCTTCCCCTGTCACCAGTTCGACGGCATTGAAGAGTTCAAAATGGGGAATGTTCTCATGAGCCCGGTGATCAGCAGACCGGACCTGGTATCGGAGTTTGCACACGCGAATTTCCTGTTTGCGAAGGACGAGTGCAGTGCGTGCTGGGCACGCTTTTACTGTAGCGGAGGCTGCCTTGCAAACAATTATCTGATGAACGCGGACATCCTCAAGCCATACGAATTGGGATGTGCTATCCAGAAGGAACGCATAGAAGCTGCGCTGGTTGTCAAGACGGCGGAGGCTCCTGACAGCCGTGGATAGCGAAGCATAACTCAGTAATCCAGATATTCCTGGATCATTGCCGCCGTGCGCCTCGCTGGTGCATCAGGCGGCAACGTTTGTGGCGTCATGTGCGGCGGGACGGAGGCATCAAGATGGTGTTTCCATGGGGAGGAGACCTAGAAATAGAAATGGTGCCGAGAGGCGGAATTGAACCGTCGACACGGGGATTTTCAGTCCCCTGCTCTACCAACTGAGCTATCTCGGCACTCTATCTGAAAGAAACCGTTCATCGGGCGTCTTGCCGGCGAACGGTCCCACCATCAAGCAAACATATCGCACTGCTGGTGGGCGAAACAGGGTTCGAACCTGTGACTTCTTGCTTGTAAGGCAAGCGTTCTACCGCTGAACTATCCGCCCTTGAATCATGGCACTTCTGGAATGGTGCCGAGGGTGGGAATTGAACCCACACGGATTGCTCCATGCGCCCCTTAAACGCACGCGTCTGCCAATTCCGCCACCCCGGCACAAGGCTTGAAGCTTCCCTAGAACTTGAAGACTACCAGCACCAGGGACAACACCACAAATGCAACGGATAGAACAATAGCAAGCCGGTCAAGAAGAACGTCTTTCGTCTTCCGTGCATGAAAGACCGTAGCGCTCCCTGAGATAGCGCCCAAGCCACTGCCCTTGGGCTCCATGAACAGAATCGCAAGGATAACTCCGACCGCAACCAAAGCCATAACTATTTCCAAAGCGGTTTTCAACGTAAACCTCCGGTAACACTTGCCATTATACTGAAAGCCACTGTCATTTCAAGTGGCGAGTCACATCACGTTCCAACATTGCGACATCCCTCCGCCCTCTCATGAACAAATCATCGCGCAACAAGAGGAGCTCGCCATGCTGCGACATCCTTGTCTGGACGAAGCAGAAAGGGGTCATGCTGCACGAGTTCTGTGCCGCCACGGGGTACAGTCGCCTATCCCTTGCACAAAACAGAAACATAGTGGAGGAAGCACCCCTCGTATCGAGAGAACACCTCGGGAACGACGTCATCCCCGAATGCTCCTGTCGGGGATCCACGAACACGGAACCAAACAGGATGGATTCCCGCCTGATGCATCAACTGGGGGACATCGATCCTCTTGCCTTGCAGCGAAACATTGGCATCCTGGAGGCACGGCTCCTCCGGAGGAGCAACCACGACATCTTCCTCAGAGCCGTGACACACAAGACTATTTCGCTATGATTCTTGACGATGCAATGACTGACACGTTCACGATGATTTGTAGATGATGCAATACTATATTCAATGTCCACAAGCCCAACAATGTATGTCGTTCGTCTTGCTTTTGTCTACGAACATCTGTCTCTTATGAAATGAAAGAGGAGGACGGTGTAAAAACGCCGTTCTCCTTTTAGTCTCCTACATTGCGTCCCTGCAAAACTCTTCTTTACAACTCTTTTCCAACTCTCTTGACTTCTTTCCCCGCCTTCTTAACTTCCTTCTTGATTTCTCTTCCTGCTTTCTTTAACTCTTCTCCGACTTCCTTCGACTCCTTTTTCACGGTCTTCGCAACTTTAGCTCTTGTTTCTTTGCCTGTTGCCATGGTATCTCTCACCTCCTCCTTAACAATACTAGTAAACAGCAAAAAATGCAAATCAGTTACCGCAGCCTTTGCCAGCTTCTGATCTCAGAATATTGACTTTTGAGGGCAAGAAAGGAGTGCATAGACATTCCCCGATTTTCCGGATGTATCTCAAGAAAAGCAGGCTATTTGTCCCTGAATGAAGTTCAACTCACTTCGTGCACCATCCAGACAGGTACCCTTGCGTGTTCCACGGTCGACGAAGAGTGGCACAGGCACCCCGGGCACGATGTACTGACCTGAACTGGGAAAATGCAGCCCAGCGAGTTGTGTCGCATTCCATCATCGTGAACTCGCTCTGCGCCATCATGAACCAATGTTCACGATGATTTGAGTACGGTGGCAACAGTGCTAGTCAACGGTATCGATCGCCTCAATGCCAGGAAGCTGCTTTCCCTCGAGGTATTCCAGGAATGCTCCTCCGCCAGTGGAAACGTGCTTGAACTGACCCTGAAGGTTCAGTGCATCGATGACCGAGGCCGTCTCACCTCCGCCAGCCACAGTTAGTGCGGCAGAATTGGCTGCAATGAGCCGTGCAAGAGCCTTGGTTCCCTCCGCGAATTCTGGGATCTCAATGACTCCCATTGGCCCATTCCAGACGATGGTGTTAGCTCTTTTGACCTCTGCACCAAAAGCCTCAATGGTCTTGGGGCCGATATCCACCCCAATCTGATCGCCTGGAATCTCCTCAATATCGACGGTCGTGTAGGCGTTGCCCGCCTTGATCTCGGTGGTAACGACGACGTCTACAGGAAGAAGCACGCGAATCCCCTTGGTTTTTGCATCCTGCATGATTTCTTCAGCAACTTTGAGGTAGTCCTCTTCAACAAGTGAGAAACCGATTGCATAGCCCATGGCTTTCAAAAAAGTAAATGCCATGCCGCCGCCGATAAGGATGCTGTCAGTTTTGCTCATAAGGTTCTTGATGAGCCCAATCTTATCGGATACTTTGGCTCCGCCAAGGATGGCGATAAATGGCTTCTTGGCTGACAAGGTAACGGTCTCAAGCACATTGATCTCCTTCTCCAGCAGGAAGCCAGCGGCTGATGGCAGAAACTGGGGAACACCAGCAACAGAAGTATCAGGCCGGTGAGCAGTGGCAAATGCATCGTCCACATAAACGTCTGCCAGCGCAGCCAGCTGCTTTGCCAGCTGGTCCGACTCGTCGTTCTTTTCCTCTTTGAGAAACCGCACGTTCTCAAGCATGATGATGTCGCCTGGCTTTGCTTCAGCAACGCACTTTGTCACATCAGGACCAACCACTGAATTGAGCTTGGTGACAGGTTTTCCAAGGAGGGCAGCGAGCCGCTGCGCTACCTTGTCCAGACGCAGGGATTCAACGACCTTGCCGTCTGGACGACCCAAATGAGTCACAATGATCACGATGGCATGTTGTTCGAGCAGGTATCGGATTGTTGGCAGTGTTTCAAGGATGCGCTTGTCGTCAGTAATTGCCCCATCTTTGGAAACCGGAACATTGTAGTCTACTCTGAGAAGTACCCTCTTGTTGCGGACGTCAAGATCCCTGAGACTTCGCTTCGCCATGCATTGCCTCCTAATAGGATGCCTTCTGAGCGATTAGCTTTATCAAATCTGCAACTCGTGCACTGTAGCCCCATTCGTTGTCGTACCAACTGAGAACCTGCACAAGGGTTCCATTGGCCATTGTGGACAGGCCGTCGACAACACCTGAATAGAATGTTCCACGGTAATCTGAAGAGACAAGGGGCAGTTCATTGTATCCGAGATAGCCCTTCATCGTGGTTTCAGAGGCTAGCTTGAATGCCGCGTTGAGTTCGTCCCTTGTGGTGGGCTTGCTCAGCACTGCATCGAATACGGTAATGGAGACAGTAGGCGTTGGGACCCGGAGTGAAATACCGTCCAACTTGCCTTTCAGGTCAGGGATGACAAGGGCGACCGCCTTGCTCGCACCTGTTGTCGTTGGAATGATGTTCGTGGCGGCATTGCGAGCTCTGCGGAGATCCTTGTGTGGAGCATCGAGAATGCGCTGATCCTGTGTATAGCTGTGTACCGTGGTCATATAGCCCTTCTCAACCCCCCAGGTATCATGCAATACCTTCACGACAGGAGCCAGAGAGTTCGTCGTGCAGGATGCATTGGAGATGATGGTGTGCTTGGAAGTGTCTAGAAGGCCATCATTGACGCCGAGGACAATCGTGATGTCCTCACCCTTTGCAGGGGCCGTGATAACAACTTTCTTTGCTCCTGCAGAGATATGTGCCCGAGCCTTGTCGGCATCGGTAAACAGGCCTGTGGATTCGACAACGACGTCGATGCCTAGTTTCGCCCAAGGGAGAGCTGACGGATCTTTTTCACGGAAGATTTTGATTTCATGGCCATCAATGACGATAGCATCTTCTGTCTCCTTGATGTCGACATTCCATGTACCGTAGTTGGAGTCGTACTTAACAAGGTGTGCCAGTGTGTGCACGTCCGTGATGTCGTTGGCAGCGACCACTTCAATCTCCGGGTACCGTGTGATGAGATGTTTGAGTACCTGACGGCCAACTCTGCCAAGGCCGTTGATTGCAACCTTTGCCATAATTGCCTCCTAGGAAAATGTGTGCTGGTCCCGCTTTGTCAGCACGTACTCACATCATATACAATTGTCGACAAAAGAAAACAGAACATTATTGATTGTCCCTGAAGTATCGGGACGGGATTCCAAGCATGAGCCGGTACTTGGCGACGGTTCTCCGGCTGATATGAATGCCCTGTGTTTCGAGGATCACGGCGATCTGTCGGTCGCTCAGTGCTCTTGAATGCAAGGTAGAGGTTAGCAGGCGCGTCAGAGCATCTTTAGCGGGAGCTGAACTCGTTTCCCATCGGTCCAGTACCATGGCTCGCAGTCTGAAGGTTCCCCGCGGCGTCTGTACGTACTTTCGCTGTAGGGCCCGGACCATAGCTGTTCGTGACAGATTCGTGGCTTCCATCAGCTGTACCACGGGGACGCGTGATGGATGGTCTGCATGTCCGGACAGGTATGCTCCTATGGACGCTATTAACGCTTCTCCAATTCTCCGAAGCACCAACGTTCGCTCTGCTATAGCATCGTTGATCCATTTAACTCGCGTGAGTTCCAATGATACTCGCTTTCTTGCCTCCGGGTCCTCACGGGCGGAAGATATCGCAATGGGATCAATGAAGAGTCTCCATGGAGCATCGGGCACTATGCACGAAAGGCTGCCAGTCAGCGGATCTTGCTGGATGATGATGTCTGGAACGATGGTTCTCGTCTGATCATTCAACAGGCGCTTGAGCGGGGATGGGTCAAGAAGGCTCAGGATACGCTGGAGATTCTCTGGACTGTAGTCGATGTTGTACTGCTTGAGGCAGGCTCGTATGACGCCTGGGGCCATAGCACGCTCACGTGTGCGCAGGAAGCGGGTGCAGGCGGCTATGGGAAGGTCTGGTATGACGCGAGCTATCTGAAGGGCGAATGCATTGGCGACACCAGTAGCTCCCAGTCCCGCAGGCTCAGCAGACCGGATTGCTTCTAGAGATTGTCGGATCTGCGCTGCTGTGAAGCCGGTGGACTGCGCATAGGCAGCGACCTCCTTCCTGAAAAAGCCGTTTGCGTCGAGATCCGATACGACAAACCGTACGCAGTCAATGAGCGAGTCATCGATCAAACCGTTATCCAGGAGCTGCTCGACAATGATATCAGCAGGATCAGAGACTTCGGGGGCTGCGACGGCATCGAAGTCCCCGTTCCAGGACTCGCCGGACGCATTTGAGACGGCGTGCTTCTCTGCGAACATGCTGTCGGCTGCAAAGCGGTCCATGAGCGTACCAAAATCGGTGATCGGCTGCTCAAGGACGAGCGCGCGCGTGGCCAACCAGGATTTCTGACGGAGACTGAGCTGTTGCCGTTGTTTCTGACTACCTTGCATTACGCAGCACCTTGTTGATGTGATATTGGATGGTGCTCTTTGAGAGGTGCCCTGGAATTTTGTTGGCAAGTTGTGACAGGGGAAGGTCAGGATACCTCAATCGAGCCTGAACAACTTCGAGCGTGCGCGAAGAAAGGCGCGAACGATCAGCGTGGTGAAAAGATACGCGCAACCGTTCAAACGCCTCAATCTCTCGTTCGAGGTTCCCAAGCTCGGCGTTCACCGATCGGTTAATCTGGCTGTCCATGTCCTTTTCAAGTTGTAGTTCCTCAAGGGACAGCAGCGAGTTTGAGGCTCCCCATGCTCCTAGCAGCGACATGATGCCCTCTCTCGATTTGAGGTAAGTAATCTCGGACGTCCTGCGGATCTCCGAGCCATGGCCTATCCGGAGTGTTGTCAGAGATCGTTCGACCAGATGACGTCCTACGGGCAGGGAGCAGCTGAACTCCAAGTGAGTTCCATCGACTGCAGCATATCCGGACATGATGAAGAATCCTCTTGTGAATGCGGCTGCAGCATGTTTGCTGCGAAGGTGCCGTTCCAGAGTTGTCGGTTCGAGAGGGGGCAGCCCCGAAAACAGCTGTTGTACTTGAGCAGCCGTGAGATCGATGGTGAAATTGAGCTTATGCCCTATTCTTGAGAGCGTTGCCTGTTCTGGGTTCCAGTTGGCAAGGGCCATAGAGGAAAGAGTCAGGAGATAGCGTATAATCAGCGGACTTTTGGATGTGAAGGAAATCGAAAGAGCGCCTCCATGCCTCAACACCAGCGAGCTTCCACCATAGAGAGCTCCCAACAGTTCATAGACCGGATAGTCCGAGTGTAGGCTTGCCAACTCTTGTTTCAGAAAATCCATCATGGGATCGCCTCTACAGGCCGAGCAACGACTCTAGAACGGTGCGGAGTTTGGTCGGATCATGGCGGACAAAGCCGTCAGCGGTGGAACAGATATCGGCCTCGACGACCATTGGATGCCGTTTTCTGGGAAGATCGTTTCGCACTTGTTCGACGCCGGCAGCGGCATATCGTGCCAGAGTCTCCGATGGAATAGGAGTGTTGCTTAGGAGCACCATATCAATATATGGTCCTCCGAGTACCTCTTCGATCTTATGCAAATGCATTTGAGCTGTGTAGTGGTCCGTTTCACCCTTCTCTGTCATCGCGTTGATAACGAGGACCTTGGTGGCAGAGGAACGCGCAATAGTGTCGGCAGTGACTTCGATGGAAAGAGGCGGAAGAAGACTTGTGAACAGGGATCCAGGCCCAATGACAATGAAATCTGCTTCCGTTAGAGCTTGAAGAGCTGGAACAAATGGCTTCGCATGGGGCGGAAGTATCTCGATTGAGTCGATAGTTTTTCCCTGAAGAGGAACTTGAGACTCTCCATCGATCGTTGAACCGTCTGTGAAATGTGCCCGTAGAGAGATATTATCAAGGGACATCGGCAGGACACGTCCAGGAAGTTGCATAAGTTCGGACAATTCCCCGACCGCATCTCCAAAGTTTCCCTTGATATCGGTCAGTGCTGCGATCATGAGATTCCCCATGTTGTGGCCACCCAGTCCTTCTATTTCATCAGGAAAACGGTAGCCGAGGAGGCGAGCCTTGCGCGTAGAATCTCCTGCAGTGGCAATCAGGGCATTTCGAAAATCGCCTGGAGGCAGTATTCCCATTGCGTCGCGCAGCCGGCCTGTGCTCCCTCCGCTGTCTGCCATCGTCACGATCGTCGTGAGCTTGACGTTCTCTGTGCGAAGCGACTCGATGACAGGTTTGATGCCGGTCCCGCCTCCCACAACGACGATTCTCGGAAGCGAGTCCGCCTTACGATAGCGGTAGATGATTCGCCCGATTTCCTCTACCCGAAGACCACCAGTCGTTGCTGTCAGAACCGAGCGGGCAAGAAGCACGAGTCCAAGCACAAGCAGCAACAAAGAGATTACGAGCAAGACGATGCACAGGATTGCGGAGACGATAGTGACGGCCCCTGGCGGGAGGAAGCGCCCCAGACTCTGTCGAATGAACGTGAATGCGCTCTGCAGCCAGGACGGGCCCGGTGCCTGAAACAACCCGAATATGGCCAGAACCAGAAGTACCGTTGCGGCAGCACACAGCAGCAGATACCGCTTGATGTGCATGCCCGGAACCAACCAATACCAGAAGGTGTGTCTACGCCCTTTCACTTCTGCAGATCCCGGTGAAAAACGTGGACGGATCTTGCCAGCGGCTTGAGGTGATGATACAGCATATTGGCTATAACAACGGAGCGATGTCTGCCCCCAGTGCAGCCGATGCCGATGGTAACGTAGCTCTTGCCCTCCTCTTGAAAGTGAGGAAGCAGGAAGTCAATGAAATCCGCGAGGCGAACAAAAAAATCCCGGGCATATGGTTCGTGCAGCACATAGAGGATGACTCCCTTGTCGAAGCCGGTACGATGTACCAGGTCCCCGACATAGTAGGGATTGGGCAGGAATCGCACATCGAACAGAAGATCAAGATCTATTGGCAGCCCACTCTTGTAGCCGAATGAGACGATATTGATGGCGAGCGTTTGTGATTCCCGTGAATCGAGAACCGCAGCTCGGACTCTGTCCTTCAACTCTGCCAGGGTGAGGTCCGTAGTGTCGATGATAGCTGTTGCAAGCTCGCGCACCTCTGCAAGCAGTTCCCTTTCCTTCTTGATACTCTCAAGTACAGTGCTTCCTGGCATTGGATGACGCCTTCGTGTTTCTGAGAACCTGTTTACCAGGACACGTGACGACGCCTCGAGAAAAATGATGCGCGGGTGAATATCACGTGTTGCCAGATGCTGAAGCATGGAGCGGAACTGGGTCTTGAATCCTGAGCTGCGCACGTCAAGCGCAACAGCAATCTTCGAGATTCTGCCCTCAGTCTGGGCGGCAAGATCCAGGAATTGATTCATGAGTGAAATTGGCAGGTTGTCCATCGCGTAGTATCCAAGGTCCTCAAGATACCCCATGGCCTTTGTCTTACCGGCGCCGCTAAGACCGGTCACAATGACGAGATCCAGAGTCGAGACTACTCCCACGCATGCCTCCTGCTTGTCGTGTCAGATGTGCCAACAAAGCACTTCTGGGTGAGCATTGTGGCGGAGGGGAGAGGGTTTGAACCTCCGAAGGCGTTAACCTTGCCGCATTTCAAGTGCGGTGCCATCAACCACTCGGCCACCCCTCCACGGTTTAAAACAAGTGTAATGAACAACCTGCGGTTGTCAAAACAGCACAGATGCCTCAACAGCGGGGGTTGGCGTTCTCATCAGCGAATGATGTCGGTTCCCATGTACGGGATCAGTACGTCCGGCACTCGGACGGAGCCGTCTGCCTGCTGATAGTTTTCAAGGATGGCCGCCATGGTTCTGCCGACAGCCAGTCCTGAGCCATTGAGGGTATGAACAAATGCGAGCTTGCCATCTCGCGTCCGATACCGGATGTTGGCCCTTCGAGCCTGGAAATCTTCAAAGTTGCTGCAGGAACTGATTTCGACATATCGGTCCTGTCCTGGCATCCAGACCTCTGGATCAAACTTCATTGCAGCCGCAAATCCAAGGTCTCCCGTGCACATCTTGCTGCGATGATATGGCAGAGAAAGCTTCCTAAGAATGCCCTCGGCATTTGCCAGAAGACCGTCCAGTTCCTCGTAGGAAGTGTCGGGCCTGACAAACTTGACCATTTCGACCTTGTTGAACTGATGGACGCGGACAATGCCTCTTGTATCCTTGCCAGCGGCACCAGCCTCCTTTCGGAAGCAAGCAGTATATGCCACGTACTTGATAGGGAGGTCCTCTTCACGGACGATCTCGTCCCGCAACAGATTTGTCACTGGAACTTCAGCGGTTGGATCAAGGAACAGATCGTCGGTATCAGTGTGATAAAGGTCGTCAGCAAACTTTGGGAGCTGTCCAGTACCGGTCATGGATTCGCGGTTCACAAGATATGGTGGAAGAATCTCGGTATAGCCTTCATCCTTGACATGCACATCGATCATCCAGGAAATGAGCGCTCGTTCGAGCTTTGCACCAAGTCCTCGTAGAACGTAGAAGCGTGATCCAGAGATCTTTGCACCTGCTGCAGAATCAATGATGCCAAGGCTTTCTCCCAGCTCCCAGTGAGGTTTCGGCGTGAACGTGAAAACAGGTTTGTCTCCCCAGGTGAAGACGATAGTGTTCTCTTTGTCACTCTTGCCGATGGGTACCGAGGGATGTGGCAGATTTGGGATAGATAGGAGCAGGTCCCGCAAGTGCGCATCCACCGCCTTGACTCGCTCATCCAATGCGGCGATCCGATCACTGACCTCTTTCATTTCGGCGACAGCAGATGAAGTATCCAGCTTAGACCGTTTGAGCGCAGCTATCTGCTCGCTGGCCTCATTGCGCCGATGTTTCAGGCTGTCCACCTGCTGGAGCAGTTCCCGCCTCTCAAGGTCGATCGCAAGAATCTCGTCGACCATCTCAGGCTGCTCGTTTTTTGCGGCTATCCCTGCTTTGACAAGGTCAGGGTGCTGGCGAATCAGTTCCAGGCTGAGCATGCGTTTCTCCTTTCAGTATCAGCAGTCTCCAACTGCAATTCTACCGTACCGTTCTCAAAAAGCAACGCCATTATCAGAGAAGTCTGCTGGCAGGCACTGAGTATGATACTGGTATCATAAAATGAATTCCACTAAAAGCCCTCTTCGATCGCCTGTTCCACTGCGTCCATGCGCGGGGGTATCGACATGCTGATGCCCTTGACTTTGAGGGCGTTCTGAATGTCTTTCAGTCCATTCCCGGTTATGAGTACCACGATGCGGTCCTCTGGGTGGAGAACATTTCCGGCTAGCTTGCGCAGAGCTGCCACGGAAGCCGCTGCCGCTGGTTCGGCGAAGATCCCCTCGTTCCTGCCGAGGAAGCCGAGAGCATCGATGATCTCGTCGTCTGACACCGTAATCGCCAGCCCATCGGTATCCTTGATGTCACGCAACGCCATGAGATGATTTCGTGGAATACCCGCAACGATACTATCAGCACACGATGCCGGGTGTTCAAGGTACTCGATGGGCTCTCCCGAGATGACCGCACGCGCAATCGGCGCGCACCCCTCAGCCTGGACTGCAATGAGCTGGGGAATGTGACGAATGAGTCCGAGTGCGAGCAGGTCACGAAATCCCTTCGCAACGCCCGAGATGATGCACCCATCGCCGACGGGAACAATGACCTTGTCCGGCTCCTCGAAATTGAGCTGCTCCGCGATCTCCAGCGCTACCGTTTTCTTTCCCTCGACCATATAGGGATTGAAAGCAGTGTTTCGGTTGTACCATCCAAAGCGCTCTGTTGCTTCGACGCACAGATCGAATGCTTGGTCATAGTTGCCAAGCACAAGAAACAGGTGGCTCCCAAAAACTTGCAGCTGTGCGATCTTACCCGCAGGAGCCGAAGCCGGCACGAAAATGTAGGCATCAAGGCCGGCATTTGCGGCAAGGCCGGCAAGGCTTGAGCCCGCATTTCCTGTGGTCGCAGCTGTGAGGACGTGCTTGTCCAGCTCTGTTGCCTTGGCGATTGCAATGGCGGATGCCCTGTCTTTCAGCGAAGCAGTCGGGTTGCGTCCGTCGTCCTTGAACCAGACATGGTCCAATCCGAGCGTCGGGCCTATGCGCCGACTCTTGTACAGAGGGGTCCATCCAATTTGCAGCGTCAGCGAAGCGGGGCGCTGATCGATGGGAAGCAACGGGAGATATCGCCACATGGATAGGTCCCGGTTTCCCTCGAGCGTTTCTCTTGTCAGGAGGGGCCGAATACGGTCATAGTCGTACAGAACTTCAAGAATCCCGTCGTTTCCACATATTGGGCACGTGTCGCGAACTTCCGAGGGGTCGTACTCTGTACCGCATTTCATACACCGTAGTCGCATTACTGAAGACATCATACCTCCTTAGCAAAAGGGCGGGAGAGGCTGCTGCCTCACCCGCCCCGGGGTCATGTGCTGCCAATGTGCGGCAAGCTAGCCGCGGACGACCCTGGTTCCCGTCTGGCCAGCGATGGCGCGTTCAAGTGATTCCGGATTTGTGATAAGTGCCTCAGTGCCTCCATGCTCAAGAAAAGCGATGACTGCCTCGATCTTGGGAAGCATGGAGCCCTTTGCAAACTGTCCTTGCTCTATGTATTCCTTTGCCTCCCGGACAGACATGCGGTCGATGCCCTGTTGACTGGGCTTGTTGTAGTTAATGTAGACTCGTTCGACGGCAGTGCTAATGATGAAGAGATCGGCATGGAGACTGGTCGCCAGCAGACTCGTGGCATGGTCCTTGTCGATGACCGCTGGCACGCCAGCAAGATTGCCGTGTGCGTCCTTGACGACAGGGATTCCTCCACCGCCTGCTGCGACAACTATAAAGCCCAGGCCAACAAGAGCCTTAATGGCGTCCAGCTCAACAACCTCTATAGGCATGGGCGAAGCAACAACTCTTCTCCATCCCCGCCCGGCATCCTCGACAACATTCCAGCCTTCCCTGGCGACTTTCTCATCGATATCATGCTTGCTGTAGAAAGATCCGACGGGCTTCTGGGGATGTGCAAACGCAGGGTCATTACGATCGACCAGGACCTGAGTCACCACGGTTACGGCCTGTTTTGCAATGCCCCGCCTGAGGAATTCATTGTGCAGTGCCTGCTGGATCTGATATCCGACCGCGCCCTGGGTGTCCGCTCCGCACGAATCCAGAGGAACCGGGTGCAGTCCAGCAGCTTTTTCCGCTATTTCCGACCGCAGCAGGATGAACCCTACCTGGGGGCCATTCCCATGCGTAATAACAACGTTGTAGTCCTGTTCCACCAAGCCGGCGATGTGCCGTGCAGTCTCGACGATGGCGTCATACTGGTCAGCCACGCTCTTGTGTTCTTCGTCCTTGATCAGCGAGTTTCCACCAATTGCAATGACGGCTACTTTGGGCATGTGCATTGATCTCCTGTCCGGTGTACCGGTTACATGGTAAGCGCAAGAATCGCTTTGACGGTGTGTAGCCTGTTCTCGGCCTCATCATACACAACCGAATGCGGTCCGTCGATGACTGCGTTTGTCACCTCATATTCGCGGTCGGCAGGAAGCGGATGCATGTAAATGGCCGAATTGCTCGCCAGCTCCATCCGCCGTTGGTCCATGATCCAGCTGGTGTACTTTTTCGCGATGTCCTGAGACTCCTTGAGGTCCCTGGTGGTCATGAAGCAGCCCCATGACTTGGCTTCGACAATATCAGCTCCCTCCAGTGCAGCGTCCATATCGTTTGTCACTTCAAACTTGACGCCTGCAGCTTGAGCGTTCTGGCGGGCAATACCAAGTGCCTCAGGTTGCAGTGAGAATTCAGGCGGCATGGCGAGCGTGACGTCCATACCAAACCGCGGCATCACCATGATGGAGCCCTGAGCACAAGCCAGTGGTTTTGCATAGCTGGGGGCATAAGCCCAGGACATGACGAATTTGCGGCCCCGGACCTCGTTGTGAAACTTTTCTTTGATCGTCATAATGTCAGCCATCATCTGGCATGGGTGATCAAAGTCCGATTCAAGCGAGATGACAGGAATATCCGCGTACTTGGCAATGCTGGTCATGTACTTGTGCCCTACGCCGAGGTAGATGTCGTCGCGGATGGCGATTCCATGACCGTAGCGTGATAGGATGATGCCCATCTCTTTCTCCGTGTCACCGTGGGAAATCTGTACTGCTTCTTCAGTCAGATAGTGTGCATGTCCGCCAAGCTGGGTCATAGCTGCCTCAGTGGAATTGCGAGTGCGAGTGGACTTGTCCTTGAACAGCATGAACAGTGTCTTGTCTTCGAGCAGGTGATGGCGAATGCCCAACGCCTTCTGCTTCTTAAGATCAAACGCCACATCAAGAAGCATCTCAAGTTCTTCGGTCGTCCAGTCATTGGTGGACAGGAAGTCCCTGCCCTTCATTCTGGTGTTCATCGTAGTTCAACCTCCTTGGCAAGCTTCGACGGGAGCAGGGCATAGAAGCGTTCCGCTTCATACAGGTCGCTGATGCGGACATACTCGTTGGTGGCATGGGCAAGCCATTCATCGCCAGGGCCGAATCCAATGCAGGGGATGTTGAACCGCCCCATGAAAGCAACGCCGTTTGTCGAAAAAGTCCAGCGCGAGATCCTGGGTGTCTTGCCACGCGCCTCTGTAGCAGCATCAACACCAGCTTTCACGAGAGGATGGTTCTCATCAAGCACCCATGTTGGGAAGTACTTCTCTTGCCTGACGTGCAGCCCTGTCCAGCTGGTATCTTCGAACTCTGTCAGCTCAACAGTCGTATGCTCAGGGTCGTACACGGCACCACGGAACTCTGCGAGTACAGTGTCTTTTGTCTCGCCGGTCGTAATGCGCCGATCGATGTAGATAGTGCTCTCGTAGGGAACTGAGTTGATCGAAGGCGCCTTGCTCTCAATGATACTGACCACTGCCGTACCCTTGCCCAGGAAGGGATCATCCTTGAAGGTCTCGGTGAGCTTCTCAATGTTCAATACTGTCCTGGCCATTTTCGTGATCGCATTGTCGCCCTTGTCCGGGTGGGCCGCATGGGCAGACGTCCCCGTCGTTGTGATCTTGAGTTCGACACGGCCGCGCTGACCACGATAAACATCGAGGCTGGTCGGTTCGCACAGGACAACAAAATCGGGCCTGAAACCTTCCTTTTCGATCATGTGGACCGAGGAAAGTCCATCGCAGGTCTCCTCAAGCACCGTACCAGAGATGTAGAGGGAGAAGCCATCGAGCAGGCCGAGCTGCTTTGCTATGGAGGCGCCATAGACCATGGAAGACATGGCTGCCTTTTCATCGCTCGACCCCCGTCCATACAGCAGGTTGCCCTCAACGACCGCAGCAAATGGATCCATTCGCCAGTTCTCTCTGTCTTCGGCCCAGACAGTATCGAGATGAGCATCATAGAGGATCTTGCGAGGTCCATTGCCTACCCTTCCGAGGATGTTGCCAATCCCATCTATGGTTACCTCATCAAAGTCAAGAGCCTGCATTTTGGCCTTGATGAGCATGACCAGGTTTTTTTCCTCCGTCGAATAGCTGCGCGTCTTGATAATGTCCTGGGCAAACTCCAGGATTTCGTGCTCGTACGTACGTGCCAGTGTTTCGAACGCTTCAGTTGTCACGATAGTTGCTCGAGCGATAATAGCAGCACGAAGCCTGTACGCATACCACTGACCAGGCTGGGTGGAGGGCTTTCGAGCGTACTCCTTTCTCCAGTGTTGGATAGGATGTCAAGCAGGGTCAGTCTACTGTATTCGCCTGAGAATACAATGGTCTGGAGGCACCCAGTCACCTGGATTTGCTTGAGCGGAGACCATGCATTTGCAGGCGCTCAACATCGACCGCGTGGACCGCTATGGCTGTACCTGAACCATTGTGGCGAGCTGGAAGATGGTATCGAGGGAAGCAGACCTCCCTACGACGACGATTTCCAGGGGCCCCGCCACTGTCGGCGCATAAGTGACCGTAACAGGGAGGGACAAAGCCGAGGTGACGAGTGACCCTCCGATATACACGTCGAATGATGATGCGCCTGCTGCTGCGTTTTGGGTCACGTCGACACGGATAGTCGTCTGCTGTCCGACCTTGAATTGTTCTGGGAAGGCGGTGACTGATAGGGCACCCGAAGAGGTACCCCCCTGCTGGGCATAGACTTCCGTTGGCACCTGCTCTCGTCGCAGAGTCTTGACGATAACCTGAGTGTCCGGCCAATCAGGTGGTGCGAGCTTGGTCGGGTCAATTGCGGCGAGCCGCACTGTCTGGAGGACCGGTGGATGAACCGTGCATGGTTCAGTCGGAATGTGATTTGACAGGAAATAGGCCGAATACGTAGACTTCGTGGGGCACACGTCCGTGGCAAGCAATCCCGAATCGGCACATACGGTGCGGACAGAAACGCCACCTGGCTTTGGCCCAAAGTTTGTCTGCTTTTCCAGCGTGATCGCCCGCTGCATATAGGCTTTCCATGTCATCGCCGGGAAGCGGGATCCAGCATTTCTGATTGCAGACATATTTGCTCGTGCGGCATCTGCACCAACATGGATGACAGTGCAGAGTTCCGGCGTAAAGCCATCATACCAAGCATCATGCCAATCGTTGGTGCTCCCGGTCTTGCCGGCCGCCTGAAGTCCCTTGATACGAGCATTGGCAGTGTTCTCATAAACGCCACGCAGCATCTGTTGGACCAGCCAAGCGGTAGATGCGGGGATTACCTGTGTTGCAGCGAAGTTGTGCTGCTCAATGACGGTTCCATCCTGCGTTTCGATGCGTCGAATGGGATAGGGGGTGATGCGCTTGCCACCATTGGCTATCGTGGAGTACGCTTCAACCATCTCAAGGGGTGTGATCTCAAAGCTGCCAATGGACAGAGATACATATGGCTTCAGAGGAGAAGTAACGCCCATTTTTCGTGCATAGTAGATAACTCTGTCGAGGCCTGCTCTCAGGGTAGTCTTGGCAGCGACGATGTTGGAGGATTCCTTGATGGCATTGGCGATAGATATTCGGCCAAACCACTGATTTGTTCCCAGCCACTCGGGAGGATTCCATCCACCGAAGTCAGTAGGTTGCGAAGCCACGATCTCCGATGGAAAGGTCACCCCGTTATCGAATGCTGCCGTATAGTCAAACAGCTTGAATGTTGAACCGGGCTGGCGGGCCGCCAGCACGCGATTGAAGTTTGTCTCGTCATAGTTTGTGCCTCCCACCATGGCCAGAATGTATCCAGTTCTGGGGTCAACACTCACCATGCCCACCTGAGGCTGGAAAACGCCAAGCGCATCCCGGTCGCTTTCGACAAAGACCTTGTCTTTCTTGGCCTGGTCCCATACCTTTTGAACGGCCGACATGGCAGCCTCTTGAAACTTGGGATCAATGGTCGTATAAATACGCAGTCCACCCTGATAGAGCATTTCCTGCCCATATTCATCTTGGACAATCGACTTCACATAGTCGACAAACCACCCGATACTCCCGTAAGGAGACCGTAGGCCATTCTTCAGCGTCAGTTTTTCAGCGGCAGCCGCATCTGCCTGCTCTTGCGTCAGGTAGCCATTGCGAACCATCTTGTGGAGCACGAGTTGCTGCTGCTCCGTGGCCTTGGCCAGGTCGACGTATGGATTGTATGCCGAAGGCGCTGGAAGAACCCCGATGATCATGGCTGCCTGTGCAGCATCCAGATCTATCGCGTGGATGCCAAAGTACCCAAGAGCAGCAGCCTCGATGCCATACAGACCATTGCCGAAGTAGACATAGTTCAGGTACATGTTGAGGATTTCTTCCTTCGTGTACTGCTGTTCCAGCCGATAGGCGACGATAATCTCCTTGATCTTTCTCGGAATGGTCACGTCCGTGTCGTGCAGAATTGCCTGGCGTGCAAGTTGCTGCGTGAGCGTGCTGGCACCTCGTATGCCCCTTCCGAGCAATGGATCGACGAACAGGCCCGCAATGATGCCGCGGATGTCGATGGGTCCGTGGCTGAAAAACCGTTCATCCTCCGATGCAATGAGACTCTTGATGGTGATCTCGGAGATTTCTGTAAGAGACTTTGGCAGACGATTCTCTGTAAAGTACACGGAAGACAGTAAATTGTCGTTGCGGTCAAACACCTGCGACGCCTTTGGGGTTTCAATAAATAGCGATCCGGCAGGAGGGACCTGGGTTGAATAGTGTGCGAACAAAAAAACGACGACGCCGCCCCCGGCGATTCCAAGAGCCAGCAGCACAATGAGAATCCAGCCAGCCACGGACTTTAATCGAACGCGGCGACGACGCTGTTTGGGGGATGGGGTGCCTTCTGTGGTCATGTAAAGCCTCCTGGTGCCTGTTGAAAATGTCGGCGAACCTGTTTGATTACGGACGCGATGCCTTGATGGCCTCCTTGCGGGCCGTGAAGTTCTGCAGGATGGTATCAAGACCCTTACGAATTTCTCTCAGTGTATCTCGCCGGCCCAGGTCCTTGGGCGACTCACACAGGGTCTCGAGCCGGTCAAGGGTATCGTAGATGATCGTCTCGAGGTTGTAGATACCGGACAGATAGTCCGTTGCAAGGTGCTCGCTCGAAAAGAAAGCGGTTTCGCCGTAGCTGACAAATTCGATCTTGTCTCGAAGCTCGTTTGTGGTCCGCAGAATTTGTGATAGGTCATCGACAATCGAGGTTTCGGCGTCGTTTGCCTTCTCGATCACGTCCGACAAGATGTCCCTGAGATCATCAAGCTTGAGGACCATTGTATCGCGCACCATCTTGTCAGCTGCCCGGCGCTGCTCTCTGCCGGAGTACCCCACAAAGCCGGGAATGCGAGCTGTCAGTTCTGTAAACCAGTCACGTGGCGCGCTTCCTGAATTAGCTTCACTTTCCATGGCATCTCCCTATGCGCACGACGGTATCACAGGTGCATTCTATACGTGATAAGTATACAAGTCAAACAGTAACGTCACCCGCTACTGCTGTGACCGGACGTTTGACGAATGCCAGAGCGGTGGTAAACTATAAGCGACCCAGAGACAGATCACAACCTGGCTTCTTGTTGGGTCGGGCATTGTGCTGGGAACGGAGGTATGGATTCATGAATTGGGCAAACTTGACAGAACGAGCTCAAAAGGCGGTCTGGATGGCCCAGGAGTCCGCCAGTTCGCTTGGCAACGACTTTCTGGATACTGACCATCTTCTGATAGGTCTTGCGAAACTCGAGGAAGGCATCGCCTACGAGGCCATGGTCGCCAGTGGGATTGACCTTCACAAACTCGTCGATTATATTTCGGATCAGGTGAGGGGAGTTAGACACAATAACTTCCTTGGGAGAAATGACGAAATCATATTGACTCCCCGGGCAAAAAAGGTCTTGGACCTTGCTGAGCGGGAGGCCATTAATCTGGGCGACGGCTACATCTCGACGGAACACATTCTTCTGGCCATCGTGCATGAGGGTGGCGGTGTGGGCGTACGCAATTTGGAGGATGAGGGAGTAGATATTTCCAAGTTGGTCAACACCATTCTCTCGTTACGGGGTACAGAGCATACGGCTGAGTCGCAGCATGCTGGACATCAGCCCAGACAGCGCACCAAGACGCCGACCCTGGACCAGTACAGCCGAGATTTGACGGAGATGGCACGACAGGGCAAGCTTGATCCCGTTATCGGCCGTGAAAAAGAAATGGAGCGGCTCCTGCAGATCCTGCTGCGAAGGACAAAAAACAATCCTGTCCTCATTGGTGACCCAGGTGTCGGCAAGACTGCCATTGTTGAGGGATTGGCACGCAAGATCGCTGAAGGCCAGGTGCCGGAGCTCCTTAAGAACAAGAGGGTCCTTGCACTCGACATTCCGAGCCTCGTTGCTGGAACAAAGTATCGTGGTGAATTTGAAGACCGCATGAAGAAGTTCCTTGCCGAAATGAAAACCGCCGGCAATACAGTGATTCTTTTCATTGATGAATTGCACAATGTCGTAGGGGCTGGTTCGGCAGAAGGCAGCTCGATCGATGCAGCCAATATCCTGAAGCCTGCTCTTTCCAGGGGTGAGCTTCAGACAATCGGAGCTACTACGCTTGGAGACTATCACAAATACATCGAGAAGGATCCCGCTCTTGAACGGAGGTTTCAGCCTATTGTCGTCAACGAGGCGACCATACCGGAGTCCATCGAGATTCTCAAGGGACTGAGGGATCGATATGAGGCACACCATCAGGTGACGATTACGGACGCGGCCATCGATGCTGCCGTGCGACTGTCTGTGAAGTACATCACCAGCAGGTTCCTGCCTGACAAGGCAGTGGATCTGATGGATGAAGCGAGCGCGAAAGTGAGGCTTGCATGCGCGGTTCCAAGCGATGAGTATCGCCTTCTGCAAGATGAGCTTGACAAGATTGAGCGAGAGAAGGACGAGGCTATTCGCAACCAGGAATTTGAAAAGGCGGCTGGTCTCCGTGATCAGGAGCGTGATGTTCACGACAGAATCGAGAATATGAAGGGCAACTCTCTGGTTTCGTCAGCGTCTCGGGAGGCGGTCGTCGGTCCCGATGACATCCGTGCCGTCGTAGCGCTGTGGACCAGTATTCCTGTAGAGCGGCTCGCAGAGGATGAACGAGAGAAACTGCTTCACCTCGAGGATGCTCTCAAGGCAAGAGTCGTCGGACAGGATCACGCTGTGGCACTCGTGGCCGAGGCTTTGAGGCGTTCACGTGCAGGTCTCAAGCACCCCACGAAGCCTGTTGGCTCATTCCTCTTTCTTGGCCCGACCGGAGTGGGCAAGACAGAGTTGGCGCGCGTGTTAGCCGAGGAGCTGTTTGGTACCGAATCATCACTGATTCGCCTCGACATGAGCGAGTACATGGAGAAGTTCGCCGTGTCGCGGCTTGTTGGTGCTCCACCCGGCTATGTCGGGTATGAGGAGGGTGGCCAGTTGACCGAGGCCGTGAGGCGCCGCCCGTTTAGCATCGTTCTCTTCGATGAGATTGAGAAGGCCCACCCAGATGTCTTTGACATTTTGCTTCAGATTATGGACGATGGGCGGCTCACTGATTCCAGCGGTAGGACGGTCGACTTCCGGAATGCCGTGATCATCATGACAAGCAACATCGGCGGAGGATATAATCGCATGGAGAGCCTCGGCTTCAAGCTACCGGGAGAAAAAGGGGAGGCAGAAGCGCACGCTGCATCGATGATGGACGAACTCAAGCACGGCTTCAAGCCTGAGTTTCTTAACCGCATCGACGAGATTGTCGTATTCAACCAGCTGTCAATTGAGGACATCGAGAAGATCGTTGGGATTCTCCTGAAGAGAGTGACTCGCGAGATCGAGGAGGAAGACATGCACCTTCAGTTCACCCCCGAACTCGTGTCGTATCTCGCGCACAAGGGATTCAGCCCGGAGTATGGTGCTCGGCCATTGCTGAGACTGATCCAGCATGAAGTGGAAAATGAGCTTTCGTATCGGATACTGCAGGGTGTGTTCAAGCATGGAGACACGATTGCCGTAACAAGCGATGGCCAGAAGGTGATCTTCGAACTGCCGCAGAAAGAAAGTGTTCCAGCACAATAGGCTGGAGCAATGGATTCGAAGCGCATTCGGAATTTCTGTATTATCGCGCACATCGACCACGGAAAGTCGACACTAGCGGATCGCTTTCTTGAGCGGGCTGGGTTCATTCTCAAGAATAAGGGTGACCAGGTGCTTGACCAGATGGACCTTGAGAAGGAACGCGGCATTACGATCAAGGCTCATCCCATTCGTCTGACCTTCGCGGCACTGGACGGATCGCCTGTAATATTCAATCTCATCGATACTCCCGGGCACGTCGACTTCAACTACGAAGTCTCGCGCAGTATAGCTGCCTGTGAGGGAGCGGTCTTGGTGGTCGATGCCACGCAGGGTGTTGAGGCCCAGACTGTTGCAAACACGTATCTTGCACTGAATCACAATCTCACGATCATCACTGCTATCAACAAGATCGACCTCCCGAACGCCGATGTGCCCGAGACAAAGCGGGAGATTGAGGAAATCATCGGAATCGATGCTTCTGATGCGTCTCTTGTGAGTGCAAAGTCTGGACTTGGTGTAGACGAGTTACTGCGCGCTATCGAGGAGAAGATCCCCCCTCCTTCGGGAGACGCTCTTGCGCCTCTGAGGTGCCTTGTGTTCGACTCTCATTTCGACACCTACAAGGGCGTCGTCGTTCACATCAGAGTCTTCGACGGAACAATTCGGAAGGGAGACCGGATACGATTTATGGCCACCGGGAGCGAGTTTGATGTCGTCGAGGTGGGCTACTTCGAGTTGACGCCTGTGGTGACCGATGTGCTGAGTGCTGGAGAGGTAGGCTATCTTGCGGCAGTGATCAGGGTCCCTGCGGAGGTGCATATTGGTGACACTATAACAGGAGCACTGCGACAGACAGCCGAGCCGATACCTGGCTACAGGCCGGTGCTTCCCATGGTCTTTGCCGGGCTGTACCCGATCGATGCCAACGACTATGAGAGTCTGAAGTCATCGCTGCAGCGTCTGCAGCTCAACGATGCTTCGCTCACCTTTGAGCCTGAATCCTCCGGAGCGCTTGGGTTTGGATTTCGCTGTGGATTCAGTGGACTTCTGCACCTGGACGTGATCACGGAACGGCTTCGCCGCGAGTATGGACAGGATATCATTGTGACCGTTCCAAACGTGCGCTATCGCATCATCAAGCGCAATACCGGGGAAGAGGTGTTTGCTGACAGCCCCTCGAAGTTTCCTCCGTTGGGCGAAATCGATCATATCGAGGAGCCGTTTGTCAAGGCCGAGATCGTGGTGCCGCACGAGGCCATCGGTGACGTCATGGAACTGGCAAACAAGCGCAGAGGCATCTACGTCAATATGTCCTATCCTGAAAGCCGACGCGCGGTCCTGGAATACGAACTGCCCCTTTCAGAAATTATCACAGATTTCTTCGACCGACTCAAGTCAATCACCAAGGGCTATGGAACCCTTGACTACGTGCTGGCCGGATATCGCAAGGAACGATTGGCCAAAGTAGACGTGCTGGTGAATGGGACGCCGGTAGACGCGCTGTCTTTCGTGGCACATGAAGACGAGGTCCAGCATATCGCGAGATCCATGCTGCAGCGTCTGAGGAAGTACGTTCCGCGGCAGATGTATGAAGTGGCACTGCAGGCCGCGATCGGCGGAAAGATTGTGGCACGGGAGAACATTGTGCAGCTGCGCAAGGATGTTCTTGCAAAGTGCTATGGGGGAGACGTCACGCGCAAGCGCAAGCTGCTGGAAAAGCAGAAAGAGGGGAAGAAGAAGATGAAGCAGATCGGCAAGGTAAGCATTCCTCAGGAGGCATTTCTCTCCATCCTGAAGCGTGAATCAGAC
Organism: bacterium; assembly: GCA_021373025.1. Taxonomy (GTDB): domain Bacteria; phylum Caldisericota; class Caldisericia; order Cryosericales; family Cryosericaceae; genus Cryosericum. Next base: position 224,554 of record JAJFTL010000022.1, read on the forward strand.
GACTAGGCCGCTTGGCATCTACATTCACATTCCCTTCTGTCGTCGCAGGTGTACGTATTGCGATTTTCTTTCTATCGGGGGCTCTCAACGGGTGCCTGACACCTATGTCGATGCCATCCTGTCGGAATGGACCATGTGGAAGCAAAGACTGGCTGGGCAGGGGTATCGCCTACAGTCTATTTACCTGGGTGGAGGGACGCCATCCTTGTTGGACCCGCTCCAGGTCGGGCGGGTCATTGAGGCGATGCGGTCTGCCCTGCCCGAGGCTGCGGATGACGAGATCACACTGGAGGCGAATCCGGATAGCTTGGACGGCGAACGGATCCGGCGTTTCGTTGAGGCGGGAGTCAACAGATTGAGCGTTGGCGTGCAGAGCTTCAGCGATCGGACGCTCAAGACGCTGGGACGGCTGCACGAGGCAGCACAGGCTGAACGCGTTCTTAGAGAGGCTCGGCAGGCTGGGGTTCAGAATCTCTCTCTGGACTTGATGTATGGACTCCCCGGGTCTGGGCTGGACGAGGAGATCTCCTCGCTCAGGCACGCCGTTGAACTGGGGCCCGATCATATCTCATGGTATAACCTGACGCTGGCAGCGGGCACTCCTCTGGCCAGGATGGCTTCTGATGGAGAAGTGGTGATGCCAGACGATGACATGGTCCTCGAGACCATGCAGAATGGGTGGGCGCTTCTTGAGGCCAGCGGCTACGAGCACTATGAAATCTCGAATTTCGCTCGCCCTGGTTATGCATCGCGCCACAATCTTGCGTACTGGTTGTCCACGGAATATGTTGGCTTGGGTCTGGGAGCGTCAGGATTTGTATCTGGCAGGCGCTGGACGAATATTGACGAGATGAACGACTACAATGAAGCCATCTCTCAGCAGAGATTCCCTGTTGCATATGAGGAGCGTCTTGGGGGTAGGTCCCGTGAGGGAGAGTATGCCATGCTACGCCTGCGCTTGCCGGGCAGCGGCCTCGAGTTCGCTGCATTTACGGATATGTTTCACGAGGATGCACGCGTCGTGTTCAGAGAAGAACTAGCTTGGCTTGCGGCAGAGCAATTGATCGTGCTGTCAGAAGACAAAGCGGTATGTACCCAAAAGGGTCTTGAATTGAACAATCTTGTCGCTGAGGTTCTTGTCTGAAGAGAACGTCAATGCATGACACTGGCCAGTAGCCTTGCATCCACACTGGTCAGTGCGACACGTTGAACCGGAAATGGGCGATTTCCTTGTTCTTTACGACGTAGTTCTCTCCCTCTATCCTGAGGAGTCCCTTCTCCTTTGCAATTTTGAAGGAGTTGTCCGCCTTGCGGAAGTCATCCAGCGAAATCACCTCGGCAGCAATAAAGCCGCGAGCAATATCGGTATGAATCTTGCCCGCTGCTTCCCGAGCCTGTGTACCGGCCTCGATGACCCATGCTTTGCACTCGTCTTCCCCAGCCGTGTAGAACGTGCGGAGTCTGAGCAGTTTATATGCTCTGCTGATGAAGGTGTCGATCGCCGATCCCGACAGGCCGAACTCTTGAAGAAACTCAGTTTGCTCATTGGGGGGAAGCTCCGAGATTTCCCTTTCAAGCTTTGCATCGAGTACCATGACGGTAGCATCCACCTGGTCCGCCGTGGTGCTCAAGTCGGTTTCGAGACGCTTCGCGGCAGCCTCGTCTGTCATAGTAATATTCATGACGTACATGACAGGCTTCAGCGTAATGAATGCATATGAGTTCAAAGCCTTCCTGTCTTCATCTGCCAGCCCGAGGCTGCGCAAGGCCTTCCCCGCCGAGAGGCATGCTTGTGCGCTTGTGAGGAGTTCGCGCTCATGTTCGAGTGGTGGAGTCAACTTCTCCCTTTTCATGCGTTCCAGGCGATGCTCTACGATTTCCAGATCGACGAGGGCAAGGTCCAGTTCAAAGCTTTCGATACGAGAGATCAATTCCCCGGGCGACGGTTTCAAGCTGAAGGCGTCGAATACCTCGACCAGAGCGTCTACATTCTTGACATCCTTCAGAAGCTCATTTCGCCGCGAGGCATGTTCCTGGCCCGAGGGTATACCTGGAACGTCAGCGAACTCCACACTGGCCGGTGTCGTCTTTTTCGGCTTGAACACACTGGCGAGAAAGTCGAGGTCTGCATCGGCAACGCTGACTGCTGCGACGTTGGTTCTGGATTGTGACACTTGAGTGGTTCCCTTGGTCAGCGACTCGAAGAGCGTCGTCTTGCCGGTCTGCGGTGATCCGATTATTCCAATCTTCATTGGCAGCTCCTTCCCGATAGATCGTTCATGCTTAGGTGTTCTTCGTCATTATACTTTTATCGAAGGCCTGTTACAAGGACGGCACTGAACATTGTCTATGTAGGTGTGTAGTTGTGACGCTGCAGGAGATGCCTGGTGCAGGCTTGGTATAGGATCCATTTGAAGGATAGTTGAGGTAGACACTGCAATCTGTCGCCTCTGGAGACGAATGAGTAGATGAAGATCAAGACGGTACGCGGTGCGTTGAATGCTGTGCAGCGCAAGGTAGTCGCCAGTGCCGGCGAGAAAGTGACCTCCTCTGCCGGGTTGGATGACACCTATGGAGTACTTGCAACAGAGAAGGCATGGTACATAGTGCGTCTTCTAAGAAAGGATGACTATGTCGATTTTGGGGGGCTGTTCCCGGATCTGGCGAAACAGATCGGTTGGTCACAGGGAGTCAGGGTCACAAAGCAAGGCCTGTCAGACGCGATCAGCGCCACTCGCAAGCTTCCGGCCCGCGGTGCAATATCGAGCATCTTGGTGTTTGTCAGCGAAGATGGGCGATTCCTTGAGATTGGTCCTGCCACACTGATGGGTTTCTGTGAATACATGGGATTGGGAACCGGGCGCAGCAGTGACTCATATGTGTTTCCGACGATCATCCTGAGCCCAGTTTTTGGCAGCAGGCGGACACCAGACGAACAGGCCGCTCTGCAGCGTGCTTCCCTGATTTCACAGGTCAACAGTGACGAAGCTGACGAGGAAACCCGCAAGGAGTACTTCGCGGAAGCCGTTGCTCAGCTGGGTCAACTTGATCCCCAAGGGATACCCGATTCGCTTGTGCCCGCCGCATCCTTTGATCAATTTGATTTTTCGGGCGATGGAGCCACGCTGGCAGTGCTGGGTGAGATCAGCCGAAGCCTGACCCGCATACGCGAGCTTTTGGAGAAGATCTCATCGAAGTAAAGTGGGAGCGCTCGGGCTTGGCAGCCCTGACAGCTGTTATTGTCATAATGTGTGCTGGAGTCATGTCGGTGCGCCTTCCGGCGTATTCCGGGCGGCTGGTGCCAGGCACGATTGCCACGACGCAAGGCAATGCAATGAAAATGGCCGTTCAAGCGGGCATCGCCACTGGCCTGGAAGTGTCTGCGACCGTCACCCATACCAGTGAAATAGTCAAGCTGGTGACTGGACACGAGCGTCAGAGAGGTGCTCCACGTGGAGTTCTCTCCTACAGCGGTCAGCCTGCATTTGTCCAGGTTCGCGAACAATTGGTTTCAATTGTTGAGCGAATGCCGTATGAAATGCAATATCGGCCTGAGCAGTCTTCAGTGAGAGGCAGAGTGGTTGTCTTGAGAACCGGAACAGGTGGAGTGCGGCAGCGTGTGTTTCGTCTGACCTACGAAGACGGCTCGCTGGTGTCGGTCGTACTGGTGTCTGACTTCCGTGTGGAACCGGCCGAACGTGACGTGATTGCTGTCGGTACATCCGTGTATCGTGGTGGAGCGACCAAGGAGTTGTATGTGGAAGCTACGGCCTATACGCCGACAGTTCAGGAGACAGACAGCGATCCGTGGACGACTGCATCCGGAATGAAGTCTGGCCTGGGAGTGGTGGCTGTTGATCCGAGAGTCATTCCACTGGGCAGTAAGCTGTACGTAGAGGGGTACGGATATGCGATTGCGGGTGACACAGGTGGCGCTATCAGGGGCAACCGCATCGATGTCTTCTTCTACTCTCATGACGAGATGGTTACATGGGGAAGGCGTTGGGTGAGAGTGTTCGTCCTGCCATGAGATCGGCAGCAGCGGCATGAAGGCACTTGCCCCTACGCAGCTCCGGGATGTGCTTGGTCGCACCGGGATCGTGTTGTCAAAGCGATTTGGGCAAAACTTCCTGGTAGACAGAAATGCACTTGCATCAATGGCTTCGCTGTTTCCATCAGGCAAGGATGTTGTGTTCGTAGAGATAGGCGCGGGAGCTCTTGCACTGACGGGCATCCTCGCCGAGCGAGGCAAGCGCGTGGTTTCGTTCGAAATCGACGAGCGCTTTCGCAGGGTCCATGAGGAGCTGCTTGACGGTGATCCCCTGAGGACGCGCATCGATCTGAGATATGAAGATGCGTTTGACGCTGACTGGTGCGCACTGCGAGGCGACGGGGAAGCCCTTGTGCTCGTAGGGAATCTGCCATATCTCCGATCATCGGAGACTGTTCTCAAGCTCACTCGAAGCGCTTGTATCGAGTATGCCGTTCTGCTCTTTCAGCGTGAATTTGCGACGCGCCTTGTCGCGGAGTCCGGGAACCGCGATTATGGCTCGCTTTCAGTCGTGGCACAGACATTTTTCACCGTGCGTCGGCTCCTCGACCTCCCACCAGATGTTTTTTTTCCTCGTCCTGAAGTTTCTTCGACTCTATTGGCGTTCTCAAGGCAGCCAGGCGTTCTTGAAGATGGTGAAGTGGTTCCGTTCATGAGGTTCGTGCAGCAGGCGTTCATGCATCGGCGCAAAAAGTTGGCTGATCTGTTCCGGCGTCTGGGGGTTCCCTTAACGGGAGCATTCGCTGACACGTCACAGCTTCGTCCTGAGGCGCTGACCGCTATGGAGTTCATTGATCTCTACCGGGCAGTGTCCCGGACTATCGCACGAGGAGCGTCATGAGCAATGCCGGTAATTGTCTTTTTGACCCGCTGAGATAGAATATCGTGGTTCAGCAGTTCATTCTGATGTGGAGGTAGCGGTGATGAAGATTCAAGAAGACGCACGGTATGCCAAGTCTGATGAGTGGGCACGAGCTGAGGGCGGAGTGGCAACGGTTGGCGTGTCTGACTATGCGCAGCAAAAGCTTGGGGACGTCGTGTTTGTCGGTGAGATTTCTGTGGGAGCCACAGTGAAGGCCGGCGAAATCTTGACCTCGGTGGAGTCTGTGAAGGCTGCTTCAGATATTTATAGCCCGGTGTCGGGCAAGGTTGTTGCAGTAAACCACGAAGTAATTGCGAAGCCTGAACTGATCAATGCAGATCCCTATGGAGCGGGCTGGCTGGCGAAGATTGAACTTTCAGCTCCGGAGGAATTGAATACCTTGATGAGTGCGCCCGACTATGCAGAGTATCGCAAAGAATAGGTTCTCGTTTATTCCAGCAACGGCCGAAGATCAGCAGGCGATGCTTGAAAAGATCGGCCTGGACTTTGATGAGATTGTCGGATGCCTTGCTGGCAATGCGTGCGTGGAAGGAGGTCTTCGCCTTCCTGACGGGTTGACTGAAGACCAGATCCTTGAGAAGTGGGATGCGCTCATGTCCCGGAATTCCGCTGCCAAGAAGGCATCCCTGCTGGGCGCGGGTGCATATATGCACTTCATCCCGGCAGTTGTGCCACATCTTGCATCTCTGCCTGGTTTTGTCACGGCCTATACGCCCTACCAGCCTGAGATCAGCCAGGGTACCCTGCAGGGGCTCTTCGAATTTCAGTCATTTATCGTAGAGTTGACGGACATGGAGCTGGCCAACTGTTCGATGTATGACGGTGCGTCATCGACCGCTGAGGCGCTCCTGATGGCACATCGGGTCAAGCAGGTCGATCGTGTTTTTGTGGCGGCTTCCGTGAACCCGTCATATCTTGCGACGGTCCAGACATATCTGCGGCCGCACGGCATTGTCCTGGAAACCATCGAGCGCGACGAGAACGGGCAGGTCTCCATGAAGGACCTTGAGTCCAAGTTGTCTGCTTCGGCTTGCAGTGCGGTGCTGGTCCAGAGTCCCAACTACTTTGGGGTCATCGAGAATCTTGGTGCGATTGGGAGCGTGGTACACGCGCACGGTGCACTTTTTGTGGAGTCGTTTACGGAGGCTATGGCGCTCGGGCTTTTGAAGTATGGCCTTGGTACTGGGGCGGACATCGTTACAGGCGAGGGACAGTCGCTTGGTCTTCCAATGTCATTTGGTGGTCCACATCTTGGCATCTTCGCGACTCGCAAGGAATTCAGCCGCCAATTTCCTGGACGCATCGTCGGCGAGTCGATCGATACGCAGGGGCGCACGGCCTTTGTCATGACACTGAGAGCCCGTGAACAGGACATCCGCCGGGAGAAGGCAACGTCAAACATCTGCTCGAATCATGCACTCAATGCAATGACAGCTGCTATCTATCTTGGCAGTGTGGGGCCATCGGGACTGAGGGCGCTCGCTTGTGAGAGTGCTGCGAAGTTGGACAAACTTGTCCACGGACTTGAAGCCACTGGTCGTTTCGTGCGCGTTTTCAAGGAAGCTCCGGTGTTCGACGAAGTCGTCCTGGCCAGCTCCATTTCTCCCGAAGATCTGCGTTCCCGTTTGGCTGGCATCCCAGTGTTTCCACCACTGGCACTTCCTGGTGGTAGTACCCCGGAGGTTGCAGGCATGCCATATGCCTATCTGATGTGTGCAACTGAGCTGCTCAAGGACAGTCTCCTTGAACAAGTGGTCAGAGCGTTGAGCTGAGGTGGCAAGATGACACTATATGAGAAGAGTGTTGCAGGCCGGTCTGCCTTTTCATTTGGATTTGAGGAAGATCTTGCGGGTGTCGAGGAGCGCGTTCCAGAATATGCTCAGGCTCCGATGAAACAGTTGCCGCAGGTGAGTGAGCTGGACTTGGTACGGCACTTTACCAGTCTTGCCTCGAAGAACTATGGTGTGGACACGGGTTTCTATCCCCTGGGTTCATGCACGATGAAGTACAATCCCAAGATCAATGAGCGCATGGCGGCTGATCCACGTCTTACGGGTCGCCACCCGCTGGATAGTGCGGCAGATAACCAGGGTATTCTACAGATGGAATTCGAGCTCAAAGAGTCGCTGCAAGAGATCACGGGGATGGACGATTTTACGTTGCAGCCTGCATGCGGGGCCCATGGCGAACTCACCGGCATGCTCATCATTCACGCGTATATGCAGGACCATGACCCCAAGCGCACGAAGGTGCTGATTCCTGATTCAGCGCATGGAACGAATCCTGCTTCAGCCACAATGGCCGGATTCCAGACCGTGACCATTCCTTCCAACGAGCGAGGCAGTGTTGACATGGACGCCTTGGACAAACTCATGGATGATACGGTGGCAGGGATCATGCTGACCAACCCGAACACGGTGGGGTTATTTGAAGAGAACAGCACTCAGATTGCAGAACTGGTGCATGCCCGAGGGGGGCTTCTGTACTATGATGGAGCCAACCTGAATGCTCTGATGGGACTCGTGCGCCCCGGCGATCTTGGGTTCGACGTCGTCCATTTGAACCTTCACAAGACATTCTCAACGCCGCATGGCGGTGGAGGACCGGGGGCTGCTCCTGTCGGCGTCAAGAAGTTTCTGGCTGATTACTTGCCAACTCCCGTTGTCGTCTACCGAGACGGAGCGTACGTTCTTGATAGCGATAGGCCCCACACGATTGGGCGCATGTCGGCATTTTATGGCAATACCGCCGTACTTGCCCGCGCCTATGTCTACATCCAGATGATGGGCAGAGACGGGCTTCTTGCTGCGAGCCATGCCGCGGTCATCAATGCCAACTATGTCAAGGCACTCTTGAGTCCGTATTATCCGCCGGCATATGACAGGCCCGTTATGCACGAAACAGTGCTAAGTGCCAAAGGATATGACAAGTATGGGGTCACCCTGCTCGACATCGCAAAGCGACTCATGGACTACGGATTCCATCCGCCGACCATCTACTTTCCGCATTTCCCTCCCTATGCTGAGGAAGTCATGATGGTGGAGCCGACCGAAAGTGAGAGCAAGGAAACAATGGATGCCTTCTGTGACGCTCTGATAAAGATCAGCCGGGAAGCGAAAGAGAATCCTGAGCTCCTGTTGTCGGCCCCACACAACACCGTGGTGACACGAGTAAATGAAACCTATGCGGCCCGTCACCTGGTCACGAGTCATCGTGACAAGCAGGGAACCTGACTACGTGCTGAATCTACGTGAAACAATAGACCGACAGGTCAACATTGCGCTCAGGGACCTCCTTGCTCCTGAGGAGGTCCCTCTTGCCGTCTGCTCATTGGCGCGTCCAGGGTTTCTTGACTATACCCTGTCCCTACCGATGAAGGTAGCCAGGACTCGCCACCAGGCTCCGCTGGCCATCGCGCAGCAACTCCAGCCTGCTCTTGCCGGTATGCCTGTTGCAGGGTTGGTCGAGGCGGTTGCTCCGGGCTACATCAACATCCGGCTTGCAGATGGATTCGTCGCGGAACAGCTGAGCCTGATTCTCGCTTCATCTCCACAGACCCTACTGTGCAGGGAAGCGAACGGCCAGAGGATCCAGGTCGAGTTCGTAAGCGCCAATCCTACGGGGCCTCTGCACGTTGGGAACGGTCGTGGAGCTGCTCTTGGATCCGTGCTGGCGACACTGCTGGAGACGCAGGGCTATGATGTGGGACGCGAGTACTACGTCAATGACTATGGCTCGAAAATGCGGCTCTTCACCGAGTCGATCGCTCATGAGCTCTTTCAAATGATGGGACTTGAGTTCCCGATGCCGGACGATGGGTATCGTGGGTCATACATCCCCGAGCTTGCACGCGAGATCTTTGCCCGGAAGGGAGCAGAGTTGAGATCCGTCCCGGACGCAGAGCGCTTGTCGATCATAGAACGTGAGGGCAGGGAACTGGTGCTGACTGGTATTCGGCAGTCACTTGAAGAGATGGGTGTCTCATTCGATACCTGGTTCTCTGAGAGGTACCTTGTCGAGAACGGATGGAACGACAGGGTTCTTGAGCAGTTTCGGGCGAGGGGCGTTGTCTACGACCGGGACGGTGCGGTCTGGCTTCGTTCCACTGACTTTGGCGATGACAAGGATCGCGTCCTGGTGCGCCGCGATGGGGAACCGACCTATACACTTACTGATGCTGCATACCACTTCAACAAGTTTGAGCGCGGGTATGCGAAGAGCATCGACGTTTTCGGCGCAGACCACATCGGGCATATCGTTCCCATGCAGGCGTTGATGAAGAGCCTTGGACTTCCCGAAGACTTCCTCGAGATTATCATCTATCAGATCGTTCACTTTCTGCGTGGTGGCCAGCATGTTGTTCTCTCCAAACAGACGGGCGAGATCATTGAGCTGGCAGACTTGGTGCGCGAGGTTGGCAAGGACCAGGCGCGTGTCTTCTTCCTGCTTTCGTCGGCAGATTCCGAGCTTGAGTTTGACTTGGAAACCGCGAAGGAGAATTCGCTGGACAACCCGGCATATTATCTCAAATACACGCATGCAAGACTTGCGAGTGTCATGCGACAGGCAAGGGGAATCGGTGGTTCCATTCCGGCAGAGGCGCGCGATTGCGATGTGTCACAGCTTACAACCCCTGAAGATCGTGAACTGCTGAAGTGTCTGCTCAAAGCGCAGGATGAAGTGGATGATGCGGCACGCACAAGACAGCCTCATCGGATACTCTACCTCGCCAGTGAGCTTGCCAAATCTGTGAATACGTTCTACCAGAAAGAGAAGGTCATCCAGGAAGACACTGCGCTGGCGCAGGCGCGCATGGTGCTCATTGTTACTGCGCAGCGTCTGTTGCAGGCATATGCGTACATTCTGGGCATCGACCTGCCCGAAGCCATGTAGGCGACGGTCAGGAATCAGCGATTTAAAAGCGAAATGAGGATATCATGAAAAACATACGAAGGTTGCGGCTTGAGTCATTCATAAGACGCAGCGTCGAGAGCAAGCTGGTGCTGATGGACGATCCTGAACTGCGACTCTTGACTGTGACACGCATTGAGCTCTCCAATGACTCTCGGCTTGCCAAGGTATACGTCTCAAGCCTCTCTGGCGATGAAAGCCATCAGGAAGCGCTCATGGCCGCGCTCTCGAGAGCGTCGGGCAGGTTTCAGCAAACGCTGGCGAGTGATGTGTCGATGCGGTTTACCCCACTGCTGTCTTTCCACTTCGACCAGGGTTTTGTGAAGGGCACACAGGTGGTAGAGTTGCTGACCCAGCTGGAGAAGGACGAAAAGAAGCACGACTCGGCTCTATGAACAGGGTTGACCTGGAAGCCGTTGCAGCACGAATCCGTCCGGCACACACGGTGTTTCTCTTCACGCATGAGTTCGCGGACGGCGATGCTCTTGGGTCCATGGTTGCCTTGGTGCTATTTCTGCGTTCCATGGGCAAGACTGTTCATGCATTCGTTCCTGGCAAGGTCCAGAATGTGTATCGTTTTCTGGGGACAGACGAGTTGTTGAATACGATGTCGGCACAAATGGCCTCCGAGGCAGTGCGTACAGAGCGCGTCACATGCCTCAGTGCGGATGCAGCGGATCTGGATCGTCTGGGAGAGTGGAAATCGCTTTTCCTCGCCGGAGCTGAACGACTGGTGATTGACCACCATGGTACCAACACGGGGTTTGGTGACGTGTGTGCTGTCGATGCTTCAGCCAGCTCGTGCTGCGAAGTTCTTTTGGATCTTTTCAGCGTGGTTGATGTGACCCTTGTCGACGCCAAGATAGCGTCAGCACTCTACGCAGGGCTGATGGCAGACACGGGTTCCTTTCAATACGCGAATACTGGAGTGCAGTCGTTCCTCCACGGTGCACGGCTTGTCGAGCTGGGTGCTTCGCCGGATGCCATCGCGTGCAGTATCTATGAAGGCAAACCATATGCTGCCTTGAGACTCACGGCGGCAGCTGTCTCAGCTTCGCGCCTCCTGTATGCTGGGCAGGTCGTGGTGTCGCACGTGACGCGCGAGATGCTGGAACATTCTGGTGCGTTGGACGAGGATACGGATGGTATCACCGACGAACTGCGGCGCATAGCTGGGACGAAAGTCGTTGTCGTGTTCCGCGAGGCACTGGACGGCTCAGTCAAGGTGAGCCTGCGTGGCAAGTATGGGTTTGACGTTAGGCGTATCGCCACGGTGTTCGGTGGTGGAGGGCACCCGCTCGCCGCGGGCTGTACCATAGCAACAGGACTTGGCGAGGCGGAGGCACTCGTCCTTACCGAACTCGACCGATATTTGGGGCCGTCCAGAATCTGATACCTGTGACCAGATCGTGGATCCCAGGACGTGCCGCACTGACCAATGACGGTCGGCTCAAGGTGTCAGTGGTTCGTATGGTTGACCAACAGTTGGGTGGGACAGGGATTCAGATAGTCCTGTATGCCACACGCATGGCAGCCAGTCTCGCGGCAGGTCGGTAGCAGCTGGCCTTTTTGTGCAGCCTCGTGTTCTTTTCGCAGGAAGTCGATCGATACGCCTGCATCAATCGTTTGCCAAGGTAGTTCACTGTCTAGGGGAATACTGCGGTGCAGGAAGACGGCTGGATCGACGCCCTGCTTGGCGATAGCTTCCTGCCAGAGATCGAATCTGAACGATTCACGCCAACCGTCGAATTTGGCTCCGCTTCTCCAAGCCGTCTCGATGACATTGCCAATTGTGCGGTCACCTCGGCTGAGCAGACCTTCGAGGAAGGCAGTGCGGGGGTCGCCGAAGTCAACGTGCACTTTCCCACCGAAGCCTCGGAATGCCTTGCGAAGGTACTCGATCTTGGCTTCGTAGGCTGATAAAGAGTCCTGAGCGCACCATTGAAAGGGGGTGTCGGGGCGGGGGACGAAGGGATTGACACTAAGATTGATGCCAATGTCTCGGCGGAACCCCCTGCCAAACGTATAGATCCGGTTCACCAGATCGACCATGGCATCAAGATCTTCCTTCGTTTCGGTTGGAAGGCCGAACATAAAATAGAATTTGACGAGGTGCCACCCCTTTCCGAAAACAGTGCGCAAGGTCTTGAAGATGGATTCCTCGGTGATGTTCTTATTAATGACATCGCGCAGTCGCTGGCTTCCAGCCTCGATCGCAAAGGTCAGCGAGCCTTCGCGCGTTCGCTTGATCTCATCAGCAAGGTATTCTGGAAAGTTCTCCATGCGCAATGATGGGAAGGAGATCGCGACGTTGTGCTGTTCCCTGTATGCGCGGACGAGGTCGACAAGGCCCGGCAGATCGCTGTAGTCCGTGCTGCTGAGTGACAGCAGGCCGACTTCCTCATATCCGGTGTTGGAAACGAGTTGTTCAAGCTGCTTCTGAATGGTTGCCAGTGACCGTTCGCGTGTTGGCCGATACGATATGCCAGCCTGACAGAAGCGGCATCCGCGCACACAACCGCGGAACAGCTCGATGACACCGCGGTCATGGACAGGCTCCCGATAGGGAACGATAGGAGCCGTAGGAGCGAAAGCATCATTGAGATCCTCGACGACTCGCTTGCGCACAATTCTTGGCACCGCAGATGAAGCCGGTTCCGCGACGACATAGGGAGCGTTGCGCAGGGCAGGGCGTACTCTGTACAGCGATGGGACATAGACGCCCTCAACGTCACGAGCCAGTGTTGACAGGGCAATCTCGCGATTTGCTCCCGCCGCGCGTGATCCAGCGAGGCTTCGAACAATTTCAGGGAACAAGTCTTCGCCATCGCCGATGCCAACCACATCCACGAAAGCCGCCATGGGCTCCGGGTTGAAAGCGCAGCTTCCACCAGCCAGAATAATCGGCCAGTCGCTGCGATCGTCTGACCGTATGGGCAGTCTGGCCAGGTCGAGCATGTTGAGGACATTGGTGTAGGTCAGTTCCGTGCCGAGGCTGAACGCGATGAGATCAAACGATTCCAGCGGTTTCTGGCTCTCAAGGGAGAAGAGTGGAACCTGATGCTGCCTGAGCCAGGCTTCGAGATCATGGAAGGGTGCAAATACACGCTCTGCAACGACACTGTCGATGCTGTTCAGGAGATGGTAGAGGATGAGGATGCCGTGAGACGACATGCCAACCTCATACAGATCTGGATAACTCAGAGCGACGCGGAATTTGTCTGACCAGTTCTTGTGAACTGCGTTGAGTTCATTTCCGGCGTAGCGTGATGGGCCTTCGAACTGTTCAAGGAAATGCATATCCATGTCAGAACCTCAGGTCATCGCGCGTACGGTATACGCTGACAACGATCGAAGCAGCAAGTACTTGTGTGAGCAGGGACGAGCCACCGTAGCTGATAAAGGGCAAGGGAATCCCCGTAACGGGTGAGAGACCGATCGTCATGCCCATATTCACAGCTGCCTGCAAGAACCACATCGCCTGAATTCCTATGACCATATAGCGAGCAAAATCATCCGTAAGTGATCGGAAGACAAGGAAGGTTGACCACATCAGCAGGATAAACAGGACAACCAGCAGCGCGCTGCCTACGAATCCAAACAGTTCTCCAACCAGTGAGAAAACAAAGTCTGCATACTGGACGGGAACGAAGGACAGCGGGGCCTGTGTGCTGCCCTTGATGCCGCGCCCCCACATTCCACCAGATCCGGTGGCGACGATGGACTGCAAAACGTTGTAGCCGCTTCCGAGCGGGTCTGCCTGTGGATTGAGGAAGGTGTCGATACGTTCCCTCTGATAGGGCTTGAGGCCAAGCCACACGCCACCAGCAGCGAGAATCAGGGCCAATCCCAGCATGAGCAATTGTCGGTTACTCAGCCGAAAATGCAGCACCATGAAGACCGCAATTCCGAGCAGCATGACCGCCGACCCGAGATCCGGCTCTTTGGCGACAAGGAGAACAGATGGCACGACCGCCGCTGCCACGAGCAGCAATTTCATTCCTGTGCCAGCCCTTCTGTCCGGAAGGGTGAGAATGTAGGCCACTAGGATGATAATGGCAATCTTGTGAAGCTCGCTGGGCTGGAGACTTTGGGATCCTGGCAGAGTTATCCAGCGACGTGATCCGTACATGCCGGTTCCAATGAAGAGAACAGCCGTCAACAATCCCGTTTGAATCGCATAGATCGGGATTGCAAGAAATCGGAAGACGCGGTAGTTCACGAACTGGACCGCAACCGCGACGCTCAGACTGAAAGCGAGGAGAAGGAGTGTCTTCTGGAAGTATGAAAAGAAGCTGCCAACATGTCCAAGCGTGTACTGCTCCGCAAGGCTGGCAGTGTAGAACGTTGCCAGGTTGAAGCCAATAAGCAGCAGGACAGTGGCCATGAAGAACAGCGGAAAGTGTCGAGATTTCACAGAGACTCTCTACTCCAAGATGTGGGGTTGTACGTCCAGTTTTCCCTGAACAGCCCTTGCCACGTAGTAATGGTTGCGCATGCCGACCGGTGCCAGATGAAGCACGGCGCTGGTCGTGCCAATCGACAGTGATGCACCGCCAGCGATCTCAAGGCACGCAATGACGGCATCCTGATTGCCACGTATGCCGGCAGCAACCGTCCCTTTGACAGCGCCAAATACAAAGCATGAACGCAGTGTCTCAATGCGCGAACCAGCCAGCACGGATCCAATGACCACGACATCTCTGGTTGTCTGGATCACCTCGCCCTGGGCCAGATCATGGGCAATAATCATGGCCGAATCGCCCGCGGCGGCAGGCTTCTTTGATTCGCGGATGCGATAATTGCTGATGCTGAGGTTGTCGCCGACGATGGTTCTCAGCGCCCGCTCGAGCACGCCCAGCGTCTTAGGTCCGCACAGCCTGTTCTGGAGATCCACCTGGAGCTTGAGCTGAGGGAGAATGCGGTGCTGTGCTGCTGTTTGAGTGAGCAGCATGTGTTGTGCTTCCTTCCACTTTGCTTTGGGGTGGACGAGAGCCAGCAGTTCAGTCTGGCTCCCCTTGAAGACGACGATTGGTGTCGCGCTAGTTGCTGCCATTTTTCCCTCCGTACAGGTCAAAGTAGTGCGCGAGCATCTTGCGAAGGAGTGGAGCCATACTGGTACTGCGTTGGTATGGCGAATCCTCATACATGAGGAGCACTGCAATCTGAGGATTGTCCATAGGCGCGAATGCTACCATCCACGTATGGTACAGGTTGGGGGTGCCAGTCTCGGCAGTGCCCGTCTTGGCGCAGATCTCAATGTTCCCCACTTGGATCCGTGCTGTTCCCCCGGTCTTGGTGACGAGGTTCAATCCCTTCTTGACGATGTTGAGCGTGTTGGTGCTGACTCCAAGCGTATCCTGGACGACAGGAACTGTTTGAGTCTCCGCCTTCGTGACAGGATCCACTGACGCCTTGAGAAGATGCGGGCGCCATAGCGTTCCATTCATTGCAATTGAACTGTAGATTGAGATATCGCGGATTGGGGTTTCCAGAACGTAGCCCTGGCCAATGCCCATGTTCATCGTATCGCCTTCGTACCACGGTTGATTGAGCTTGCTGAGCTTCCACTGTGGTGTTGGCACAAAGCCGGTTGTCTCTCCGGGCAAGTCGATCCCAGTGAGCTTATCCAAGCCGAACTTCTTGGCGTACGTATCCATGGACTCGATCCCCACGAGTCGGGCAACGGTCCAGAAATAAACATCGCAGGAGTCGGCATATGCTTTGTGGATATCCTCGTTGCCATGTGCATCCGGCCAGATCCAGCATTTGAAGAGCCGTCCTCCCACCGTCAATCCTCCGCCACAGTAGATGATGCTTCGATCGGTGATGGAGTGTGTCTCGAGTCCGGCTGTTCCTGTAATGACCTTGAAGGTACTCGCTGGAGGAAATGACGCCGATATTGCCCGGTCGAACAGTGATCCCTGTGCAGTCCACGTTTTCCAATCCTGATCGGAAATGCCGGAGATGAACTTGTTAGGGTCAAATGCCGGGGCGCTTGCCAGTGCCAGCAGTTCTCCATTGCGGGGGTCCATCATGATCGCTGCGCCCTTATTGTTGCCCAGCAGGTCCTCACATGTTTTTTGTAGCCGTGAATCGATTGTCAACACCAGACTCTGGCCGGGAACAGCCGGCTGCTCCTGCAACGTGCGTATCGCCTTGCCTTCCGCATCGACCTCGACGAGTTTCTCGCTCTTCTCACCACGCAGGAGGGATTCGTACTGCAATTCGATACCATCCTTTCCTATCGTGTCCTTCATGACATATCCGTCTGCCCGTAGGGCCTGAAGTTGGGTTTCGCTGATCTCGCCCGTGTATCCCAGAACGTGTGCTGCCAGGGTTCCGAGAGGATACGACCTCTTGGTGGACATGACAAGCTGGATGCCGGGCAGGTCTGGCTCTCGTTCTGCCAGCTTCAGGGCGACGTCCTTGCTGACGTTGCGCGCGACGGTGATGGGGCTATATGGACCGACGCCGGCTTTTTTCACCACATCCTGAAGGGTCGCCAACTTGATGCCGGAGAGCTGAGCTACTACGGTCAATTCCTCCTCCGGGTTCTTTAGATCGTACGTGGTTACGACGATGTCGAATGAGGGAACATCGGTAGCCAGGACGACGCCGTTACGGTCGCGGATCTCTCCTCGTGGGGCGTCAGTGCTGATAATGCGCAGACGGTTGTCGTCAGCTACTCCCGCATAGTAACTGCCCTTGACGACCTGGAGATAGTAGAGGCGAGCGATGATGCCCGCGAACAGGAGGGTGAACAATACAGTGACGGCGAGGAGGCGGCGTGTTTGATGAGCCTGCTGCAGTTTATCCATGATACTGTTCAAGTGGCGAACGCCGGATCAGGTATCGCGATTCGCCGAATCCTACTGCGATGGCGATGGTGGCGAACAGGGCAAGGTCGCTGATGCCTGGAATGCTGTTCCCCCTTGCAAGGGAGCTAAGCAGCAGGACAGTGCACGTATAGGCTCCTGCGAACGTGATGCGGGCTAGCACGGGTGCAAGCTGTTCAATGTATGGCGAGACACCAGTGACAAGAAGCAGCAGGAGTGCAGTTGGAAGAGCCCGTGACTGACTGAAGTAGGCAAGCAGCAGGGTGTTGAAAAGGCCTGCCGCGATGCCAAATGGAGCAGGGTGGCGCGCACTGTAGTAGAATACGATGCTAGCGCCTGCCAGAAAGGACAGCGCCCCTGTACCTGGTGCGTACATCGCGATCCCGCACAGCAGCACGGCTACAACTGTCTCGACCAGCAGGGTGCCCGCCAGGACAGCATACTGCTGCTTGACGGTCATTTGGAGCTCCGAATGACAAGCAGATAGCGGGCAGCACCGACCGCGGCAAACGGACGAAGGATGAGCCGTGTCGTGCCGCTGCTGCTGATGCTGTCTATTCTCCCAATGGGAATATCAGGCGGAAATGTTGCTGAACTGCTGGAGGTGACCACGATGTCACCCGGCTGGAACTGCGGAAGGGGTGAGATGCCAGACAGTTCACAGAATTCACGATTGGTTCCCTTCACGAGGACGTCTTCTCCGGTGCGCCGGTCAATCCCTGCCAGCACGCATCTGCGGTCGAGCAGCGGAATCACGAGTGCATTCGATACAAATGCGTCGCCCACCTTGCCATATACATAGGTCTGTCCCGATTCGTCCGCGACAACAACTCCAGCATTCTTTGTTACGCCGAGGGTTGTTCCATGGTCGATAAAACTGTCTAGCGAATCCAGGCCTGTTGTTCTTCCTGTTACCTGAACGAGCACGGTCTTCACTGGCAGCTGCTGTTGAATGCCCAGTTGTGCCTGGAGGCGCTTCAATTCATCACGATTGTCGAGAGCCAGGCGTAGCTGATCGTCAAGATATTGGTTCTGCGCGCGTAGCGCCTCGTTCTCGGCGTAGATGCTCCGGGCGAACACTAGAGCATGCACATATCCCACCACGCTGCTTGTGGCAGTTGAGACTGCCTCATTGAGCGTTCGCAGGGCGTGCTGCATACCACTGAACGCGAGATTCCCGAGAGTGATGCCATACGATGCCAGCCCAATAATGGTCATCAGGACCAGAAAGAGCGCTATGAAGAACAGGCTGACCGACCTTCGAGTCGGCTTCCGTCCTGGCCCGGGCATTCGTTATACCAGAACCTCATGCAGTGAGTCGTAATGTTCAAGCACCTTGCCGGCGCCCTTGGCGACACACAGCAACGGATCCTCCGCGATGCTGACCAGGATGCCAGTACGCGTGGAAATAAACTTGTCGAGACCCATGATGAGTGCTCCGCCTCCCGACAGCATGATACCGCTGTCGATGATGTCTGCCGATAGCTCTGGCGGGGTCAGCTCAAGCGCCGACTTGATGGTGGCAAGGATTTGTTCCAGGGGCTCCTTCAGCGCGTCACGGATCTCCTCGCTGGTGACATCGACCGCCTTAGGCAGGCCGTTGATCAAATCACGCCCCCGCACCTCATAGGTCCGTTCACTTTCGAGAGCGTATGCCGAACCGATCGACAGCTTGACTTCTTCGGCCGTGACGTCGCCAATGAGCAGATTGTATCGACGGCGGATGTGCGTCGCTATTGCTTCTGTCATCTCGTCACCTGCGATGCGCAGCGACCTCGATGTCACAATACCTTTCATGGAAATGACGGCGACCTCGGCCGTTCCGCCACCGACATCGACAATCATCACTCCACGAGCTTCAGCCACGGGAAGTTCCGCCCCGATGGCCGCAGCCATGGGTTCCTGAATCAGCTTTGCTTCGCGGGCGCCAGCGTTGAGTGCGGCATCAACGACAGCCTTCATCTCGACCTGAGTGATGCCTGAAGGAATGCCGATAAGCACGCGCGGCCTGGCAAAGAGTCCACTGCCCGACGCCTTGCGAATGAAGTATTCCAAAAGTTTTTCGGTGACGGTAAAATCTGCGATCACCCCATCCCGCAGCGGACGAGTGACGGTGATCGATTGAGGCGTACGCCCTGCCATCTTCTTGGCGTCATTGCCAACGGCAAGGACGGTACCATTCTTGATGTCAGTTGCCACAATCGTGGGCTCTCGGATGACGACTCCCTTGTTCTTGACGTAGACGACGGTGTTCGCAGTACCAAGATCTATTGCCAGGTCCTTTGAGAAAAATGCCACGGCTTACCTCCTCAGGTCAACGTTCAATTCGTTACAGAGCGCATAAAAATCGCTCATTGTGAAACCGATGATCGTATCCATCGGCCCATCAATTCCTTCGATGAAACTTGCGGCCAGTCCCTGCACCGCATACGCACCGGCCTTGTCGGCATACTCCGGATTACAGAGGTACGCTTCGCGCTCGGCATTGCTCAGGCATCGCATCCTGACCACGGTCGTCGAGATTCTTGTAGCAATGCGTTCTTCAGGCATCCGCAGTCCGGCCATGGCCGTGACGACTCGGTGTTCGTGCCCTTCAAGCAGAAGGAGCATGTTACGGGCCTCTGCCTTGTCGTGTGGCTTTCCCAGAATGTGGCCATCACTGGCCACAACCGTGTCGGCACCGATCACCAGGCCGTCGCGCACCTGCCTGCCGCCAGCCCTGGCCTTCGCGAGAGCATTCTGAAGGGCGCTGTCTCCGGGTGCTGCATCCAGCATGATCTCATCGACGTCTGTCTGGAGAATGGAGAACGATATGCCCCATTCGGTAAGCATATGAGCCCTGCGCGGTGACCCGGAAGCCAGGTAGATGTTCATAACAGCGTCGAGAAGAAGAGAAACAGCAGCGAGAGTCCGACAGTTCCAAGGTTCATGTTCAAGGTGAGCCCGAGGCGCAATTCCATGAAGCCAAGCTGGAGCGTGAAGTCAGGAATGCCAACGTGGAGGCCGGCCCTCATGAATGGATAATACGCGCCCAGCACCTCGCCCAGCACGGACCCGAGGATAGCTCCTGCAATAACAAAAAGAATGGAAGTTGCTCGCTCTTTTCTTCTCACCACAGCTCCATATGAATGCCGCCATGGAGGGCTCGATCAAGTCGAGACAGAATAGCAAGCGAGACTCCACCGATAAGGTATCCGGCAGCCCCGCCTGCTATCACCAGCGCTGGCAGATAATACCACAGTGTACCAACAGTATGGGTAATCAACAAGAGGAGGTATTGCGATACATTGTTGCACACTCCTCCAATTGTGCTGATCGTCGGAAGGCCGACCCGTCGGCCAAATACCTTCCGTACAAGCACCATGACAACGACCGCTCCCAGGCTTCCGCCGAGGGAGAGAACCGACGTGATGGTCATCAGATTACCTTTGATGATGCCGGTGGCCAAAACCCGCAGGATGACAAGGGCCACAGCTGCAAGCGTACCATACATTTCCAGGCACAGCATGGTGCTTATCTGGGAGAGTCCCAGTTTCGCCCCCGGTAGGAATGGCAACGGAGGATCGAAGTAATTGATGGCGATGGCGACTGCTATGAGCAGCGCAAAGCGGAGGACCGTCTGCGTTGCTGGCCGTTTGCTATTGGGCGACAGCATCTATCTGGGTTCCGTTTCCCTGAATCGTGATGACCATGCGATTTGGTACGCAGATGATCTGGTCTCCGGGGCTGCGGGCAGGCAGTGTGTGCACACAGATCTGATCTGGACAGGTCGACTCCGTGACCCGAATGGATCCCTGTCCATCGGCCACGATCACCAGCGGTCCTACCAGGCCCTCAATGTGTAGCGTCTGAGGTTCATCCGAGGTCAGGTCGACCGTGGCGACCACGGTGCCATTCACTCGTATCTCGCCCACAGACCCGTGGGTGCGGTGGCGTACGAACCGGCTTCCCAGGACAAGCGCAGCAGCTGTCAGAAGGATGATCCCGGTGATCCGGTCGCTTCTCTTCATGGTCTGCTCTCCTGGGTCAGAGCAATAGGTCCCAATGTGAACACCGTTCCTGTGGCATCGACGATAACTGCACCGACGACGCCCTGGCTTCTGACGGCGTCGAACAGCGATCGCTGTCTCTGGGCGGTGGAACAGAAGAAGCTCTTTCCAAGAGCGTCACCATAGGCCCCGTGCATGGGCTCGATTGTTGTGATGAGTGTGACACTTTGATTGAGACTGCAAGGATAGCCCGTGGAGGGGTTGATGATGTGGCAGTATCTCTTGCCGTCTTTTTCGAAGTACCGCTCATAGTCGCCCGATGTCGCCACAAAGGCGTCGCCCGTGGTAACGTAGCCAATGATTCCCGCGCCGCGGGGATCCTGGATGCCCACTTTCCAGTTCGTTTTCCTCCCGCCACTGTACAGCAGGAGGTTGCCTCCAAAATTGACCACGACCTGTTTTGGTTGAGGCTTGACGGTCGCGAGGTACTGTTCCATGACGTCGAGCGAGTAGCCCTTGGCGATGCCGCCCAGGTCGATGCGAGCTCGGGGATCCCGGAGCTGGGCCGTGGTGTCTGAAATCACCAGCTGGTCTGCATGGGAGTAGGCAAGAGCATCGGAGATTTCCTTCGCGTCGGGGACCCTGAAGTTCTTGGTAGTGAAGCCCCACAGGGATGACACGGGCGAAATTGCTAGATCGAATGTCTTGCCATGGTCGATGTCTTCTACGGCCGCGGCAGTCCGCAGGAGTGACGCGTATTCCGGCGACACCGCAACAGGGCCTTTGCCGGCGGCAGCATTCACGAGGGCAGTCTCCGACCCGGTCTTGTAGAAGCTGGTCATGTCTTCGACGTGGGAGGCCAGGGCATGCAGCTGTTCATTGATGGAGGCAGCGTTGCCGCCAGTGGTGGTGACCGTCAGAACGGTATCCATAAGGAAGTATGTGGATGATACCGGCTGGGGCGAGCTGTGCCGGGCGGCGATACTCGCGACTCCGGCACCGATGATGGCCAGGATGATGACGGCGAGAATGACCTTCTTTCTCTCCATGGCTACCTTGTGTTGAGAATCAGCTCGAGGTCTGTCCCGCACTGTGCACACTTGCCGTCCGTGACAAATGACAGGTCCGGTGGCTGGACCGTACGGTCGATAACTACCGAAAAGCAGTTGGGACACATCGTATTATTGAAGAAGTGCCCATGGCAGTTGCTGAGATAGACAAAGCCAACGTGCTGCTTTCGTGCCAGCTCCACCAGATTCTCGAGAAACGATGTTGACGGTCCATGCTGAATGGCAAATCCATGTTCGGGCGCTATCGCCCGCAAGTGCAGCGGAATATTCCTCCGAAGATCATGATTGATCCACGCGAGCATATTCAGGTACTCTGCTTCTTCAGCTGGAGTGTCACGGACGACGTCGAGCATCAGTTCTACATGAATGCCAGATTCAATGGCCTTTTCGACGAGGGAGCAACTGTTTGACAGCAAGGCATCGGGACCTCCCCGTGAGCGATATGTCTCTTCGGAGAAACCCTTGAACTGAACAAGAAGCGCGTCGATCATCCCTGGCGAATCGTGAAGAAGGTCCGCGGTCAATCCCCCATTTGTTGCGACGATGACGCTCATGCCGGTATCAAGTACTACACGTGAATTCTCTACCACATTATCCCAATGCAGGGCCGGCTCCCCTCCGCCCCATACGATTCCCCGAAAGCGAGGATCCTGGGCCAACTGTTCCATGGCACTTGCCAGTCGTTGTGGGTCGTAGGGCGACCAGGACGCAGAACCCGCCAGCTCGGGGCGATCGCAGTATTGACAACGTAGAGGGCATCCAGGTATTTCGAGAACGAGGACTGAAGCTCCGGGATAAAAGTGATACAGAGGCACCTCTTCTATATTTGTGATGTATGGCTGCCCCAGAGGGGTGGAAAGCCTATCAAATCTCATAGGGTCACAACCGGGGAGGCGTGTGGCATATCAGCGTGACGCAGCATGGACATCGATTTCATGGGAGACACAGAACGTCCTTGCTGAGCGTGAACCGGGCAAGAGGGATGTCGGTCGCGCACATCGAGCCGAGGCTTCGCCTCATATACGTATTCCTTGTCCAGACTGGGTCTCAACCATTTCAATGCCAAGGTCCAGCGCTTGCATGTTGAGATTCAGGAACTGCTTCTTGACATGCATTGCAACTGCCTCGCGAAGAGACTCGACGCGGACGATGGATGTCAGTCCCTGAATGATGCCCAGCAGCGCAACGTTCAAGCCAAGTTCCGACTGTAGCCTTGCTACGACAGTGTTGCGGATGGGTAGGGCTACTAGGCCCCGGCAGTTCTCTTCATCAAGCAAGTCCGGAATTGCCATCACTGATGAGTCAATGATGACTTCAGTTCTGCGGCTGATTCCTCCGCCATATTGCTTGAGCCCCTCGTTGGTCATGGCAGCAAGCAGGTCCGGGTCGGTGACTTTTGGATAGGCAATATGCCTGTCCGACACGATCAGCTCTGCCTTCGTCGTTCCACCACGTGCCTCTGCCCCATACACCTGGCTTTGGGTAACAGTCTTTCCCTCCAACATGGCAGCTTCCGCGAGGATGATAGAAGCAAGAATAAGTCCCTGTCCTCCGCTCCCGGTCATACGGAGTTCGAAGCGCTTGTCACTTTCCATCTCAGGCCTGCTCCTTGGGCGCTTCACCGCTCTGAGCGGGGTTGCGCTCGATATTGACGAATTCCCCGATGACCGTCTTTCCGACCAGTTCTTCGGGGGTCTTCTTGTCGGCCACCGATTTGAGGACCATCCAGTCTTTCTGCGATACGAGCATCTGTCCGGCACTCCCCTTCTTGTTGAACCTGCCAAAGTACGTGGGGCATTGCGCAACAGCGTCGACAAGTGAAAAGCCATGGTGTGCAATCGCTTTTCTGATGTGATCCACCATGTGTTTAGTGAAGTAGATGCCCGACCTTGCGACATATGTGGCGCCGGCACCGGCAGCCAGATTCACAAGGTCAAATGGTCGGTCAAGGGTCCCATTCGGTGCTGTCGTCGTAATGCTGGAAACCGGCGTCAGCGGTGATCCCTGTCCTCCTGTCATGCCGTAATTAAAGTTGTTGAAGACAATCACTGTGATATCCACGTCGCGGCGTGCGGCGTGAATGAGATGATTGCCGCCAATGGCGGAACTGTCTCCGTCGCCTGTGACGACGATGACGGTTAGGTCTGGATTGGCCAGCTTGATACCGGTCGCAACAGGGATCGCACGACCGTGCAGCGTATGGACATTGTCGAAGGCGGTATAGGCAGGCGCCCGGGATGAACATCCGATGCCTGATACCAGTACGACCTTGTCGGGGTCGAGTTTCAACTGATCGATTGCTTCGAGGAGGGCCCGAAGAACAATGCCATTTCCACAGCCTGGGCACCAGATGTTGGGAAGTCGCTCACTGCGTAGAGCGTCGAGTTTCATAGGTTCTCCTCCTTGACAAAGCTGAGGATTTCCTGGGGACTAATGAGATCGCCATTGATCTTGTTCATGGGCACGATCTGGCGAGAGTCCCCGAAGACTCGCTTGATAAGAAGGACAAGCTGACCGGAGTTCAACTCGGGCACGACAACGGTTCGAGCATGACCAGCAGCGCTGCGCACACGGTCGTCATCGAATGGAAACAGGGTGATGAATCGGAGCGACCCAGCCTTCCGGCCCTGTGAGCGAAGCGATTCGACCGCTTCGCTCACGGCCCGGGCCGTGATGCCAAAGCTCATGAACACGATGTCGGCATCCTCGACCCGATCGCTCTCATACTGGATAATGTCATCCAGATTGTTGAACAGCTTGTCGCGCAGGCGTTCGATAAGCGCCTCCGCGACGTGCCCGTTTGCCGTCTGGAATCCTGATTCATTGTGCACGAGACCGGTAAAGCTTGTCCGATAGCCTGTACCGAGGTTGGCGATAGTGGGAATCAACGAGGCGTCCGTCTTGTACGGGAGGTATCCTGTCTTGTCGACCGGGAGCTTCCGCTCCACGAGTGTCGGTGTTGTGCTTGTGTCGATCGGTTCGCGCAAATGAGAGATCGTCTCATCGGACAGGAGGATGACTGGATTCCTGTACTTCTCTGCCAGGTTGACCGCACGAATGGTCAGCTGGTAGGATTCTTCCACACTGGATGGTGAAAGGACGATGATCCAGTGATCACCGTGAGTTCCCCACCGCGTCTGCATCAAATCCATCTGCGAGACTTTTGTCGGCATGCCTGTGGAGGGGCCATAGCGCATGGACTCGAGAATGACGATGGGAGCCTCGATCATGCACGCGTAGCCAAGACCCTCCTGCATCAGGGAGAAGCCAGGTCCCGATGTGGCGGTCAGGACCTTCTTGCCAGCCAGGGACGCACCGATAATGGCCATAATGCTCGAGATTTCGTCCTCCATCTGGATAAAGGTGCCGCCCACCTGTGGCATGCGCCTGGCCATGACCTCGGCGATTTCCGAGGATGGCGTGATAGGGTAGCCTGCAAAAAAGCGCACGCCTGCTGCGAGGGCTCCTTCAGCGACGGCTTCATTGCCTTGCATCAACACCACGCGCTCACTCATGGGAGACCTCCTCTACAATGAGGGCAAAGTCTGGACAATGCTCGACACACATCTGACACCCGATGCAGTCTTGTGGATTGACGATAGCCTGTCGCCCATTGTGATCCATTTCGAAGACCTTCTTGGGACAGACAGCGACACAGATGCCACAGTCCTTGCACCACTTACGATTGTGGGTGATCTTATAGGTTTTCTTCTCCGGCATGGTTCCCCCTTTCATGGTGATTGAAGAGTCCGCGGGCAGTTTCATGAATGCGACATGCCACGTCGGTTACATCGCTGTCCAGCAGGGTTGCTGCAGCACTGTAGACATATGCCACGAAGGACGGCTCGTTTCTTGTTCCTCTCATGGGGACGGGAGGCATGTAGGGAGAGTCCGTTTCCAGAAGGAGGCGTTCTACAGGACAGGCCTTCAAGGCATCTCTTGTCGCATGTGCCCCAGGATAGGTGATATTCCCGGTGAAGGAAACGTGCAGACCTAGCGCAACTGCACGCTCGAGCTCAGCAGTGGTGCCACCGAAACAGTGCATGACCCCTCTCATCCCTCGAAAGTGAGCGACCGCATTCAGACACGCCGTGACGGCGAATCGCGAGTGGACAATGACGGGCAGCGCAAGATCTGCTGCCAGCTGCAGTTGTTCCTCGAAGAAGCGAAACTGCAGGGCACGGTCAGGTGTTCCTTCTTTGTAGTCCAGCCCGATCTCGCCGATAGCCACCGTTGTTGTTGCGTTGAGAGCATACAGGGAACGTAGTTTAGTCAAGTAGTCAGCTGGTGCCTTGTCACAGTCCTCGGGGTGGACCCCAATGGCTGCAGCGACATCGGGCTCCTGTCTGGCCAATTCCTCTGCACGTGTCGAGCTGGCCAGATCGACACCGGGGCAGACCATCCACTGGACACCAGCGGATCGACTCCGCCCAAGCACCTCTGCCCGATCAGCATCGAACTCGGGCATCTGCACGTGAGCATGGGTGTCGACCAACATGGTTTCGTTCAATGGATCTCTGCTCCATCAGGAATTGGCGACATCGGTGTCAAGAGAGCCATTTCGTCCCCTGCGGACGCGGCAAGCAGCATCCCCTGCGACGTGATGCCCCTGAGGCTGCGCGGCTGAAGGTTGGCGACGATCACGATCTGTTTGCCGATCAGCACTGCAGGGTCATAGTGCTTCCCGATGCCCGCCACAATCGTTCGCTCCTCACTGCCTACCTTGACATGCAGTTGAATCAGTTTGTCCGTCTTGGGAACGCGTTCGGCTTCGAGGATGGTAGCAACTCGCAGCTGCAGCTTTGTCACGTCATCAATGGAAATCAGGCCAGATTCTGTTCTGGGAGGCTCAGGGGAAGGAGTGCCTGTCCCCGGGACCGTCTTGCGCGTCGCCTGTGCCGCCAGGAATTCTTCAAGCTGATCTGGTTGGACACGCGGAAACAGCACTGTCGAGGTTGACTCAGGTAGTTCGGCACCTGGTCCGCGCCACTGAAGAGCGCCCCATGGTACCTGTGATCGCCTGATTGCTGTCAGGATGCGGCTCGATACGGTCGGCATACATGGCTCGATCATATTCGCAATGTACCAGATGCCCGTCAGAAGGGTAGCAAGGTGCGTTGCAAGTGCTTCTCCGTTTCCGTCCCTGGCCAGCGCCCACGGCTTGTCGTCCTCGATCATCTTGTTGAGAACATTGATGAGCATCCACGTCTTCTCGAGTCCTGCCGAGAACTGCAGGCTGCCATAATCGGAGCTCACAGCGGCGACGGTCGTGGTGAAGAGCTCTGAGAGAGCGGGTTTCGGTTCAAGGGGGTACCCGGTGATCTGTGGCCGGAACTTGCCGAACATGTTCAATGTTCTGTTGAGCAGGTTGCCGAGGTCATTTGCGAGATCCGTATTGAAGCGAAGCAGCAGGCGCTGACTCGAGAAATCAACATCGAGTCCATACGTCCCCTCTCGCGAGAGATAGTATCGGAGGGTATCCACGGCCATCGGTTCATCGATCCCGATCAGGTTGCTCAGACTCGCAATGAGGGCAGACGGGTCCACGACATTGCCCAGCGATTTCGACATCTTCTCGCCCTCGAAGTTCCAGAATCCATGGGCGAAGATGTGCTTCGGCAGCGGAGCATTCAAGGCCATGAGCATGGCAGGCCAGATGATGCCATGAAATCGCGTGATGTCCTTGCCGATAAGGTGGAGATCGGGTGGCCAGTCGACGGCAAACCGATCCGTACCGTATCCGGCGACTGTCGCGTAGTTGATAAGGGCATCGAACCACACATAAACGGTCTGGTCCGTATCGAATGGGACGGGAATGCCCCATTTCACGGTGGATCGGGACACAGATACGTCCCTCAGCCCACCTCGCATGACGTTGACCAGCTCGTTATAGCGCATCTGGGGCTGGACAAAGTCTGGATGCTGCTCATACCAGGCTAGCAGTGCATCCTGATACTTGGAGAGGCGGAAAAAGTAGTTGATTTCAGACACATGCTGGACCTCGAGGCCACAGTGAGGGCATTTGCCATCCACAAGGTCAGACTCCAGCAGGAAGGCCTCGTCCTTGACGCAATACCAGCCATCATAGGAACCCTTGTAGATGTCTCCCTGATCGTACAGCTTCTGGAAGATCTCCTGCACAACCCTGATGTGGTCGGCATCGGTCGTGCGGATGAACCGAGAGTAGCTGATCTCCAGCTTGTCGAAGAGGGCTTTCCACGAGGCCGCCGCTTCCTGAGTGTACTGCTCCACGGGCTGTCCCAGCGCTAGTGCGGTGCGCTCGACCTTCTGGGAGTGTTCGTCCGTTCCTGTCGAGAACAGCACCTGCTTTCCCAGTTTTCTCTGGTAGCGGGCGAGAAAATCGGCAGCGATGGTCTCGGACACCGAGCCCAGGTGCGGCCTATCATTGATATAGTAAATGGCCGTGGTCAAAAAATATCGATCCATGGCAGCTCCTTCAGTTTTCTCAGTATTGGGTGGCTTGCGCTTCAGGCAGGCTCCGAAAGTTCCTTGAGTGCCCGGCTAACCGAGGCTTTGATGCTGCCCAGGTTGCTCTGCTTGGTGGTGAGGACTGAGAGCACCCTTTCTCTCGTCCGAACCATCATGATGCGTCCAATCGTCGTCTCCACGTCGAGTTCGTTCAGTTTGCCCATGTCCAGCTGAGTGACAATCTGCTGCATGTAGCCTGCGAATGACAGGATCAGACCACGGACAATGGGAGGGGCAATATCGACATCCGAAGCAGTGTAAAGGATCGTGCCATCAAGATCGGTCAAAATCACCGCGAGAATCCCCGGCGACGACTTGAGTCTGTCCAGCGTCTCTTGCACCATGATCACCAGCCTTTCTATTGCTTGAACTACCGCCGAAAACGTCAATCCCGACACTACTCATGATACCTGCAATCAGGTTTTGTGCAACGCAGCGCCCTGTGACAGTTCGAAGTCGGCCTCGGTGATGGTGCGAAGTTCCTCTACGGTGATTTCCGGTGAGAGTTCTCTGAGAACCAGGCGGCCACTGTCAAAGGTGAAGACTGCATACTCGGTGATGACCATGTCGGCTTCGCCGATGCCGGTGATGGGCAGAGAGCATTCTTTGACAAGTTTGGGCCTGCCGCTCTTGCTCGTGTGCTGCATTGCAATGAGCACTTGCTTCGCCCCTGATACAAGATCCATCGCGCCGCCGACGCCAAGCTGCTTGCCATTCGGGATGATCCAGTTGGCGATGTTTCCGTGCTGATCCACTTCAAAGGCCCCTATGACCGTTGCATCGACATGTCCACCCCGTATCATGCCAAAGGATGTCGCACTGTCGAAGTAGGAACATCCTGGCGTCTCAGTGACGCATGTCCTGCCCGCGTTGATGAGGTCGTGGTCCATGTGCCCCTCTGGTGCGGCACAGCCAACGCCGAGCATGCCATTCTCGGCCTGGATGAAGATGTGAGGGCTGGTCACATAGTTGGCCACCATCGTGGGGATGCCGACGCCGAGATTGATAAACAGTTGCCCTTGCCTGGCTCTCCCATCGAAGTAGCGCGCAATCGTCAGGGCTATGCGCTCCCTGGCCTGCTGTTCAGGTATGATTTGCATCTCAATCCTTCCTCGTGGTAATGACGTCGACAAACATGTGTGGAGTCACGATGCATTCTGGGTCGAGTTCTCCCACTGGCACGATTTCATCGACTTCCGCGATGACAGTGTCAGCCGCCATGGCCATGATGGGATTGAAATTGCGTGCTGTCTTGTAGTAGACCAGATTGCCAAGCTCGTCTGCCTTGTGCGCCTTGATAAGCGCAACATCTGCATGGATGGCTTCCTCGAGGATGCATGGCCGTCCGTGGAACTGCCTGGTTTCCTTGCCGATGGCAAGTTCAGTGCCTGCGGCAGTGGGAGTGAAGAACGCGGGAATGCCCACGCCTGCCGCCCTGATCGCTTCTGCGAACGTTCCCTGTGGAATGAGCTGCACCGTGATCCGTCCCTCATTGTTGGCGACGGCTACCTCTGGATTCCAGTTGTAGTAGGTACCGATGAGGGCTCGTATCTGATTGTTGGTGAGCAGCTTGCCCAGACCTTCGCCAGGAGCCCCCAGGTCGTTGCTGATAATGGTCAGGTCCCTCGTGCCACTGGTGGCCAGCGCCTCGATGAGTTCCCGTGGATAACCTGCCAGGCCAAAGCTCCCAACCATGATGCGTGCGCCCGGGTTGACGAGAGCGATTGCCGCCTCGATGCTCCTGTACTTTTCACATGCCATAGCCCAGCCTCCCATGCTCATGTGGACAGATTCTCGAAGATTGCCGAGACGCCCTGTCCGCCTGCAACGCAAATAGTTGCCAGTCCGTACCGTGTCCCCCTTCGCAGCATTTCATGGATCAGCGTGACCGTAATGCGCGTTCCAGAGCATCCAAGGGGATGACCCAGTGCGATTGCTCCACCGTTGACGTTCAGAATATCCCTGTTCAGGCCCAGCTCCTTGACAACAGCAAGGCTCTGCGCGGCAAATGCCTCATTCAGCTCGATGAGACCGATGTCATCAAGCGAGAGGCCAGCCCGTGCGAGTGCTTTGTGCGTCGCAGGAACGGGGCCAATGCCCATGAACTTGGGGTCGACGCCCGCGATACCCGCGGCAACAAATCGGGCGAGTGGCTTGACGCCAAGCTCTGCCGCCTTGTCCTCCGACATCACGAGCACGGCTGCAGCGCCGTCGTTGCGGGTCGAACTGTTTCCGGCTGTCACGGTTCCGCCTTCCTTGAAGGCCGGCTTGAGTCCGGCCATCTTCTCGAGGCTCGTGTCTCTGCGTGGACCCTCGTCGGCGTCGACCAGCGTGCTCTGGGCTCTGGCGAGAGGAACGCTTATGGGCACGATCTCATCCATGAACCGTCCCGCACCGGCTGCGGCAATAGCATGGACATGGCTGGCATAGGCGAATTCGTCCTGTTCTCTCCTGGTGATTCCGTACTTTTCTGCCAGATTTTCGGCTGTCATGCCCATGCTGAAGGAGCCATAGGTCTCTTCTGGCTGGGATTTGGGCTGACTCTCTGTGTTGGGGTCCACCAGCGTGCCGTTGCCAGAGTGGTAGCCATAGCGTGCATTGCGCAGGTAGTAAGGGGCGTTGCTCATGCTTTCCACACCACCGGCGACGATGATGTCGCCGTAGTCTGCCTGAATCTGCCATACGGCATTCAGAATGGCCTGCAGGCCTGATGAGCACTGTCTGTGAACCGTATATGCAGGCACTTCCTCGGGGAAACCAGCCTTGAGTGCTGCTACTCTGGCGATGTTAGGTGCATCGGCATGCTGCTTTGCCTGTCCCAGGACGACTTCATCCACAATGGATTTGTCGATACCAGACCGAAGAACGAGCGCCTCTAGTACTGTACGTGCCAGCTCGACGTCCGAAACGTCTCTGAAAACGCCTCCCATACTACCTACGGGCGTCCTCAGTGCAGATGTAATGACTACTGACTTCATTGAAACCTCCTGCACAGATTCCTGCTTCGTGGGGCGGCTGCTGGGATTAGTCTGTCTTCAGCTGATGGCGTTGAAGATGTGGTCGAGTTTCTCCAGTGTCACCTCAAAGTCCTGGAGCGAGTGCGCCAAGGACGTGTAGAACGGTTTGTGCGGATGGACATAGATGCCCTCGGTCAGGCATGCAAAGTCAAAAGCCTCTCGTAGAGCCCCGTCCTCGTTTGCGAGGTCCCGGTAGTTGCGAATCGGTGTCCTGCTCATGATGATACCGAAATTGGCGCCCAGCCCGGCCACGTGTCCAGGTATTTGGTGGCGTCGCAGCAGCTGTTGGATGTCGGCCTTGAAGTGCTCGGTCGCATCATAGAAAGGCACCATCTGCGACTCATCCGACAGGACTTCGAGTGTTGCAAGTCCCGCAGCGAGCACCTGCACAGCGCCATTGAATGTGCCCGAGTGGAAGACGCTTCCGCCGGGTGACAGGGGCGATGTGAGATCGAGCAGGTCTGCACGTCCTGCGACGGCTCCAATGGGGAAACCTCCACCAATGATCTTGCCCAGCGTCATGAGGTCAGGTTGAACGCCAAAGACACCGCTGGCGCCCTTAGGGCCTGCACGGAACCCAGACATCACCTCGTCAAAGACAAGGACCATGCCGAGCTCCTGTGTAAGACGGCGCAATCCTTCGAGGAACGCTGGATCGGTCTGGTAGAACCCACGTGGCGAAGGCTCGACGATAACGGTGCCTACGCGGTCGCGATGAGCAGTAAGCAACGTTCTGCACGCCTCGAGGTCATTGAAAGGGAGCACCAGGGTGTCTGCCAGGATGGAGGCAGGCGTTCCTCGTGATCCCGCAACCGAAGCAGGTTGCCGTGCATCGCCGTAGAGTGTTGCTGAAGGAGTGTTACTCAAGACTCCCTCGTAGTGCCATCCGTGATAATGCCCCTCGAAGCGCGCGATGGCAGGCTTTCCTGTCGCGGCCCGGCCCAGCTGAAGCGCCAGGTATGTTGCCTCTGAGCCACTGTTGGTCAGGCGTACTTTCCCACTGACAGGCAGCATGGACATGAGTTTTTCGGCATAGCGGATTTCGAGTTCGTTGGGTGTGCCGAAGACTGTTGTGCCCATGGCAGCGAGAGACTCTTGCACTGCATGAACGACAGCGGGATGACCATGCCCCAGGATCAGCGGACCGAATGCCAGACAATAGTCGATGTATTCATTTGCATCGGCATCCCAAAGATGCGAGCCACTCGCCCGCTGCATGAACAGCGGATAGGGGGCGAAATACTTGACGTTGGCCACGACGCCGGCTGGCAGCACCTGCTGGGCTCGCTCGCTCAGTTCTCGCGATGCAGGAGTCTTCGATGCATACAACTGTTTGAACTCCACGGAAGACTTCACGGCTCCCCCCTAGTTGGCCGCCCGTTTCTCGACGGCAGTGAGAGCTTCTTCCCAGATGTCCAGCATCACGTCGCACTGGTCCCGCGTTACGATCAGCGAGGGAGACAAACGAACTGAGTTCTCGCCACACGGGAGAAGCAGCAAACCACGCTTGAATGCTTCAAGGACTAGCTGGTTGCTCTCTTCTTTGGCCTTGGTCTTCTTTGCGTCCTTGACAAATTCGACACCGATCATGAGACCCTTGCCGCGCACATCTCCCATCAACGGGTGTCGGTTCTGCATCTTGCGGAGGTGTCCCATGATATACTCACCCTGGACCGCAGCATTGTTCATCAGACCATTCTGAATGAGTTCGATCGTCTTGAGGGCGGCGGCGCAGCTGAGCGGGTTGCCACCGAAGGTCGAGCCGTGCGCACCCTGCTTCCAGTCCATGACGTCCTTCTTGGCAACCATGATGCCCAGAGGGAGCCCCGAAGCAACGCCCTTTGCGATAGCCATGATGTCGGGCTCGGTATCCCAGTGCTCGATCGCGAACATTTTGCCGGTCCGTCCCATGCCGCTTTGCACCTCATCGACCATGAGCAGGATGCCTCGCTGTTCCGTAAGCTGGCGCAGCTTCTGAAAGTAGCCATCCGGTGGCACGACGTATCCGCCCTCACCCTGGATCGGCTCGACGACCATGACGGCCGTATCCGACGGTGGAGCAATGCGTTCCATGACCTCCTCGATCATGCCGATGCAGGCAAAGTTGCACGTATCGGGAGTAAGGTGGAGAGGACAGCGGTAGCAGTACGCGTAGGGCACATGGACGACGCCCTGAAGCATGGGCGAGAATCCTTCACGGTGCTTCGCCTTTGAGCCTGACAGCGTGACAGCTCCATAGGTACGGCCGTGAAAGCCACCGAAGAACGCAAGAGCCAGGGAGCGCTTTGTGTGATACCGGGCAAGCTTCAATCCTGCTTCAACAGCTTCTGCTCCGGAGTTCCCATACCAGACCATCTTCTCTGTGGGACCAGGGGATATCTCTTTGATCTTCTCGGCCAGCTGGATCTGGATAGGATAGAAGAAGTCGGTGCCTGACATGTGCACCAGCTGGTCGGCCTGGTCCTTGATCGCCTTGACGACTTCAGGGTGACGATGGCCGGTACTGTTGACAGCAACGCCAGCAGTAAAGTCCAGGTAGGTATTGCCGTCGACGTCGGTGACTTCCATGCCGGTGGCATGATCAGCCACGAGAACGTACGGGCGGACATATGAGGGCGAGATGGACGCGCGGTCACGCGCATACCATTCCATGCCCACAGGTCCGGGGATTGCTGTCTTGAGGTCGACGTAGTCCTTTCGTGCCATTGTCATCACCCCTTTCGATAATTTTCTCGTCGCTTTTCGCGCAACGTCCCTGGCGGTGTCAGGTCGTAGGCGTCCCGCGTGAAGATCTTCGCGATACCTTCGGGCGGTACTATAGACTTCTGTTTTTCGCAGATCGCACATGGCTCTGGGCAGTGGCTCTTTGGGTTCTCCGGTTCCGGATAGGAAACGATAACACCCTCGTAGTTGCGCAGCACAATGCGATCTGGAGACATGGAGAGGATGTAATTCGGACTCACCGGGATCTTTCCTCCGCCGTGCGGCGCGTCGACGACAAACTGGGGGACGGAGAATCCGCTGGTGTGACCCCGCAGGAACTCCATGATCTCGATGCCCTTGGTGACGGACGTTCGGAAGTGACTGATGCCGCTGGTCAGGTCACACTGATAGATGTAATATGGCCGGACGCGAATGGACACCAGCTTCTGAACCAGCTCTTTCATGATGTACGGGCAGTCATTGATACCTCGGAGCAGGACCGACTGGTTGCCCACCGGGATACCGGCATCGACCAGCATCGCGATCGCTCTGGAGGACTCGGGCGTGATCTCGTTGGGATGGTTAAACTGCGTGTTCAGCCAGAGCGGGTGGTAGTTGCGCAACATGGCGCACAATTCAGGTGTTATTCGCTGTGGAAGAACCACCGGGGCACGTGTACCTAGACGTATTACCTCGACATGCTGGATCTTGCGTACTTCGCTGAGAACGTATTCCAGGAACTCGTCATCAACCAGGAGGGCATCGCCCCCGGACAGCAGCACGTCGCGTACTTCCTCATGACTGCGAATGTAGTCGATGGCAGCGTCAACTTCTGCCTTTGAACGCCGCGCATCGGTGATGCCGGCAAGGCGCCTGCGCGTACAATGGCGGCAGTACATACCGCACTGGTCGGTGATGAGGAACAGCACACGGTCGGGATATCGGTGCGTGAGGCCATGAACCGGCGAGTCGACATCCTCATACAGAGGATCATCCAGGTCACTCGGCGCCGACTGCAGTTCAAGTGCAGAAGGCACGCTCTGCCTGAGGATCGGATCATCCGGGTTGTCCTGGTCAATGAGCATGGCGTAGTACGGGGTTATCGCCATACGGAACCGTGAAAGGGCAGCGATGACACCTGCTCTCTGCTCTCCGGTGAGATGAATGACTTGGGATAGGGTTTCGACCGTCTGGATACGATGTGCCACTTGCCAGTGCCAATCATCCCAGTCCTGCTGTGGCACGTTTTTCCAAAGGGGAATGTTACTGTACTTGTAGCCCGGCAAGGAGCACCTCCTCCTTTCGATGGTGGAGATGGCGGGATTTGAACCCGCGACCTCATGGATGCAAACCATGCGCTCTCCCAACTGAGCCACATCCCCACATATGCAGACACACAAGACGAAATGGTGGGCCTCTCTGGATTCGGACCAGAGACCTCGTCCTTATCAGGGACGCGCTCTAACCAGCTGAGCTAGAGGCCCACGCACGACTTCCCTTGTTCCAAAGGCTATTCTACAGTGAATTAGCCTGCTGTCAAGTCATGCGAGTGCTGTTCAGCCGTACCGCTCTTCCTTCCATGGGTCGCCATGCATATGATACCCACGCGATTCCCAAAACCCGGGACGGTCTTCGCTCATGAACTCGAAGCCAGACACCCACTTGGCATCCTTCCACGCGTACAGCGATGGAACCAGCAGGCGAAGTGGTCCTCCGTGCGCAGTGGGAAGGGGAAGCCCCTTCCACTCCCAGACCAGCATAGTGTCGTCGGCAAGCAGTGCTTCTACGGGCAGATTTGTCGTGAACTCCGTGACGCAGTGTACGAAGACGAAGTGCGCTTGCGGAGAAAGCTTGACGTCAGCGGCTTCGAGGACGTCGCGCACCAGGGCGCCTCCCCATTCGGTTCCCAGCATCGACCACCCCGTTACGCAGTGAAAGTCGGCTGTCATCACCGTATGCTTGACCCCCATGAGCTGCTGCCACGTCATCTCGGCTGGCTGCAGGAGTTCGCCCCAGAACCTGAAGGTGAAGTGGTCTGTGTCCACTGCTGGCACGCCTTCGGCCGTCAGCGTATAAAATGTTGTTGTCACGGTTTGATTCGGCGGTACGCGCGGTCTGGCTGGCCGCGGGGCAAACTCTGGCCCATCCGCTGGCTTACGCTGGAAGATCCCCATGAGCTGACTCCTCTCGAGAATAGCTGTTCACGCTAACGCCATGTGCTTCAGATGTTGACCGACAGAAACCGCTTCTTGCCGACCCGCATGTGGATCGGCGACCCATCGAGGCTGACACGAAATCCGATGTCCGAAACGCGCTGCCCCTCGATCTCGATCCCTCCCTGCTGAATCAGCCGGCGGGCCTCCGACTTCGATGGCACCGCCTTCAGGCCGTACAACAGGTCGACGATCGCGACTTCATGCAGGCCTGCAAATTCGGGCGGCAGCATGACCTTCTCATAGGCGATGTCTGCAGATGCCGTAGAAGCACGGTTGCTGAACACATGCTCGAAGTTGGCCTGAGCAGCTGCTGCACTGTGCGTTCCATGGAACCTCTCCGTTACAAGATATGCCAGGCGCTTCTTGGCTGCCATGGGGTGCACCGAGCCGTCTGCGATGCCGCGCATGATGCCGCGTATCTCTGGTTCGGGAAGGCTGGTCAACAGTGTGAAGTACTGTTCCATGAGCCCGTCGGGGATCGACATACACTTGCCATACATGTCCACGGCATTTTCTGCGATCCCGATGTAGTTGCCCAGGCTCTTGCTCATCTTCTGGACACCGTCTAACCCTGGCAGAATGGGCATCATGAATGCAACCTGCGCCGGTTGACCGAGCTGCACCTGAAGCTCTCGTGCCAGGAGGAAGTTGAACTTCTGATCTGTACCGCCCAGTTCGACGTCTGCCTCGACCGCCACCGAATCGTATCCCTGCATGAGCGGATAAAAGAACTCGTGAAAGAAGATGGGCACCTGGCTGCGATAGCGTTTCGAGAAGTCGTCCCGCTCCAGGATCTGCTGGATGGTGAAGCGAGAGGCAAGGCGGATGATCTCTTCAAACGAAAGGTGCCCCAGCCATTCCCCGTTGTAGCGGATCTCGGTCTTGTGGGGATCGAGAATGCGGAAGACCTGGTCGAAGTAGGTTTTTGCGTTGGCATCGATCTGGTCTCCGGTCAACGGCGGGCGCGTCTTGGAGCGTCCCGAGGGATCTCCGATGCGCGCGGTATAGTCGCCGATGATGAAGACGACCTGGTGTCCAAGGTCCTGAAACTGCCGCAGCTTGTCCAGCACGACAGCGTGCCCCAGATGCAGGTCCGGAGCACTGGGATCCGCGCCCAGCTTTACTCTCAGCGGCTTTCCCGAAAGGAGGGAATTCCTGATCTTGACCCCCAGGTCCTGCTCACTCACGATTTCTGCGGTTCCGCGTCGAAGGATTTCCAGCTGACGCTGTACTTCTTCTTCCAGTTGTGCCTTTTCCATTCTCACCTCACGTGTGAAAGCTCGACCTCATGTTTCCAGGCAATCATGAACACAGTTCCACGGTGCACGTCAACGCATTGCCTGGACTCACGAACGACATTGCTCAGCAGTTGCGTTGAGCCCTGCTCCACGATGGCATGGACCAGAGGGTACGCAAATCCTTCCAGGCTCACCTCGACCTTCGCACTGTCGGGAACAAACGACACAGTCGTCCCCCGTGGCAGCTGAAGATCGTTGTGATGCATGAGCGGTCTCACGAGACACTGGTCATCCTCGAAGGTGACCTGTCCGAAGTCATCCAGGTGCCGCGCGGCAACTTGAAGGTTGAACAGGGTGTGGTCAAGCCTTCCACCCAGTCCGGCCAGCACCAGCACGCCCCCCGCGCGTCCTGACGCCACGAGTTGATCAAATGTTGCCTCAAGGTCCGAGATGTCCTTGCGGGCCGGCAGCATGATCACTGCGGTACGATCCCTGTCCAGTGTGGCAAGAAGTTCGGGTGCGACGGAGTCGCCGTCTCCCACAAACAGGTCAGGCACCAGCCCCAGCGTTACTGCTACAGACAGGCCACGGTCTACTGCAGCAAGGTAAGCACCTTTATAGTCGACCGTGCGAAGAAAGGTGAATGATCCGGGGTCGCCTCCGGCGAAGACAATAGTGGGAGCAGCCGGCATAGCCCCTCCCTATTCGCCTCTCAGCGCGCGGACAAATGCAGACGGATCGGTTGCCCGAAAGAAGGCAGATCCTGCCGACAGCTCGGTTGCTCCGGCATCGCGCAACGCTGTGGCGTTTGACATGTCTACGCCTCCATCCACCGCGATTCTGATCGACAGGCCTGCACGATCTGCAGCCGAACGCAGCTCACGCACCTTGGTCAGCGTCCCCGGGAGGAAAGGCTGTCCGCCGAACCCCGGCTCCACCGACATGAGCAGCACGGTGTCCAGGCTTTCAAGCAGAGGTATGACGGACGCTACAGGGGTCGCCGGATTCACGGCGACGCCTCTGCGGATGCCCGGGCGCTTCAGGAGATCGAGGGCCCTGAAGGGAAATCGTGTGGCTTCCACGTGAAACAGGACTTCGTTCACGCCCGTTGCGAGCATAGCGTCGAATGCGTCCTCGGGGCGCTCGATCATGAGGTGCGCTCCGCATGGGATCCGTGAGGCCTTCACAATGTCAGCGGCGATGGACCAGCCAAAGGAGATGTTCGGGACAAACCGGCCATCCATGATATCGAGGTGCACGCTGTCAGCCCCTGACATGTGGATCCTCTGGAGGTTGGCACCCAGTTGTACAAAGTCCGTGCTCAGCACCGAAATAGATACGGTGATATGCTGTGCCTTGTTCATGGGACCTTGGATACGGTCAGCTCGATCCAGCCGCCCTTTTCAATAGCGTCACCGGCAGCTGGCTCCTGCACCAGCACAAGTTGAGCAGGTTGGGTTACCTGAGCTGACACGATGACCTTGCTGACGGACAGCCCAAGAGCAGCAACCTGTTTTCTGGCTTCTGTGAGGGAGAGCCCGACCAGATCGGGCATGATGGCCAGGGTTCCCTTGCTGATCGTCAGAGTCACGGTTGACCCCCTGCTGATTTCGGAGTTCGCAGGCGGGTCCTGCGCCAGCACCGTACCCACAGGACTGGGGTCGACCTTCTCGATCAGGTCACCTAAAACAAGGTTGTTCGCCGTGATGAACGTCTGGGCAGTTTCGAAGGTGCCACCTACAAAGTTGTCCAGGGTAAGGGTGACCGGGCCCGAGCTGGTTACGACATTGATGATGCGCCCCTTTTGCACCATGGTCTGCGGCTGCGGATCCTGTCTGAGTACAAAATCAATCGGCATCACGTCGGAGTTTTCGGACGATGTCACCTGCACCTGCACCCCTGCTTCTGCGGCCTTGGTTTCTGCCTGCCGGATGTTGAGGCCGACCAGCACTGGAGCCAGGACCATGGTTTGCCCGGTTGACCCGGCAGAACAGCCGGCAACCATGATGGCGCAGATGATCACGACCGTCAGCGCATATCTTGACAACGTGTGCTTCATGAAATCTACCTCACCTCAGGGGGACAGACCTGGACTTCGCTGCATCCCTCATACCACTGTGTGGACGTCGAACCGGCGTCGGCTCAGACAAGCCCTATTCTTTTTTAGTATACGTCCGAGCGAAAATAGTCAATCACGGCAGGCCAGACGCATTGACAGCGATACCTAAGGAGATACAATAAAAATGCCCTATTGCGGGCATTGGACGTTATTCTCTGTAGAGGAGGTTTTATGAAAAAGAGAGTCTTGATCATGGGAGCTGCGGGCAGGGACTTCCACAACTTCAACGTCGTCTATCGGGACAACCCGGACTATGAGGTGGTGGCATTCACGGCAACGCAGATCCCCGGCATCGACGACAAGAAATACCCTGCTGCCCTTGCCGGCAAGCTCTACCCGAATGGCATTCCGATCTACCCAGAGTCCGATCTCGACAGGCTTATCGCGGAGCTCAATGTCGATGAAGTAGTATTCGCGTATTCTGATCAGTCGCACGTAAACGTGATGCACAAGGCCTCCCAGGCCCTCGCGGACGGCAGTGATTTCATTCTGCTTGGTCCGAAGAGTACACAGATCAAGTCGACCAAGCCCGTCATCTCGATCTGTGCAGTGCGTACAGGCTCTGGCAAGAGCCAGACCAGTCGCGCTGTTGTGCGCGCGCTGCGGGCAGCCGGCAAAAGGGTTGTTTCTATTAGGCATCCGATGCCATATGGCGACCTCGTGGCCCAGGCAAGTGAGCGCTTTGCAACGTATGCAGATCTCGACAAGTACAAATGCACGATCGAGGAGCGGGAGGAGTACGAACCGCATATCGACATGGGTGCAGTCATCTATGCCGGGGTCGATTATGAGATGATCCTTCGCGAGGCCGAGAAGGAAGCCGACGTCATCATCTGGGACGGTGGCAACAATGATTTCTCCTTCTACGTTCCGGACCTCAGGATTACCGTTGCCGACCCACTGCGTGCCGGCAACGAGTTGACCTATTATCCAGGTGAGACCAACTTCAGGCAGGCAGACGTCGTCGTGATCAATAAGGTCGACTCTGCAACGCCGGCACAGCTGGCTGAAGTGCGCGACAACATGTATCGGGTCAACCCCAAGGCCATCATGATCGAGGCAGCCTCGCCCGTGTTTGTGAAGGACCCGGACATGATCCGCGGCAAGCGCGTGCTGGTGATCGAGGATGGCCCGACGCTCACGCACGGTGAAATGACGTATGGCGCAGGGTATGTTGCGGCTCTGAAATATGGGGCCTCTGAAATTGTCGATCCTCATCCCTATGCGGTCGGTTCCATCAAGACCACCTTCGAGAAGTACACCCAGAAGATGAGTATCCTGCCAGCTATGGGCTATAGCGACGAACAGATCGAAGACCTTCGGCAGACAATCGAGGCAACGCCGTGCGACGTCGTGGTCATGGGCACGCCCATCGACCTGCTGCGTGTCATGAAACTGACCAAGCCATCGGTTCGCGTTACCTATGAGCTGCAGGAGATTGGCACACCGACGGTTGCCGATGTCCTGAAGAAATTCGGGCTCATCTAGTCAGAGGGCATATGGCTACAAAACTCAAAGGAAGAGATCTGCTGTGCCTCAGCGACTTCTCCAGGGAAGAGATCCTTGAGATCATCTCCTTTGGCGACAAACTGAAGATGGACGCCATGGCGGGGAAGCAGGAGCGTTACCTTGACGGCAAGTCCGTTGCCATGATCTTTCAGAAGGCATCGACGAGGACTCGTGTTTCCTTCGAGGTTGCCGCATTCGAGCTGGGAGCCCATGCTCTGTATCTCAATTCCAACGATATGCAGCTGCGCCGCGGTGAAACGATCGCCGATACCGCGCATGTGCTTTCTCGGTACGTGGCAGGCATCGTTGCACGCGTCTTCGCCCACCAGGACCTCATCGACCTTGCTGCCAACAGCGATGCTCCAGTCATCAATGCGCTGTCCGACCTGAGCCATCCCTGCCAAATCCTTGGCGATCTCATGACCATCCGCGAAAAGAAAGGCACGCTGAAGGGCCTGAGGCTCGCCTACGTTGGAGACGGCAACAACGTGGCAAATTCTCTTCTGTTGGGCTGTGCCCATGTTGGCATCAGTATTGCGGTGGCGTCGCCCCGGGGATTCGAGCCAAAGGATGAAATTGTCAAGACTGCGACCGAATTTGCCAAGCGAAGCGGCAGCACGGTCCTTATCACCAACGATCCGCTTGTTTCCGTTCAGGATGTAGACGCCGTGTACACCGACGTGTGGGCGTCCATGGGGCAAGAGGCGGAACACGATGAGCGTATGAAGGTCATGCGCCCCTTCTCTCTGACTGCCGACCTGATGCACCACGCCAGGAAGGATGCGATTGTCCTGCACTGTCTGCCCGCGCATCGTGGCGAGGAGATCACCGACGAAGTCATGGATGGTCCACAGAGCGTCGTGTTCGACCAGGCCGAGAACAGGCTCCATATTCAGAAAGCGATCCTGGCTCTTCTGCTTGCCTGACGCTCCACGTCATCACAGAACAGTATGAACAAGGCCGGGCGATCCCCCGGCCTTTTGTCGTACTCCCAGCTATCGACCAGGCAGTTGTCAATTGGCAGTTGCCACCGCCGCAAGGAACTCTTCCAGATACTGAGCCTCGGGCATTCCGCCAATGACTTCGCGGTCTTCATTGATGATGCTCTTTGGTACCGAGCTGACGTAGTACTGATCGGAGAGTTCGGGAAACTCGTTCGCTTCGATGACCTCTGCGCGAATGAGCGGATTCACCATGCCAAACTGCTGGGCGAGGCGTGCCGCTACGGGGCAGTGAGGACAGCTGGGCGTGACGAACACCTTGATCGACGCGGGCTCGGTCAGCTTCTCGAGCGAAGCGATGGTATCTGCCGACAGGCGGGTCTTGCCCTGAGAGGCGTCCACGATGCCATCGATCAGCGTCATGAATTCGTACCCCAGCGGTGTGCCGATATAGAGCAGTGGCCTCTTGGTATCCGAGCCCTGGATGACGATCGACGGCACGTGCGTGATTTTGAATTCTGCCACGGTGTCGTCGACGACCGAATACTGGACCACGTTCAGCTGAATGAGGGGCGACAGCTCCTTCACCTCTTCCAGCACCTGCTGTGCAATTGGCAGGTATTCTCTGTTGGCATCATTCACCAGCGGTTCGGCGCCGTCGGGTGATGTGCACGTTACTCCCGTGTCTGTCGACGTGATAAGGGTCAGTGTTACCGGACCGGTCAGTTCTTTGGCGAAGCGATCTCGCAACGATTGAGCATCTTCAGCTTTCAATAAAGCCATTCTGGTTCCTCCTGTGATTTTTATATGTCTGGTTCACCGTTTGCCGCGGCAAACGGTCAATCCTGCTAAGTGGTCGACCCTCCCCGTATCGATACACCTCGGTGCACTTCGTTGGGGCTGTAGGGGATCAGCGCTTGAGATTCCGTATGTACTGCTCGGCGCTGATGACGGCAATGGCTCCGTCCGCGCAAGCGGTGATGACCTGCTTAAGCGGCGTATCGGTGACATCTCCTACAGCAAACAGGCCTTTCAGCGAGGTTTCCTTATTGGCGTTGACCTTGACAAGACCCTTGTCTGTCAATTCGACGAGGTCCCTGACAAGCTCACTGTTCGGTTTCTCTCCGATCGAACCAAAGATGCCGTTGACGTGAAGCGTTTCCCTTCTGTGCGTTCGCACATCCTCGATGACCAGCTCCTCGACCCTGCGGTCGCCCAGGACATCGACAGGAATGCAATCAAGCTTCAGCTCGATGCGGGGATTGGCGAGTACCTGTTCCTGAAGGATGTGGGCAGCCCTGAATTCGACTCTGCGGTGCACCAGGAAGACCTTGGTGGCAAACTTGCTCAGGTAGAGGGCCTCGTGCAGTGCAGCATCACCACCGCCGACCACGGCGACCACCTTGTTCTTGAAGAACGCTGCGTCACAGGTGGCGCAGTACGAAATCCCCTTGCCCCTAAACTGCTCTTCCTGGGGGACGGGCAGCTTGACAGGCTCCGAGCCGGTGGAAAGGATGACCGATGTTGCCTGGATCTCACCGGTGTCCGTACCAAGATAGTAGCGGCCGTTTTGCTTCCGGATGCTTGTCACGGCATTCAGGGTGATATGGCCGACGAACCTCTCGGCGTGCTTCCTGAACCTCTCGCCCAGTTCTTCTCCCGAGATACCCTCAGGAAAGCCGGGGAAGTTGTCGACCCAGTCTGAGGTGGTGATGAGTCCACCGATGGAGAGCTTCTCAAGGACAATGGTCTCCAGTCTTGCCCTTGCGGCATAGATAGCTGCTGTCAATCCTCCGGGACCTGCACCCACAATGGCGACATCATAGACAATATCTGTACGAAGCCCTTGCTGCTCAGCGGTGTCAACGGCGGCACCCACATCACCTTCACTCATGATTCCTCCTGGCTCTTGAACTGCAAAGCAAGCCACACTCCAGATGTCCGCTTCCCCGCAGACAGGGGAAGCAGCTCACAAATACTGCACTCTGCATACCCCGGAGGGTATACAGGAGAGTATAGGCAGAACGGCGAGAATGCAACAGGCGGAGGCCGCTAGTCGTTCAAGGTTTCAACTTGTTTCTGTGAACTGCTGCGGGAGCGGCGTTGAGAGATGCGTGTCCACAGTCCCTCCAGGTCATAGCGTTCCCGAACCTCGCGTCCGACAAAAATGTGGAACATCACGTCGCCGTAGTCACAGACGACCCAGTCGGACTCGGGCGATGACTCCGTGAAGACAGATACGCCGGCGTCAGGTCGCACAGTCTTGAGAGTCTTCGTCAGCAGCGCGTCAGCCAATACCGTATTATCCACCGTGGCGATGACCAGAAAATCAAACAAGGGGGCTCGATTTCTCACGTCGATGATCTTGACCGACTCAGCCCCCATGTTCTCGCATTCGCTGACGATCCGATTCGCAAGTCGCTTCCCGTTCATGAGCACCTCTCACAAGCAAATGGTCCTGCACCTGTAGTGTAGAATGTCCCACCGTAAAAGCAACCACCCCCGCACCTCGTCGTGAACGGGAGCGCCTGGCGTCTGTCGGGATCTCGCTGTTCAGGTAGCGGAGGGGACATGGCGAGGCTGTACGGAGACTCCGCGCGTTTCCGATTGCAGGAGCTGCTCTTGCTCTGCCAGCTCTTCCGAATAGAATCACTGAGAAACCACGTCTAGGAAGGAGAGCTGTGCCCCGCCGAAAAGGTTTCACGCTTCAGGAGCTGGTCATCGTGGTCGCGATTATGGTGATTCTGGTCGCGATTGCTGTGCCACGCCTCGACCGATATGTTGCGCGGGTCCGGCTGCAGTTT
Organism: bacterium; assembly: GCA_021373025.1. Lineage (GTDB taxonomy): Bacteria > Caldisericota > Caldisericia > Cryosericales > Cryosericaceae > Cryosericum. The sequence continues at coordinate 269,333 of JAJFTL010000022.1, forward strand.
GCCGGTATGACGCTTGTCCAGGATCTGCGAGACATGCAGATGAATGCCGAGGTCGACGAATCATTCTATACCATCGTCTTTGTGACCAACGAGAACCGCTACTACTTCAGAAAAGGCACCAAGTCGTCGGCGCCACCAGGAACCATAAGGACGGAACGGTTCTTGTCCCGGTCTGCAGGGTTTCCTCTTGCTGCCGGCAACAGGATCCCTGTTTCTGCAGTCTTTGGCACTCAGACATCGATGGTCAGCCCCGTGGTCACCATGAGCTTCAACGAGATGGGGCGCCCCGCCGGTGCTTCAGGCGGTGGGCACGTGACCCTCATGAACACATACGGCGACCGCGTCGATGTCATTGTCACGCCCGTTGACGGCAACATTCGCATGGCCTGGATCGACTAACTTGTAACATTCGGGACGGTTCCAAACTGTAACATTCTCAAGGACAACTGCAATTGGAGGAGCAACGATGTCAAGCACATGGTTCGTGTGGGTGGATAGATCAGATGAGTAGACAAGCGAGAATCCGGATTCCTGACGGCGTTTATCACGTCACGACACACGGCGACGGCGACATGATGATCTTCGATGAACCGCGCGAGAAGTGGCGAGTGCTTGACCTGCTGGCAGAAACGGCCAAAGAGCTGGACTGGGCCATGTACGCCTGGTGTATCATGGGGAATCACTATCATCTCCTGCTGAAGACGCCTGCTGACAATCTTTCGGAAGGGATGCATCACATCAATATGAGCTACGGCGAGTGGTACAACAAAAGTCGGCAGCGTCACGGCCATGTGTTTCAGGACCGCTTCTTCTCCATTCTGATCACGCAGGACAGTCATCTGCCCGAGGCAGCCCGCTATGTTGTGCTGAATCCCTTGAGAGCGGGTCTTGTCACCGCTCCCCAGGAGTGGCGCTGGAGCAGCTATGGCGCGACAGCACGGGGTGTACCATCCACAGTGCCACTCAGCGACCGCGAGGTCCTGGGCATGTTCGCTACTGAAGAGGCCGAGTCTCGTGCGGTCTATCAGGAGTTTGTCCATGCGGGTATCGGTCTGAAGAAGCCGGATATTCTACTCACGGGCAGGGCAAGAAAATGGGCCGCCGTAGCTGCGCAAGCTCCACTAGACATCGGAGGCCCTGCAGGTTCTTGCAAACCGATTTCGGGGCAGACCCCGAATCCAGTCGATGTGTCCACCGTGGTCAGGCTCCATCAGCAGGGAATGAGTCTGAGAGCCATAGCAGCTACCATGGGAGTAAGTCACATGACTGTGCGCCGTTATCTCGCCCTCAACAAAGACGTGTAACAAACGGGACGGTTCCAAAACTGTAACAGTGTTACAGAAATGGAACCGTCCCGAATGTTACAGGGCTAGTAATTGAACTGGGCGACCAGGTAGGAGGGGTTCAGCGGTTCGCCTGTCGCGTGCTCGATCATCGTGTTCCAGGGGAACGTGGCGCCGGGGGTGAAGACGTTGTCGCGGAACCACCGTCCGCCCTCGGGCGTCAGGATCTGCCCTTTTCCTCTGGCTCGCAGGGCGTGGTCAACCTGGGAGGCAAGCATCTCGCCCAGCAGGTAATTGTGGTAGTAAACCGGAGCCATCGCAAAGTGGTACTTTGCAGCCCAGTCGGGCTTGTCCAGACGCTCCTCGGGAACGTTGAGGTACTGGATGTCCTGAACACCTTTGTACCATAGCCGGCTGTCGCTTTTCTCGGTGCGGTACAGCTCTCGCTCAAAGAGGGCGAAGTGCGTGATCCACCGCGTCGAGACCAGCATCTGGTTGCGGATGACAACAGGCAGCTCGGCTTGTAGTTTTTCGAAGCTGGCGTCGTCGACAGCCACGATCTGCTTATACCAGTCGGGGTTACGCGCCAGGCGCCCGAAGAACATCGCGACGGCTTCGGTGGTAAAGATATGCGCTGGCTGCCGCAGAACCGGAGGCAATGTCATATCGGTGTATTTGTCGTACACGGCATGGCCCATCTCGTGCAGCAGGGTCTCCATCTCGGTCTCGTTTGGCCGCAGATTGGCGAGAACCCGGACGTCGCCCTTGTTGTCCACGTGCATCGTGAAGGCATGCTGGTCTTTGCCCGGGCGCTCGTACAGGTCACTGCGGGCGATAATGTCCCGGATGTCCAGCCCGATGGCGTCATAGGTTTGTGTGGCCAGCTGCTCCACGATGTGCTGTCCCTTGTTTTCATAGTAGATGGCAAGGTCCAGGTCGGATGTCCGCGGCGCCTCCTGGAAGAACATGTCGCTCATGTGCCATGGCATCAACTTGTCCGGGTCGACGCCCAGCCGCTTGCCCACCGCCTGGTCGATGGAGTCCTTGACACGGCGGAACAGCGGGTTGGTCTGGTCGCGGTAGGTCTCCAGAGTTCGCTTGAGCCACGTGCTATCAAACTCCTGCAGCTGGATGGACATCTCGTAATAGTCGGCGTATCCCAGCTTGACAGCGGATTCGTTGCGCAGCTTGATGAGTTCCATGAGCCCGGGCTCGAGTACTGCGCCCACCTGCTTGCTGGCCAGCCATGCCTTCTTGCGCAGGTCATTGTCGGTGCTGGAGCGCAGGATTTCCTCGATCTGCTTGTTGTTGACCTCCTTGCCGTCGATGGTGCCACGGAATTTGGTCGTAATGCCCTGCAAAGCGATTTGCTTGCTGACCAGCTGCTGGAGCATGTCCTTGTCCAGCTGGTTCTCCACCATCATATTGTGGATCAGCGTCAGCTGGCGCCGTTCGAAGTCCTGCAGGTCGGCAGCGGCCAACATCCCGTTCACCGTTTCGAAGCGCGTCTTGTCGGCCAGGAACAGCCGCATCTCCAGGTTAGCGTGCTCCGCCTGCGCTGCGAACTCGTCCCTGCCGGTGGTGGAGAGATTCCATGCCGCAATGTTGCATTGGTAGTTCAGTTGATTGAGCTGCTCATTCAGTTCCTTCAAATAGGTAGACGTGTCCATCGGTACCTCCTTGGATTCCTACAGTTTACGACAGAATGCTGGAATGCAAAGAGCAGGAGCGGGAGAGCTACAAGGACACGGTTCGGCGGTTCTGTTGACAGTTCCAGGGGGCCGTGTATACTTTTTTTGTTCTCTGGGGCAGGGTGAAATTCCCGACCGGTGGTAATGGCGAAGAGCTTAGCCCACGAGCCGCGTTGGCGGCAGGACCTGGTGTGATTCCGGGGCCGACAGTATAGTCTGGACGGGAAGAGACGTCCGCTTTCCGTGCCCCCAGGGTTGACGGCAGCAGCAGGCTGCGTCTACTATGGAGGTAGAGAATGGAACAGAAAAAACTGCGTGTGCTCGCCCTGGTCGGCATGTTGGCTGCCGTCGGGTATGTCCTTCAACTCTTCGAGTTTCCCTTGCTGCCGGCAGCGCCATTCCTCAAGTTTGACTTCGGGGATGTCGCCGTCTTCATGGCGGGGTCGATTCTGGGCCCTGCGGCGATGGTCCTCACGGCTGTCGTAAAAGGCATCCTGTGGGCGCTCATCGGCCACGGCGCGGATGGATGGGTTGGCGCGTGCATGAATACCGTCACCGTCATTGCCTTTGCATTGCCAGTGGCGTTCCTGAGCCGTTCGAGAAGAGGATGGGTCAAGGTCTGTGCGGTGGTTTTGGGCACGCTGGCCATGACCACCGTGATGGTGGCCATGAACCTCATCGTGGACCCCTGGTATTTCAAGATGCCGGTGGCTGCTGTCAAAGCTATGATGATACCGGCAATCATCCCCTTCAACCTCCTCCGTGGCGCACTGAACGGGACTGCATCCGTACTAGTCCTGCTCGCCCTTCAGCGCACTCGCATGTTCCGGCCTGTGTAACATTCGGGACGGTTCCAAAACTGTAACACTGTTACACTTTGGAACCGTCCCGTTTGTTACAGTGCGGCGAGGTTCCGCATCGTGGTAGAAACGGTACGCCAAATGTGGCTGTCCCGTGGTGCAATGGTGTTCTTGCCTCGCGAGGCGCAGAGGATATACTGTCCTCATGCGCCGGGGCCCCACGTGACCGGCATCCCACGAGGTGAAAGGTGAACTCAGCTGACATTCGAGAAGGCTATCTTCGGTTTTTTGAGGGGCATAACCACCTGAGGCTGCCCAGTGCTCCCCTGCTGTCGCCCGACCCCACGCTGCTGTTTACAGCAGCGGGCATGGTTCCGCTGAAGCAGTACTATCTGGGCGAGGCAACGCCTCCCAGCCTGCGTATGACATCGGATCAGAAGTGCATCCGGACCAACGACATCGAACGTGTCGGGCTCACGGCGCGGCATCACACCTTCTTTGAAATGCTGGGCAACTTTTCGATCGGCGACTATTTCAAGGATGACGCGATCGCGATGGCATATGACTTCTCCACCAGAGTGCTCGGTCTTCCGGCCGACCGCATCTGGGTAACCATATATAAAGAAGACCTCCAGACGGCAGACATCTGGCAGAAGGTTGGCATCCCGCGCGATCGGATTGTCCCCATGGGCGCCGACGACAATTTCTGGACGATGGGTCCGGTCGGCCCGTGCGGCCCGTGCTCTGAGCTGTACATCGATCGCGGGGTGCGCCACCCGGGTGACGAAAACCAGCAGATGGGCGACGAGGGGGACCGATTCCTCGAGTACTGGAATCTGGTGTTCACGCAGTTCGACCGCCAGCCGGATGGGTCGCTGAAGCCGCTTGCGCGCAAGAATATCGATACCGGTCTGGGGCTGGAGCGTATGACCAGCATCATCGAGGACACGGATACGGACTTCGAGACAGACAGTTTCCGCCCCATCATCCAGACTGTTTCAGAGCTGTCGCACCAGGAATACGGCGCCGACGCGCGCGTGACAGCACGCATGAAGACCATCGCCGACCATGTGCGCGCCTGTACGTTTCTCATGGCGGAGCACCTCCTGCCCAGCAACGAGAAGCAGGGCTACGTCCTGCGCCGCCTCCTGCGCCGGTCGCAAGCGCTGGGCCGCATGATTGGCATCGAGGGCAGGTTCATGGGCAAGGTTGCCGACACGGTCATCGACCTCATGCAGGGCCCGTTTCCGGAACTTGTGGCCGAACGGGGGCGCATCAAGGGCGACATGGAAGTAGAGGAACAGCGCTTCGACCGCACGCTTCGAGAGGGGCTGGTCGAGTTCACCAGGGCGGTGGAGCAGGTGCGGCAGGAGGGTGGCGACACCCTGCCTGGCAAGACAGCGTTTTACCTGCATGACACGATGGGATTTCCAGTCGAGTTGACTGCCGATTTGCTTCGGGATGCCGGCCTCAAGCTGGACCGGCAGGGCTTCGACGCCCTGCTGGACGAACAGCGCCATAGCGGCAGCGAGGCCTCGGGGGTTGAGGATGCGAGCCGCGAGCGCACGGGCTACATCAAGCTGAGAGGTGCCGTGGGCAGCACGCACTTCGTCGGGTATGAGACGCTGTCGGCCGAGGCCGTCGTGACGGGCCTGCTGAAGGACGGAGAACCCGCCAGCAGCGCTCAGGAAGGTGACCATGTCGGCCTGATGCTCTCCTCGACGCCGTTCTATGGCGAGAAGGGTGGCCAGGTCGGCGACACGGGCGTGATCACGACGCCCAGGGCCCGCTTCGAGGTGACGGATACGAAGACGCCAGTGGAGGGTCTGATCATTCATGAGGGCGTGCTGGTGCAGGGCGCCATCGCTGCGGGCGATACCGTGCGCGCCGAGGTCGACGCACAGCGGCGCAGGGCGATCATGCGCGCACATACGGCGACACATCTCCTGCAAGCGGCATTGCGCTCCATGGATCCGACCGTCCAACAGAAGGGCTCCAAGGTCATGCCCGACGAGTTTCACTTCGACTTCAGCTTCCGCGGCAGCCTGCGTGGCGACGACCGCAAGGCGCTGGAGGAGAAGGTACTGGGATACATCACCGCCAACGTTCCGGTGCGTACCGACGTCATGCCCATCGACGAGGCGCGCAGGACGGGTGCTCTGGCATTCTTTGGCGAAAAGTATGGCGCTACGGTTCGCGTGGTGACGGCGGAGGGCATTTCCAAAGAGCTGTGTGGTGGCACGCACGTCACGGCCACGGGCGACATCGGGTTCCTGCACGTGCGTTCGATCCGCAGCATCGGCACGGACACCAAGCGCATCGAGGCTTCGGTGGGCCTTGGTGCCCTGCATGAATCCTGGGCGTATGAGGACGCTGTGGAGAAGGCAGCGGAAACGGTGGGGTGCGCGCCCTCTCCCGCAGACGTGGTGCACGCCGTCGCCGAGCTGGTGGATCAGGTCAGGGAACGTGACCGGCGTATCGAGGGGCTGGTGGCCGCGGCGACGGATGCCCGTATGCAGAGCTTGATTGCACATCCGGCCATGATCAACGGCCAGCCGGTGGTGCTTGCGGCATTCGAGGGACTGACTCCCGAAGCACTGCGCAGTGCTGGCGACAGGGCTGAGCAGCAGCTGGGGAGTGGCATGTTCATCGGCAGGCTCTCGGACGCCGACGGGTTTACGGTGATCAAGGTCTTCGGCACAGCCACCGGCACGTTCTCGGCCCGGCAGGTCTTCACGGCTCTGACGGACAAGCTGGGAGGCAAGGGTGGCGGCACCGACCGGATGTGCCAGGGCCGTGTGGGCGGACAGATCACCGCCCAGGAGCTGGAGGCATTGCTTGCCTGAATTGCCGCGTGGCAGGAACGTCGTGCTGTGCTTGGACGTGGGCGACCGTCACATCGGGCTTGCCCGGACGGTCGCAGACATAGGGACGGCCTTTCCTGCCGGTTCGATCGAGATGGGCGCGCCGTCCGAGACAGCACGGACGGTGGTGGACCGCATTGAGCGTGAGGGCGCAGGATACCTGGTTGTCGGGCTGCCGGTTGGCCTGGACGGGCGCGATTCCCTGCAGTCTGCCAAAGTGCGCCGCTTTGTAGGCTTCATCCGCAGGGAGCTGGCAGCGCGCGGACTGAACAGGACGGTGCGCGTCGAGCTGGTGGACGAGCGCTGGTCGTCGGTTGCTGTGCAACGTGCGGCGGCCAGCGAGGGCCTGTCCGAAGCCGATGGGCGCGCGACCAAGGACCAATGGGAGGCCGTGTACATCCTGCAGGGCTTTCTGGACCGGCACAACGCAGGTTCGGGGATAGGTGAGTAGCATGGACGAGGAGCAGGAGAGCATCCAGGGCCAGACAGTCGAGCCATCACCCGCCCCAAGACCGCGCAGGAGTCGCATCACGCCCGCACGCCTGGTCGCTATCCTGCTGGTCGCTGCCGTGATTGCGGGTGCTGTTGGATGGCAGGAGGTGATGCAGGTTGTGCCTCCCCGCCAGCAGGACGCCTATGTCGATGTCGGGGAGGGCGACAGCATAGCGATGGTGAGCCAGCGTGTCTATGAATTGGGCATGACCTCAAACCCGCAGGCGCTGAGGTGGTACTGGCGCATCAGGAGCGGCGGCTCCCTGCGCGAGGGGCGCTACGTGCTGGCGGGCATCTTGGGGATGGAGGCCCTGTATCAGCTCTTTGCATCGGGCTCTCCCCTGACGGTGCGCGTGACGCTGCCCGAGGGCTACACCGTGGCGCAGATGGCCGTCCGCTTTGAGGAGGAGGCAGGCATACCGGAGGCCGACTTCATGAAGGCCGCCACGGACAGCTCGGGGGGGCTGCTGGAAGGGCACCTGTTTCCCGATACGTACGAGGTGCTGTACGCGGGGGATGCCGATCCCGTCGTTGCACGCATGGTGGAGCGGCTGGCAAGCGTCCTGCCCGCGGATTGGAGTGCCCAGGCGGCGAAGCGGAAGCTGACGACGGAGCAGCTGCTCACCGTTGCCTCGATCGTCGAACGTGAGGCCAAGGAGGACGCGGACCGTCCGCTGGTGGCCAGCGTCATCTTCAACCGTCTCGCTGATGACATGCTGTTGCAGATGGATGCCACCCTGGGCTATGTCCTGCCAAGCCACGACGGATTCTACACGTATGCTGAACTGAAGACAGACTCTCCGTACAACACGTACGTGCATCCCGGCCTGCCGCCCACGCCCATCTGCAATCCCGGTCTCCCGTCGCTGCAGGCTGCGGCGCATGCCCCGGCGACGGCGTACTACTACTTTCTCGCCAAGCCGGACGGACATTGCGTCTTTGCAACAACCTTTGCCGAGCACCAGCGCAACATGCGGCTGTATCTCTCAGGAGGCCATTGACATGACTCATCCAATCCTTGTGGGCATCGCGGGCGGTTCCGGCTCGGGCAAGACCACGGTCGCCGAGAAGATCATGCACGAGACAGCGCAGCCGGTCGTCTTCCTCAAGCAGGATTCGTACTACAAGAACTTCGACGGCCTGCCTATCGAGGAGAAGCGCGCCATCAACTACGACCATCCCAGCGCATATGACAACGACTTGCTCATCCAGCACCTGCAGTGCCTTGCGCTGGGCGAGGCAGTCGATGTCCCCGTCTACAATTATGCGCGCTACGAGCGCGAGACCTGGACGGAGCATGTGAACCCTCAGCCGGTCATCATTCTTGAGGGGATCCTTGTCCTTGAGAATGCGGACCTGCGCAGCCTGATGGACATCAAGCTGTACGTGGATACCGATGCCGACGAGCGCTTCATCCGCCGCCTCCTGCGCGACACAAGGGAGCGCGGCCGTTCGGTGGAGTCGGTCGTGAAGCAGTATATGGAGGTGGTGAGGCCGATGCACCTGCAGTTCGTGGAGCCATCCAAGAGGTATGCAGACCTGATCATCCCCGAGGGCGGCTTCAACCTGGTCGCGATCGACGTCATCGTCAGCAAACTACAGCATTTTCTGAATTCGAGTGGCTGATGGAAGTCGTCGCCAGGTTTCGTGTGCCCAGTGCGGAGGTATGGTTTGTCCAGGCTGTCCTGACAGACTGCGAGGGACAGGCTGTGGTGTCGCTGGGCGAGCGGAAGTGCGAAGAAAGCCTGATCAGCGTCTTCTATGACGATTCAGCCGAAGGGGAGCTGGCGCCTCTGTTTGCATATTTGACATTACTTGGTAAGATAGCACGAGTACCTCATGGCGAGGTAGGATAGGGAGAGAAGACAGGTGGCAAGTGCTGAAGATGAACGGCTGCGCAGACAGATAGAGGAGTTTCTCGACCGCCGGGAGTATGATGCCGCCCTTCGTGCTGTCGTGCGTTCGGCTGACGAATCCTATCAGGCGCGTCGCTACGCAGAGGGCGTGGCAGCTCTCAGCCTGTTTATCCATGCGCTGGAGCAACGAAAGGTCGTGCTGTGGGCGCTGTATATTGGTGCCTACCAGAAGATGGTGGGTCTCGACTACCAGCTGGGTGACAAGGCAGCCACCATCCGCGACCTGATCCAGCTGTCACGGTACTGCATCAAGGACGGCGACTTCGATAAGGCCTTGACAGCCAGCAACAATGCCATTTCCGTCGACCCGCGCAGCATCGACGCGCTCAACCAGAAGGCACGCGTGCTTGCCTACCGCCGCGATTACGCCCAGGCCTTCAAGGTGCTGGACCAGAGCCTGGCAATCGACCCCCTCAATCCCCGCACGCTCTATCTCAAGGCAAGTACACTGGGCAACAACGGGAAGTTCGCCGACGCGCTGGCTGTTTATGAGCAGGTCCGCACCATTGATCCTGCGTATCCCGGGCTGGGCAGGGCTCTTGCCGAGATGCGGCGTCAGATCGGCTGGAGGGTCAAGGCGGTCGAGGGGCCCGCTGCCGGTGTGAGACCGTCGCAGGTGTCGGAACTCGACCGGGTGCCTGCCATCCAGCGGAAGACGGCTGCCGAGCCAGGGAGGGAACAGGAGAACACTCTACAGGCGCTGTACGATGAGGCGGTATCTAGCGGGACTTCGAGCGGCAAGGTCGCTGCGCCCACGACGCAGGCACCTCCTCCAGAAGAGCAGTCGTTCACGACGTTCGTCCCCGACAACACAGCACCGCCTGCTCCAGAGCCCGGGAGGGGACTGGGTGCCGGAGAGACAGCATCCGAACAGGTGCATGAGCGGGAGGCAACCGTGCCACACCAGGCGTGGATGAGCCCGGACGAACAGGCCGAGCATGTCCTGCAGCGCCCCGTGGGTTCTGAGGCTGAGGCCTTGACGGTCCTGTCCTCAGAGGAGCTGCGGCTGGCTTCACTGCGTGGAGAGGCGGGAGGCCAGGAGCCTTCTGCATCGGAGTGGCCGCCGGTGACGCAAGCGGTGCCAACGGAACAGGACGGGAGTCACGGAGCGACAGCCGGACAGAGTGCGGAGGGGCAGCTGGTCAGTGTGCTGAGGGGCATAAGCGACGGCAGCATGGACCGGGCGACCCTGATGCAGCATATCTCTCAGGCGGACACGGTGATGGTGCCGTTGTCCCTGGCCGTCCTGTACTTCAACTTCGTGCGCAATCCGCAGGACACTCAGGCAATGAGCGACCTTTTGGCATGGCTGAGGCACGCCGGCTATACCCACCTGCCGGTGGTTGTGGTCGAGGAGGCGCTGGCCAGCGGAGCCGGCATCGACCTGCACGATCAGCACATTGCCGACATTGTGCTGGCGGCCGATGGTGCCGACATGTCCCCGCGCCTGCGGGCGAGCAGGGCGGAGCTGCTCCTTGAACGCGGCGATACGGCTGGCTACGTGAGCGAGGAGCTGGCCATGCTGCGCCAGTCGGCAGGATCCGTGTCTGCCGAGGGGATGACGCGTCAGCTGTTCCAGATGTTGACACATTGCACCGCAGACGAGAGCTGTGTTAGCCAGGTGCTGGGTGCGGCGGCCGAGCTGGGTGTGCTGGACCAGCTGGTGGACCGCGCGTCTGTCCAGAGTGACATGGCCAAGGTGCCCGCGCTTGAGGCCGCCATCGTGGAGCGCCTTGGGCGCACGGGCGTAGATGAGGCGACCTTCCTGAACAATGAGCAGCTGTTCCGGCAGGTGACCCTGGGCGCCGAGAAGTCGGCGATCCTGCGCCGCATCCTTGCGCATGCAACCAATCCCACGGTGCGCCGCAAGGTGCTCCAGTCCCTGCTGGTCCTGGGCACGCCCAACGTGGCTGAGTTCA
>JAJFTL010000037.1 GCA_021373025.1 bacterium
TCGCGGGTCCGAATCCCGTCTTCCGCTCCATTTTTGTTGTGTTCTGGCCACTCAGGTAGTTGTTGGCCGGCGTAGCTCAGTTGGTAGAGCAGCTGATCCGTAATCAGCAGGTCGTCTGTTCAAATCAGATCGCCGGCTCCACTGTTTGCTTTTGCTCGCACTGCGCGATACCTAACAGGGAGGGGTCTTGTGACAACTGGTGCATTGCAGGCAGGTGTTTCCTATCCGCTCATCCTGGTTCCCGGTCTTGCACTCGTCGGCTTGGTATTTGTTGCCTTTCTTGCGCAGTCGATTATTCGGCATCCCCTTGACAATGATGCCATTCTTCAGATCACCCTCACCATCCATCGTGGAGCGACGACCTTTCTTGCTCGCGAATATGCCATTCTCTTTCCAATCCTGGTCATCGTTGGCATCCTTTTCGCTCTGGGCAATGGGCTCGTGGCTGGATGTTCTTTTCTTGCCGGTGCTGGTTTCTCAGTCCTGTCTGGCTATATCGGCATGCAGATTGCAACGATTGCGAACGGGCGTACGACTCTCGAGGCAAGACACTCACTTGGCGCAGCGCTCAACATGGCGTTTTCCGGTGGATCAGTCATGGGCATTGTCGTTACCAGCCTTGGCGTTCTAGGCTCGTTCCTGTCCGTCTTTGCCACTCTAGCAGTTCTGCACAGCCCGGAGAAAGCTCTTGTCGCAGCAACAGGATACTCCATGGGAGCCTCCCTCGTTGCGTTGTTCGCTCGCGTTGGGGGCGGGATCTATACCAAGGCGGCAGACGTCGGAGCAGACCTTGTTGGCAAAGTGGAAGCAGGCATTCCCGAGGACGATCCCCGAAATCCTGCATCTATTGCAGACAATGTTGGCGACAACGTAGGAGATGTCGCCGGGATGGGTGCCGACCTGTATGAATCCTATGTCGGGGCTGTCCTGGCCGCTGACATCCTGGGCTACTGGTGGGCGCGCCAGGGGGGGATGGCTGATGTCCTGAGCCCCATTCGCTTTGTCTATTACGTGGCTGCGCTGGGTCTCGGATTGTCCCTCTTGGCAGTGCTTATGGTGAAGCTGCTGTCCAGGAGTGATCGTTTCTCTCCGCAGTCTCTCTTGAGGTATGGATCCATCGGCGCTTCGGTTGGCCTCGTCGTTCTCTCGTTCCCCCTTTCCCTGGGGACCTCTGGGAATGTGCGAGCCGCTGTGGCTGTTGCTGTCGGGGTTGTTTCGGGGGTAGTCATCGGGCTTGCCTCGGAGTACTTTACGTCTTCCCGTCCTGTTTCCGAGATTGCTCTCGCATCGAAAAGTGGTGCTGCAACAAACATTCTCAGCGGTATGTCAGCTGGTATGCGCAGTGTCATCATTCCCGTCTTCGTGATTGCTGCGGCGCTACTGGGTGCCTATGCTAGCCTTGGGATGTATGGCATCGCGCTGGCTGGTGTCGGCATGCTGGGAACATTAGGCATATCGCTCTCGGTTGATGCCTATGGGCCTATTGCTGACAATGCGGGAGGCATAGCAGAACTGACCGGTCAAGCGGACATCGTCCGGGAGCGCACGGACCAGCTGGATTCCCTGGGCAACACAACAGCAGCTATGGGTAAAGGGTTTGCGGTTGGCTCCGCTGCGCTGACGTCTCTGGCGCTCTTCAGCAGCTTCGCACAAGCAGTCAACCTTCCGATACTCAACATGCTGGATCCCAGCGTCGTTGCAGGAATCTTTGTGGGAGCTGCTCTGCCCTACTGGTTCTCATCTCTGCTTATTGAGGCCGTTGACTCCACCGCCATGCTCATGGTAGCAGAGGTGCGGAGACAGTTCCGCGAGATCCCTGGTCTCCTTCAGGGACTTGCTCCCTCCGACCCCAACGCCTGCATTGCCATCAGTACGCGAGGCGCCCTGAAATACATGGTTCCACCGGCGCTGATCGGTATTGCAGCTCCTTTTGCGACGTATTTCCTCCTCGGAAAAGGAGCCGTCGGTGGTCTGCTGCTTGGAGCGACGGTGAGCGGTACATTGCTCGGTCTTTACATGGCAAATGCGGGCGGAGCTTGGGACAACGCAAAGAAACTGATTGAGAAGTCTCTTGGGGGTAAGGGCAGTCCGGAGCACCAAGCCAGCGTCGTGGGCGATACTGTTGGCGATCCGCTGAAGGACACGGCGGGACCTTCACTGAATATCCTGATCAAGCTCATTTCGGTGGTTTCGCTTAGTTTCCTTCCACTGTTCATGAAATAGGCGGTCCCTGCTCACCAATCGGTGCTGATTTCTTCAGCATTCACGTCTTGCCGCAGGGTCCCGACTGTGTATTCTGTAATGTTAGTGCTTGAAAATCTGCACTCTGGGTTAAAGGAACGTGACCATGAAAGCTAAAACGATTATAGCTGAAGAGCCGCATAAATCTCACGGAATTCGCAGGACCGTTCTGATTGCCGTTGTTTCCATACTTGTTATTGCCGTCGGCATTGCTGGATACAGCGTGATCGCTCTCTATCGCTCGCTGCGATCAATCAACCCAAGTTCTGGAAGCACGAGGTCGGTTCTCAATTTGAACGAACGCATCAACATTCTCGTGGTCGGAGTAGACTCACGGGCTGCGACAGATCCCGGACGTGCCGACAGTATCATGCTGATTGGTCTGGATCCGGTCGCCGGAACAATGACGGCAATTTCGATTCCTCGCGATACGCGCGTAAGTGTCCCCGGACATGGCTATGACAAGATCAATGCAACGTCGAACCCCGACTACTACTCCGATGGTGGAATGTCGCTTCTCGAAAAGAGCATTGAGTCTATCATTCCGGGTATCACGATCAACTATTACGTGAAGACTGATTTTGCAGGGTTCGAGAAAGTCATTGATGCTCTTGGAGGAGTCACAATCAACGTCGAGAAGAGAATGTACTACAAGTCTTCAGATACGCTTATTGACCTTAAGCCTGGTATTCAGCACATGGATGGAAAGACGGCCCTGGACTATGCCAGATTCCGGCATGATGCCGTCGGGGACTTTGGGTCATGGGACGGACAGGAATATGGCCGTGTCGTTCGACAAAAGGAACTCCTGAAGGCTATCGTGGCCCAAACAACCTCCATTCGGAACGTCTGGAGGCTTCCACCTGTGATTCAAGCCGTGGAGAAAGCCGTTGTGACAGATTTGCTTCCGAACGACATGCTGCGCATAGCCCTCACATTCAAAAACACGACGGACAAGGAAGTGACCACGGTCCCGTTTCCGGGGGCTCCTGGGTACGTCGACGGGGTATCGTTTGTCATACCAGACCTTGCTGCTCTGCAGTCAAAGGTCGCCCCGTTGTTCAGCCAGACACTTCCTGCCAGCGAGAATGAACCCTGAGGGCGTGGACGAAGCGGCAGTTGACCTCGTTGTGACATGAAAGGGCTGGCGGCCTCTATGGAACTTGCTGTTCGGACGTGACGTCACTGGCTGGTTATCGTGAACATTGTTGCCGTCGTCATTACTCTCAACCGGCCTGAATCTGCTTCTCGCTGCCTTGCGTCAGTTTTTGCAGGTTCGCTCCGTCCCAACCGGGTCATTGTTGTCGATAATGGCTCCGCAGTCCCATACACTTCTCCACCTGAATACCAGCAGGATGTGGAGGTGGTTCGGCTGGAGCATAATACCGGTCCCGCAGGAGGAGCGGCGGCTGGCCAGCAGAAGGCTCTGGATATAGGAGCTGACTGGGTATGGATGCTCGATGACGACGCTGTTGTTGAGCCAGATGCGCTCGTGACACTTTTAGAGAGGACTCTCACTGAGCACACCCGATCATACTACCGCTCCGTCTGCTACAATATGTCGCAACCAGAACTGCCATTCTTCAACTCGTTCACATACAACCGGCACACCGGAATCCTCAGGCCAGTTCCTCGCGAGCGTTACCTCGAGTCTGAGTTCACCTTTGACGCATGCTCGATGGCTGGTCTGTTCGTTCCCTGTACCCTGTTCGACGAAGTTGGCCTTTTTGATGCATCGCTGTTTGGATGGTACGACGATACAGAGTTCACTCTGAGAGCAACCTTACACCACTTTCAGGGATATGCCATCCCTGCGAGTCGCCTTCTCCATCCATCTGCCAACCGCAGGCACCTTCGCTTTCTGGGGAGATCGCTGGCTATTCTTGTTGAGGAGCCCGCGCGCCTCTACTACGGTACACGCAACAGTATTCTCGTGCAGCGACGCTTCCTTACACGCGGCCGATTCTTCGGTTTGTTTCTGCCTCTCTTCGCAGTCAGGCGTTTCATTTCAATCATCCTACTTTACAATAATCGTCGTGCCTTTCTCCGCTATTTTGCAAAGGGCATCCTGGATGGTCTCCATGGCCGAACAGGCGAAATCGTCAAAGGAGGTTCTCTGACATGAGGAACAAATGGGTTATCGGTGCCGTTCTTGCACTGCTTATCGTAGCTGGCGTTGCTGTAGCATACAAGCTGACTCGTCCGTCTCAAGGTGCCAAGGAACTGAGCGGAAAGCGTATTGAAGCAACATTCCTCGCCTATGAGATTCAGCCAGCAACAGCCGACCAGATCAAGGAAGGCTCGACCATCTACGATCAGACGGGCAAGGCATGCTTTACCATCACCAAGGTGACCGTAACACCAGCTCAGGAGGTCGGGCTGGACAGCACCGGGGTTCTCCACGCTACCACGCACCCTATTCTCAAGGATGTGGTCATCACCGCTGACTCCATTGGCCCAAAGGTCGCCTGGGCATACATGTTTGGTACTGACAAGATTCTTGCAGGAGCAAACGTTGCTATTTATGGAGACTTGTGGAAGGTCTGGACTCGTGTGCTGACGGTGCACGATCTCCCATAGGCGCAGGATGAATGTTGACTCCACGAGGAGGCGGATGGCAGGACACGTATTTCTCCTGCTGGTTGCCTACTATCCTCTTCTGAATTGGGCTATCCGCAAGTCGCATATGCCTTTAGCGAACCTCTGGGAGGAGATCATGCTCCTGCTTTTTCTGGCGTTTGCCCTTGCTACGAGCTGGAGAAAAGTGGGACGTCTTCTCGGGTCGCCTGTCGTGCTTGCAGGCCTGCTCTTCCTGTCGGTCACGCTCTTGAGTTATGCTGCGAACACCTACTATCTCGGTGCCTACGTTCAAGAAGCTCGATTGGCATTCGAGCCATTCATGGCGTTTGTTATCCTCTGGCTCCTTGTCGATGAGGACGCTGTTGGCTTGTTTCGAAGCATCATTCCTCACCTTGTAGCGAGTGCCAGTGTCGTTGCACTTATCGGCGTCTATCAATACGTGCGCAAAGTCCCGATCCCTGCACAATGGCTGGACAAGGACACAGAGAGCGCTGTTATCAGCACACGTGCGTTCTCGCTGTTCGGTAGCCCGAATGTCCTGGCAGGGTACCTCGAGATGATTATCCCTCTGGCCGTATATCTTGTTATCGCGCGTAGCAAGTGGTACGAACGAGTGGTTGCTTCAGGATGTGTCCTTGTTATGGCTGGCGGATTTCTCTTCACGCTGACGCGCGCTTCATGGCTTTCGGCGGGTGGATCCTTCTTCGTAGGCTTGCTGATCCTCAACCCAGGATTGGCCGCGGTGTTCGCTGCTGCAGGCGCAGGGATCCTCGTTGCCGTACCAACCTTCCGGGTGCGCATGACGACGCTGCTGAGCTCATCCTATATCGACAAGAGCAACAACCTTGGGCGTCTCTTCCGATGGAGACAGGCCTTCCTCAACCTCTTTGACCATCCTCTGCTTGGAAGTGGCCTGGGAACCTTTGGGGGATCTGCTGGTCAGAAGTACGGCTATTTCACCGGCATCTCCATGGATTCGGTCTGGATTCGCGTGCTTGCAGAGACGGGCATGTTGGGGTTCATCACCTATGTTGCCTGGATGGCTAGTTCGTTTGCTGGCGTTGCCACACGATTCTTTCGCTCGGGGGACAGACTGTGGCTATTTGCATCCATTGGCCTACTGGCACTGTTGGTCAACTTGTTCACGGACAACCTCCTGGACTCGTGGGGAATAGCGCTCGTCATGTGGAGCGTGTTTGCTCTGGCCGCCATCCCCGAGGCCGGAGAATGAGGGCTCTTGTCTTCAGTACAAACAACTATCGCTCCTTTCCCAGCCGTAAGCAGCGCTTTGCTCACCATCTGATGAAGCGGGGCTATGATGTCCTGTACGTCGAAGCTCCCGTGACGCTTCTGGCAGCAGCGCATCCAGGAATGTGGAGGAAGCTGAATGCCTGGCGGTCCGGCATCCATCGGCAGGATGATGGAATGTCTACGGCGTCCCCCACGCCATGGCTGCCATACTTTAAAAGGCACGAGGCTATCGCCGACCATGATGCACTGACCTACTACAAGTGGCTTCAACACTTGCCAGGCGACTGGACTCGAGACATCGACCTGGTCTTGACGTACCTCCCCTTCATTCCCCGGACGCTGGAACTTATTGGCGGACCTGTCATCTACGACTGTGTCGACGATCACAGCGCGTACCCGGGCCTCATCGACAAGAGCACCGTCGATCGCCTGGAACGCCGTTCGGCGAAGCTGGCCTCTGCTATCATTGCGACCAACGAGACAATCGCAGCCAAGTTTGCAGCTGACGTTGATAAGCTGAGTTTGATTCAAAATGGCGTTGACCACGACGTATTTGCAGCGCCCGCACTGGCATGGCTTGCAACGCTGGACGTGCTCCCACAGCAGCACAAGCTTCTTTATGTGGGTGCAATGCGAGAGTGGTTCGATGTTCAGACCATGTTGTCGATCGCCACAGCCTTTCCAGAATATGAGATCGACTGTTTTGGGGAAGCAATTCCCAGTGTACGCACCGAACTGTCGACTCACAGGAACATTATCCTCAAAGGAACATGGCCACAGTCTTCGATAGCCCAAGTGGCCCCGCAATACGACCTCGCGCTGATTCCATTTCGTGAATCACCACTGACGTCTGGGGTTGACCCACTGAAGTTCTATGAATATGTCTCTGCAGGCCTGCCCGTGGTGTCGTCAAAGATCAACGCACTTGGCGAATTCGATGAAACGATGGTTCGAGTTGCGGCATCTGGTGATGAGTTTCTGACAGCCATTCAAGAAACTATCGCCACGGACTCACTTCGCCTGCGCCATCACCGCATACAAGTATCCCAACGCTTTGACTGGGCGTTTCGCATAAGCGAATTCGATCATGTGCTAGATGCGCTCACACACGTGTATTCATAATCCTGGAGGAAGACATGGAAAAAAAACTTGCGATCGTAGGCTTGGGCTATGTTGGCCTGCCCCTTGCCCTGACCTATGCTCTTGAGGGATTCCAGGTCGCGGGCGTAGACATCGACTCACGTCGTATCGCATCTATAGATGCTTGTGCGCTCGGGATGCGAGAAGATTTCGATGGCGTCCCGGTCAACGCTGTCCTCAAGCAATGCCTGTCCAACGGCAGTTTGAAGGTGACCAGCAGATTTGAAGACCTGCCTCGGGATGTCACGACCTTCATCATCACGGTGGGAATCCCTATTGACGAACACTGGTCTCTTGACTTGAGCATGTTGACTGGAGCGTGCGAGGAACTTGGTCGGGTGCTGAAGAAGGAAGACCTCGTTATTTGCAGGTCAACAGTGCCCGTTGGAACAACACGTGGGCTCGTCAAATCCACCCTCGAGCGCACTAGCGGTCTTGTTGCAGGCGTAGACTTTGATCTTGCGTACTCGTCTGAGCGGATCGCAGAGGGACACGCCTATGACGAGTTTCGTACTATGCCGCTCGTTGTTGGCGGTATCACGGCAAGAAGTCTGGACCGTGCCACTGAAGTTCTTGGTGCCGTGAACCGCGAGCCCGTTTTCAAGGCTTCTTCAATCGAACTCGTCGAAACCGCCAAGATGTTTGAAAATGCCCAGCGGGATGTAAACATAGCAATCGCAAATCAGCTGGCGCGCTTTGCAAATCGATTCGATATTCCAACGTGGGAGCTTCTTCAGGCGTGCAACACCCATCCGAGGGTCAAGATCCTCATGCCAGGCATTGGGGTTGGAGGGCACTGCATTCCCTTTGCATCTCCCTACCTTTTTGGTTCTCTTTCTGGCAAAGACGAGTGGAATGAGCTGCTCCCCACATTTGTCTCTGCTCGTGAAGCCAATAATGCTCAACCAGAGTATATTGCGGGACGTATCTCAAAGAGAATGGGTGGACTTGATGGAAAACACATTCTTTTCATAGGCATCGCCATGAAAGACTATTCGGACGATGTAAGCGTCAGCCCTGCTGTCAACCTGGCTAACGTCATCCTGAAGGCTGGGGCGGACGTGGCCGTTCTGGACGAGGTCGCTGATACGCCAACGTTCCTGCGCCGCGAGAGCGATTTGGAGCACGCGGTTTGCTGGGCAGACGGTGTTGTGCTTCCTATTCTGCAGAGCGGTGTCGACTATGAACACGTTAGACAGTTGGTCATGGACGCACATGGAAGGATTGTTCTCTATGATTTCCGAGGGGTTTACGAGCAGGATCAGGCTACGCTAGAACAGCCTTGGTATGTGCGCCTGTGATTCGTTAGCACCCTAGCGAGAGACAGTGGCTGAACGAATCTACATAGCTGGCATCCCGGTGGACAACCTCGACATGGCGGAGACGCTGGCTGTCGTTGAGGGGTTTGTCAGTTCACGCCTTCCGCATATGGGTGTCGCCATCAACCCTGAGAAGGTCATCAGAGCTAAACAGGACGTAGGGTTGGAGGTGGTGCTTCGCAAGAGCGACCTGAATTTCTGCGATGGCATTGGAATCATCTGGGCATCGAGGGTCTTCTATCGTGAGCGTATCAAGGCGCGAGTTACTGGCGTGGACCTCTTTTTGCGTCTTCTGGACGTGGCAGAGTCACGTGGGTGGCGCCTCTATCTGCTCGGCTCACGGCCCGAGATTCTTGCCAGAACCGTGGAAGTCGTGCGAGCAAGGTACCCGCACGTGATTATCGCCGGCTTTCACGACGGCTACTTCACTGCAGACGAAGAGGGCCCGTTGGTGGCAGAGATCGCAGCCGCAGGGGCTGACATCATGTTCGCCGGCATGGGAAGCCCAAAGCAGGAGAAGTTCCTGTCAAACAACTTGGCAGCCATGGGCGTTCCATTCGCCATGGGCGTAGGCGGAAGCTACAACGTCCTGTCAGGTGAATTCAAGCGCGCTCCAGCCCATATTCAGAAGCTGGGATTAGAGTGGCTCTACCGCTTCGTCCTCGATCCCAAGAGGCTTCCGCGAATACTCTCTCTTCCCAGGTTTGTCTGCATCGTCATCGGGTCTCCTCGGCGGCACGTTGACTCGATTGATTTCTTTGGAATCACCATTGTCAACAAGAATATCGATGAACTGCTCGAGGCTGCTGAAAAGTTCGTGCGCGAACGGGGGACACATCTTGTGGTAACCCTCAATGGTGAAATGGCGGCCCGAGTATTCAGGGATGACCAATTTCTCGAAATTGTCCGACACGCCGATCTGGTCGTAGCAGATGGCGTGGGAATTGTATGGGGAGCCCGCATGCTGGGGACGCGCATTGAAAACCGAATCCCTGGGATCGAATTTTCGACTGCTCTATTAGACCTTGCTCAGCGCAAGGGCTTCCACGTCTATTTCGTCGGCGCAAGGCCTGATATTATCGAACGTGCCGCCAGAAACATGAAAACCCGGTTCCCAGCGCTGCAGCTAGTTGGATTTCACTCCGGCTACTTTGATGCGGACGACGAAACACGCATGATCGAAGACATCCGCAGCAAACACGTCGACCTGCTCCTTGTCGGAATGGGCGGAGGAGTTCAGGAAAAATGGATTTGGCAGCATCGTGACCTTGGCATTCCAATCGCGATAGGGGTAGGCGGGACATTTGACGTCTGGAGCGGACTGGTACGTCGGGCTCCCCGGTTTGTCCAGAAAACGGGAACGGAATGGCTGTACCGGCTTATCGTTCAACCCAGCCGTATCACGAGAGTGGGTAGCATAGTCTATTTTATGGTGCACGTGCTCACATCTCGGCGCAGGGCACCCAAAGCATGACTGTGCGCCTTGTGGTCCTTGGATACTACGGCTTTGGGAACTTTGGCGATGAACTCATTCTGGAAGCCATACAGGATGAACTCCGAACAATTCAGTGCGAGGCCATTTTTGTGGTCAATAACCCGACTCAGTACAAGCCCGTTGAGGGCTCGCGCTACTCCTTTGTGGATCGGCATGACACAGGTGGAGTCCAAAGAGCTGTTCGAAGATGTGATTACATCATGCTCGGGGGTGGAGGCCTGATCCAGGATGCAACAACCGTGCGGAGCAGCTTGTACTACTTGGGGATTCCGCTGCTAGCCAGGCTGTATGGAAAGGGACTGATCTCATATGGTCAAGGCATTGGTCCTCTCAAAAGTCCGCTGATTCGCTGGCTCGTTCGCATGGTCTTTCGTCGCATGGTGTTGATTGATGTGCGGGATGAGGCATCCGCACATCTCCTCCGTTCATGTGGAATCGACACGAAGGAAATCAGCGTCTCTTCAGATGTTGGCCTGTCGCTCCTCCTGGCCCAGCGGAAGAACCTGAGCCTCGTTCCACCACGACGTCCTCGGGTCCTCGCGGCAGTAAATGCCCGCTTCGGATGGACGGCGGAGGAAGCTGCTTCGTTTCTCGACTGCCTTGCATCACACTACGATGCCGAAATCGGCCTGGTTGTTTTGTTTCCCTCGGCTGACGAGACTTACACGCACGAAATCCAGGACCGCCTCTTAACGCCATCGGAAATCATTGGCTTTCTGACAGCACAGCAACTAGTCGAGCTCTGTGCTTCAGCCACTGTCACTGTCGCCGGTCGGTATCATATGGTAGCTGCAGGGATTGCATCAGGATCTCCAGTGGTGGCACTGGCATACGATTCGAAGGTCTCCCAACTGGCTACGCTGTGCAGACTCACGTGCATCAACCCCGGAACGCCGCCACAGGAGGCGGCCCGTCAGGCTCTGAGTAGTCCCCAGGCCAGTGCTGATTCTCAGGCCGTGCAGCACGTGCTGGAGGCAAGAACCGCTCGCATTGAACGCCTGAGAAAACTACTGGAGCAGCCCGGACGATGAGGGCCGTGTCATTCCTCCAGCGCGTTCTGGCGGATAGGTCTTGCTTCCTGTGTGGAGACGAGTCGGAACTTCCCATCTGTACGGTATGTCTTGCTCAGTTCCGCTCATGTGACACACAGTGGACTGACGCCAAGCGTGTAGCGGGTCAGTTTTCGGGCTTTTCTGCCTACTGGTATGAGGGACCGCTGCGGCAGGCCATTCTCCAGATGAAGGTGCAGGGAGAGTTCCAGATAGCTGAGCAGCTTGCTCAAAGACTTGCAAGCTGCGTGCCACCCCTGCCCTTGGCCGACCATCCTATATTCGTTCCTATTCCCCGTTTCGGTCAGACGGATCGCGATATGCGCCATGACTTTCCGCACGTGGCATCGCGCCTCCTTGCCGCCGCCTTTCATGGCGAGGACGGAGCTGGCCTCGTAGCGAAGATCCGCAGGACCCCGCTGCAGACGCAGGTATCCGATCCTGACCGACTGACGAATGTGGTTGGCGCATTTCATCTGCGATCCGGAGCTCCAGAGCGCCTCCAGGACAGAACTGTCATCATCGTCGATGATGTGCTCACGACAGGAGCAACCATAAGCGCTGCGACTGATGCGATCCAGCAGGCACGTCCTCATCAATGTCTATACTTGACCCTCGCCCGGAGTCGGGCTACAATAGCATGAGGCCTGCAAAGGCAGGAGCCCAATCTGAAGAAACGGGAGGCACACATGAAGGTAGAACATAGGTCCAAGACGCTCGAGATCCCTCCACGTATTCTTTCATATCTAAATGAGAAGGCGGGTCGGTTTGACAAGTTCTTTCGCAAGGAGCCCACGCTCAGTGTTAACCTCAACTTTCTGCGCGGCAAGTATACATGTGAGCTTACGCTTGAAATATCTGGCCGCATCATAAAGGCTTCTGGACAGGGGCCGGACATGGAAGCATCCATCGACGCGGCTTTTGACAGGCTCGATGTGCAGGTCCGGAAGTTCCATACGCGTGTATTCCGAAAAGATTTCAAAGCAATTGCGGAGCTCAAGGGGCTATTTCAGTCGGAACTCCAAATCGACGATCTCGAAGAATCTCCTGAAGGCATCGTAAAGCGAAAGGAATTCGAGGTTGTGCCTATGTCCGAAGAAGAGGCAATGCTTCAAATCGAGATGTTGGGACACCAGTTCTTCGTCTACAGGGATGCCTCTTCGAACAAGGTGTGCGTACTGTATAAGCGCACGTATGGGGGCTACGGTCTGATTGAGGTTGACTGACGGACGAGAGGTTGCCGCGTCTCGGACGCTGCAGAGTGAGTCTGTTCCAGGGCTGCCTGCGTTGCGGCTCACAGTGCGCGATTGATGCTTCCAGGCAACAGGGGTCAAGTCGCTGAGGCCTGAGCGGGTGGTGTTGTCGTCCCAACAGCTCGTGCGCCACAGTTTCTAGTATTTTCGCAATGGAGGTAGTTTTTCGATGGGACTATTCAGTTCATTTTCTCCGGCTGCTCGCAAGCTGAAGGCATACCAGGCCATCGTGCCTCAAATTCTTCAGCTGCAGCCCACCATGGCCAGCCTTGACGATGATGGGCTCAAGGCGTATGGAGCCGACCTTAGGAAGCGTGCAGCCAATGGGACCACTGACACGGAACTCCTGCCCCAGGCGTTTGCATTGGTACGCGAGACCGCTCGACGCCTCATAGGCCTTGAGCATTTTCCCGAACAGCTGCTCGGCGGCATTGCCCTCTATTTCGGCAACGTTGCAGAGATGAAGACCGGCGAAGGAAAGACCCTCGTAGCCACTTGTCCGCTGTACCTCAACGCTGTCATGGGTCACAAGGGACATCTGATCACGGTCAATGATTATCTTGCCAAGCGAGATCGAGCCTGGATGGGCCCCATATACGAGTTTCTCGGCATGTCAGTCGGTCTGCTTCAGAATGACAGCCCGCCCGAACAGCGAGCTGCCGCCTATGTTGCAGATATTACCTATGGTACGAACAATGAGTTTGGGTTCGACTATCTGCGAGATCATATGGCTCCTTCGTCCAAGGATATGGTCCAGAAGGGAGCGCTCGATTTCGGCATTGTCGACGAGGTAGATAATATATTTATTGATGAGGCTCGAACCGCACTCATCATTGCTGGCCCCGGTGGCGATTCAGATATGCCATACTATGAGGCTGCATCTTTTGTCAGACGACTGAAGGGAACCACCCGGGCGGACCTTCCAGCAGGCGAAAACGGAGTTCCGGAAGGCTCGGACTACGTCTTCGATGAAAAGCACAAGACGATTGAGCCTGCCGACGATCTGCTGGCTCGCTTTGCCCGGTTTGCAAAGATTCCTCAGGAAAAACTGCTGGAGGATCAGGCGACGTATGACAAGATTTTGCGCAATGCGATTCGGGCAGAGGTTTTCTTCCAGAAAGACAGCGAATACATTATCAAAGACACGGAAGTCATTATTGTAGATGAATTCACTGGCCGACTCATGTACGGACGCCGGTACTCCGAAGGCCTGCATCAGGCTATTGAGGCCAAGGAGGGACTGAAGGTCCGCGAAGAAAGCCAGACACTGGCGACGATCACTATCCAGAACTTCTTCAAGATGTACCACAAGCTCTCCGGAATGACCGGCACAGCGGCGACGGAAGCCGATGAATTCAAAGAGATCTATGGTCTTGATGTGCTGGAGATCCCCACGCATCGCCCCGTCATCCGCAAGGATGCCGACGATGAAGTTTACCGGTCAGAACGTGGCAAGTTGAATGCCATTCTCCGTGAGATTCAGGAACGCCATGAAAAAGGCCAGCCTATCCTCGTAGGCACGAGATCTGTTGAGAAATCAGAGGCACTGAGCCGCGAACTGAAGAAGCTCGGGATCAAGCACCAGGTGCTCAATGCCAAGTATCATGAGAAAGAGGCGGAGATCATTGCTCAGGCGGGCCGCAAGGGATCGGTCACCATCGCCACAAACATGGCGGGCCGTGGTGTCGACATCCTTTTGGGGGGTAATCCCGAAGCCATGGCTCACGCCGCAGCTCTTGCACGTACCAAGGCTGACCCCAGGAAGCAGCCGGAGCAGTATGCGCGGCAATACTCCGAGGAGTATACGAAACTCCTTGCAGAGTACAAAGAAGCGTGGGCGAAGGAACACGACGAGGTCGTTCGGCTGGGGGGCCTGTTCATTCTGGGGACCGAGCGTCATGAGTCACGACGCATTGATAATCAGCTTCGCGGTCGCGCGGGCCGACAAGGCGATCCTGGTGCATCGAAATTCTTCCTCTCGGCCGAAGACGATATCTTGCGCATCTTCGGGGGAGACAACATCAAGCGTATCTTTGAGATGATGAAGGTCGAAGAAGATGTACCTGTCAATCATCCGCTGCTGACGAGAACGATAGAAATGTCTCAGAAGAAGGTCGAGTCTTACAACTTTGATGCGCGCAAGAGCCTCCTCGAATATGACAACGTGCTCAACAAGCAGCGCGAGGTCATCTATGCAGAACGCGACAAGGTCCTTGCCGGCGCTGACCTGACGGATGAAGTTCAGAGCTTTATCAGTGAGCAAGCCGCCACAGTTGCACAAGAAGTGATACAGGCACAGCACTCAGACGGAACCGACATTGGCAAGATGTACAACGACCTCGTTCTCGACGCCTTTGGCAGACCCTTGCCAATGTCGCTGGAGGACCTCACCGAACTTCTGGAACGCCGTGATCCCGAACAGCAACTAGCTGCTGCGATCCGTGAGCGAGCTGAGACCGTCTATAACGAGAAGTATGCGAGATATGGAAATGACGTTATGCACCAGATTGAGCACTACGTTTTTCTGCGCACTATTGACAGTGCCTGGCGGGAACACCTGCTTCAGATGGACGACCTCAAGGATGGCATCGGTCTGCGTGCCTATGGCCAGCAGGATCCGGTCATTGCCTATCAGAAAGAAGGCTATGAGCTGTTCAACGAGTTAATGGATCAGATTAAGCAGGATGTAACGCGCGCTCTGTTTACGTTTGAATTGCAGCCTGTACAACCGGAGAACAAGCATGATCGATCTTGAACCACTGCGTAAGCGGATTTCGGAATATGAGGGACGCATTACAGGCCTTTATCAGCCTGGCTGACTGACGAGCCGACAGGCGCAGCTGGAAGAGCTGCGGCGCAAGACAATGGCTGCCGGCTTCTGGAATGATCAGGAAAGCGCTGCAGAGATCATGGGCACGATAGATCGTATTGAAACCGATATCGCATCGCGGGACAAGGTATTGTCCAGCCTCGAAGACGCGCGGGCTGCGCTTGATCTTCTCCAGGACATGCCTGACCCGGGGCTTGAACATGAGGTGACCAGCGGTCTCGATCGCCTTGAGCATGATCTGCAGGTGCTCGAAACGACGGCGTATTTTAGCGGACCCTATGATGCATCCAATGCCATCCTTTCTCTGTCCAGTGGAGCGGGCGGAACTGATGCGCAGGACTGGACGGAAATGCTCATGCGGATGTACACAAGGTATGCCGAGCGACAGGGTTTCGAAGTGGTTCTGACTGACTACATGCAAGGTGAAGAAGCAGGCATCAAGGGGTGCACCCTGATTATCAGAGGACAATACGCCTATGGACTCCTGAAGCACGAGAAGGGCGTACACCGACTCGTGCGGATTAGTCCTTTCGATGCAAACAAGCGTCGTCACACGTCATTTGCTGCTGTTGACGTTATTCCCGAGATCCCCGAGACTAGCCTGAAGATTGACATTCCAGAAGATGACCTCCGGATCGATGTCTATCACGCGTCCGGTCACGGTGGACAGAACGTTCAGAAGGTGTCGACGGCCGTCCGGATCACGCATATACCGACCGGCATTTCGGCCAGCTGTCAGAACGAGCGCTCGCAACTGCAGAACAAACGAATGGCGATGGCGGTTCTGCAATCAAGGTTGCTGGCTCACCAGGAATTGCAGAGAGACCAGGAGATCTCGCAGGTGCGCGGGGTCGTTAAGCCTGCAGAGTGGGGCAACGAGATTCGTTCCTACGTTCTGCAGCCGTACAAGCTGGCCAAGGATCATCGGACCGGAATCGAGAAAGGCAATGTCGACGCAGTTTTGGATGGAGACTTGCAGGATTTCATTCTGGCAAGTGTGCGGCATGACACGGAAGATCGTCGTTCGAGCGGTTCGTGACGTTGCAGGCATAACGATCGGGTGTATCGTCTACGCCCTCTCGTTTGCCCTCTTCGTTGTTCCACTCAATCTGGCGCCCGGTGGCATTTCCGGTCTCGCGATCATTCTCAACCACTTTTTCACAATTGTTCCAATTGGCTTGACTATCATCATCCTGAACGCGCCTCTGTTTCTGCTCAGCTTGAAGCGGCTCGGCAAGGGATTCCTGTGGCGGTCAATCTATGCAACGGTGGCTTCATCTCTGATGATCGATCTCATCACGCCATATATGCACGACTTTCACGTAGATATCGTTTTGTCATCAATCTACGCAGGCGTTCTCATGGGAATCGGTATCGGCATCATCTTTCATTTTTTCGGTTCCACTGGCGGCACGGACCTGTTGGCTCAATTGCTATCAGAACACATTGGACTGAGCTTTGGTACAACACTGCTTCTTATCGATACGGTGATTATCGCATTCTCGGGAATCGCATTCCATAGCGTGACGATACCGCTCTACTCGATCGTCTCGCTCTACATATCTGCCAAAACAATTGATCTGGTCCAGGAGGGCGTGTCGTTTTCGAAGGCTGCATGGATCATCAGCAACGAGCCGGACATCATAGTCGACAGAATCATGACAGACCTGGACCGTGGAGCTACCAGGGTTACGGCCACTGGAGGGTTCACGAAAGAGCCCAGGGAAATTGTGTTCTGTGTTGTACCCCAAAGCCAGATCTCTCATCTCAAGCAAATTGTGCATGAAATTGACCCGAAGGCATTCGTGGTTATCGTGGAAGTCACCGAGACATTCGGTCTTGGCTTCAAGGAGCTGGGGACACGCTGATGATACAGATGCTAAGCGTTTCAAAGAAATATGAGGATGGATACTATGGTCTCAGAGATATTACCTTCACGATTGCTCGAGGTAAGTTTGTCTTTCTGACCGGTGAGTCCGGAGCTGGCAAGAGCACGTTGCTGCGTCTCGTCTACCGAGCCGAGCACCCGACCAATGGGACCATTCTCGTAGACGGCTTGGACACTGCTGCCGCCCATGGCAAGTCTCTGACGGCTCTTCGGCGAAGAATGGGAATGGTCTTCCAAGATTATATGCTCCTGTTTGACCGTACTGTTTTCGACAATGTCGCACTGCCGCTTGCGGTTCGCGGCGTGACAAGGGAGGTTATTGCAGAGGAAGTGGATAAATGCCTGGACCAGGTGGGATTGTCAGGGTACCAACATCGTATGTGTAGTTCTTTGTCCGGAGGTGAAAAGCAGCGCGTGGCTCTTGCGCGAGCGCTCATAGCAAAGCCGGACATTATTCTTGCCGACGAGCCGACGGGGAACCTGGACCTGAGCAATGGCGAAAAAATAGTAGAAGTGCTCCACGAGGCAAATCGTCAGGGAGCTACCGTTCTCATGGCTACTCATGACCTGTATCTTGTTCAGTCGACGCGCCTACCTTTCGTGCGGCTGAGAGGCGGACGCAAGGTCGAGGAGGGGAATTTCTAGCATGTTTACTCTCAAGGAGACACTACGCGATGTCATGCGGCATCCGGTCAGGACGATCTGTGTATCCATCCTCATAGCAGTACTTATGGTGGCAAGTGCTGGTATCTACGCTATGTCCATCAACGTGCGCCATACAATTGCAGAAATCGAGAACACACACGCCATCAACGTCTACCTGCTTCATGGTCTTGACCAGACTTCAATACAGACTCTGGTGGACAGCCTTGACAGGGATGAGGCAGTGAGGCGAGCCGAGTATGTGAGCCCGGCTGATGGCCTGAAGAATCTCCAGGCGCGCTACCCCCAGTTCACAGACGTGTTTCGCGACTTGACACAGAATCCCATTCCGCCGCTCATACGCGTCTATCCAGTTGCTGCAAGCGGTATAGCTGCTCTTGCTACCGAACTCCGTTCAGCACCCGGCGTCCAGAGCGTTGAATACGATGAATCTTCCGTGCAGGGCATGCTCAGCGCGAACGAGTTTGTCAATAGTCTTCTTGTGTACGTCCTCGTGCTGGCTGGATTTCTATTTATCGCCGGCTTCTCTCTCATGGCGTTCAGTATCATCAATGGCAAACGCAAGGAAACGGCCGTCTTGAGCATTGTTGGGGCAAGCAACACCCAGGTGTTGCTTGCAACGCCTGCTCATTTGGTTGTCGTGTGGATCTTAGCCTCCGTACTCAGCATGCTGGTCCTGCCCGGTGTCATCAGATATTCCACCGCTAGACTTCAGTCTTCTTTTGCATGGGTTACTCCTGAGTCGTCCGGCGTCGTTTATGCCGGAGCTGCCTCAGTTGTTATCCTGGCATCTCTGGCTTGCCTTTTCCTGGCATGCGTCATCGCCACGATTCTGGCATACCGGATTGATGAAGAACAGCGGCGAGAGGAGACATTGCTCGAATGAAGCTTCTGAAGATCGGTATTACCATCCTTCTTATCGTGGCTCTGCTCATCAGCGGCTCCGTTGTCATACCAGGCGTTGAAGGAGACCTTACCAGCGATCTGAAAGCTGCGCAGCAGAAAATGAATCAGCTCAAAGCACAGCTCCAGGAGATTCAGAGGCAGATCAGCGCGAACAAGTCGGCGAAGTACAGCCTGCTCAGTCAGTTGTCATCACTCAACGACCAGATGGAGGAGATGCAATCGGAAATTGAGAGCATCAACAGCCGTATTGTAAGTCTCCAGAACACCCTTGCAAAGACGGCTGCACAGATTGCCGATAAGGAAAAGCAAATTGACGCGCTCTCAGAGCAGACGAACGCTTCGATCAACCTGTTGTATCACGTGTCCAATCTGGATGTCTCTGGGCTTCCCTTTTCGGGAGGCAGTCTCAGCACGACTGTCGAAGCCCAGCAGGCTGTGTCGTCTATCCTCCGCCAGATTACCGCGTCACTTTCGGCCGTCAATACGCAGAAGCTTGCTCTGCAGTCGGACAGAACCTCGTATGCTCAGACCAAGAGTGCGCTGGAGAACGTGTATGCTCTTAAAAAACAACAAGCTGCACTGCTTGCAGACCAGAAAGCAGCAAAGGAGCAGACACTCGATTATCTGGCAGCAAAGGGAAGCCAGTACGCGAATGACGACAAGCGGATTCAGAATGAAATTGCAAAGGAGAACAAGCTGATCGACCAGATTGTCGCAGAGATTAATCGACAGAAACACCCCGGCAGCGCACCGACAGGCAAGCTGTCTTGGCCAATCCCCGGAAGCATCCATATCACAGAGTTGTTTGGCATGCGACACGACCCCATCAATGGCGCCTGGGAAATGCACAATGGCATCGACATGGGCTGTGCGACCGGCACGACGCTTCTGGCTCCGGCTGATGGCGTTGTGGAGTACGAAGGCAGATTCTCCGGCTATGGCAACATGCTGATGCTTCAGTGTGGGCAGAACATGACACTGGTTTTTGGCCACTTGAAGTCATTCATCGCGAAGAAAGGCCAGTCCGTCAAACGTGGCCAGGTGATAGCGCTTACAGACAACACCGGCTGGAGCACGGGGCCTCATCTGCATTTCGAGGTCCGCATTGATGGAACTCCAAAGAATCCACTGGTGTATCTCGGCCCCAAGCCATAGTCCCGACATCGCAAAGGAGACATCATGTTGTCGAAAAGATCTTTAGCCTTGAGAGCAGTCGTGGCGCTGCTGGTGGTGGTAACGGCGTTCGGAGCGGGATTTGTCGCGTACCCGTACCTGGCTCCCCGCTTGAGGAGTTCGCCACGCCCAGCGTCCGTTGAACCCACGCTGGACCGTGACACGTACCTGAAATTGTCGGGCAGTATTTATGATACGTTGAGTCAGCAGTACTACCAGAAAGTCGATGCCAGCAAACTCCTGAAGGGCGCAGTTGCGGGGCTTGGTGACCCGTACACCGTGTTGTTCACGCCGGCTGAGGCAGCGGACTTTCGTGAAGAGCTGTCCGGCGAATACGTCGGTATCGGCGTCGTCATAACCGCAACGAGTGATGAAAGCGCCATCCAGATCGTGAGAGTCTTTTCTGGCACGCCAGCAGAGAAGGCTGGCTTGAAACCGGGGGACATCATCGACAGCATCGATGGCACATCTGCTCGTCATCTGGACCTCGACACTGTTTCTGCTCGCGTCAAGGGCAAGGCCGGGACATCAGTTCA
Source organism: bacterium (assembly GCA_021373025.1). GTDB lineage: Bacteria > Caldisericota > Caldisericia > Cryosericales > Cryosericaceae > Cryosericum. The sequence goes on from JAJFTL010000037.1 coordinate 20,325, forward strand.
ATTGCGGATCGATCGGAATGGCACCATGCACGATTACACGATTACACGGCAGAACGTCGAGTTGCCAGTCGTCGAGAGTCGCATCATCGGAAACAAGATCGCTTATATCTCCGTCTCCTCGTTCAGTTCGGGGGTTGCTGCCAAATTCTCGCAGACGCTTGAGAAACTCGAGCAACAGAAGATTAGGGGACTGGTAATCGATATTCGCGACAATGGCGGAGGCTATCTGAATGAGTGTCTTGACATGCTGTCGAATTTCATACCTCGCGGAACGGCACTTTGGACCAAGGAAGCTGGCGGGCAGCTTCGTCCGGTGACGGTCACAGGCAAGAGTGTCGCTTTTCCTGTTGTCGTGCTGGTAAACGAAAACTCGGCAAGTGCATCAGAGATATTCGCAGCGGCATTGAAGGAGAACAAAGCTGCTGTTATAGTGGGAGTGACAACATTTGGCAAGGGACTTATACAGCGCAGCTGGGACCTAGCAGATGGCTATGAACTCAAGGTGACTGTTCAGGAATATTACACACCCGACAAAAACGCCATTCAGAAGAAAGGACTTCCCCCTGATGTCGTTGTAGCGGATCCGAGTCCAGCCAGCATCGGCATACTGCCTGGTGACGGTCAACTCGAACGCGCGGTCCAGATAGCCGAGACAGGGGTGCGGCCATGATCATCGTGGTATCTGGCCCAGGAGGGGTTGGCAAGAGCACGGTCGTCGCAGAGCTGCTGCGGCGCCACCCTGAAATTCGTCGTTCGATTTCCGCGACAACAAGGGCTCCAAGGCCAGGTGAACGTGACGGGGTCGACTATTTTTTCGTCCCCGAACAGCAATTCACAGACTGGATTGACAAGGGACGGTTCGCTGAGTATGCTGTTATACGTGGTCATTATTATGGTACACTGAAATCGACTCTCGATGCCGTGAGCCCTGTCGATAGTGTTGTTTTGACGATCGATGTTCAGGGAGCCTCATCGATTAAGCTTCTTTACCTCGAAGCCGTGATGATTTTTCTCAAACCCCCAGATGTTAAGGAGCTTGAGCACCGCCTGGAGGGCAGAGGTTCGGAGACACCTGACGAGATTGCAGAGCGTATCAGACTTGGGCAATACGAAATGACATTTGCCAAAGACTATGACTATATGATCACCAACCGCGACATCAACGCTACGGTTGATATTATTGATGTAATCATCCGCGGCATCTCGCGGAGATAGGAGCAGACTGTGGAAGAACAAAAGGAACTGGCTGCTGGGCAGCCAAAACTGGCCAACCTTTATCTGGAAACACTGACGAGTGTCGTAAACCCTAACAAGTACGAACTCATCCGCGAACTTCTTGACGTAGCCCATGAGATGCTCGAAGACAAGACTGACCCTCTTCACGAATCCGTTGATGATATTCTTCGGAAAGCGGCCGGTCGCCTGGTGGAAACTGCAGAGCGCAAGGCAACCGAACCAGCTGTTGAAGCCTTCGGTACAGATCAGCAGCGACTGTCTGTCAACACGCCTGGCAGGGACGCCTCCTCTGCGGGTCTGCGGGATCATGTCCCATCGGAAAGGAGTTAATCATGGACTCAGAGCAAACGAGTCAAACGGTCGAGTTTGTTACCATTGGGCATCCGGATAAGGTCGCGGATCAGATATCTGATGCGATTCTGGACGAACTTCTGGCAAAGGATCCTGCCAGCCGCGTAGCCTGTGAAACCTTCGTCACCCATGGACTGGTGATTGTCGGGGGCGAGATTACGACCGACGCATATGTGGACGTAGACAACGTGGTCCGATCGACTGTCAGCGATATTGGCTACAATCAACCCAAGTACGGATTCGACGCCAAGACGTGTGCCGTGATCAGTTCAATTGGCCGCCAGTCGCCAGACATCGCCCAAGGTGTCGATACTGGAGGAGCTGGGGACCAGGGAATCATGTATGGCTACGCGACGGACGAGACGTCAGCCTACATGCCCCTCGCCTACGAATTGGCACGCAAGCTCGCCATGCGCCAGGAAGAAGTGCGTCGGGAACAGATCCTTGATTATCTGGGTCCAGATGGCAAGAGCCAGGTCACGCTGGAATATGAACATGGGGTGCCGACACGTCTACATTCTGTCGTTCTCTCTTCTCAGCATTTAGAGAGTGTCCTTGATCCCAGCGATACCTCGCACATGTCCGATGCAGCTCGCGAGGAGATTATTCAGACGATCGTTCGCCCGGTGTTGCCAGCTGAACTTCTCGACAGCAACACAAAGATATATGTAAACCCCACGGGAAGATTTGTAGTTGGCGGGCCCCAGTCGGACACCGGTATGACTGGTCGCAAACTGGGGATCGACACGTATGGAGGACGAATTCCCCACGGCGGCGGAGCATTCTCTGGCAAGGACCCTACCAAAGTAGACCGCTCTGCGACATATCTCATGCGGTACATTGCCAAGAATGTGGTAGCAGCAGGCATCGCTCATCGATGTCTTACTCAGGTGGCCTACGTCATCGGGCAGAAAGACCCTGTTTCATTCGAGATATCGTTTGAAGGTACAGGCATTGTGCCTGAATCGCTTGTCCGCAAGGCTCTGGTGGAGCATATAGACATGACTCCTGCTTCGATTATCGACTTTCTCGATCTTCGCAGGCCCATTTACCGAAAGACATCCATGCACGGGCACTTTGGACTTCCTGGATTCACCTGGGAGAACCTTGGCCTGGTTCAGGATTTGAAGAGCTGGCTCAGCATCTAATTCGTGGTTGGCAGCTTCATCGTCCTGACGCAGAGGGGCCCTTTTTCGCGCAACCTTCTCTCGTATGACCTTAGCTCGGTCGTAGGTCAACCACAGGTTGGGACGTGGTTTCTCGTGCCATTTGTTCACGATATCGCTCCTGCCTTGCTCGTGACAATATCGGACTCACAGGAGTCCATGGATGGCAGAGGCGGGGCGCTTCTTCCGGTACTGGGCTTCTGCGATGCCCTTGGCATTTATCCTGAGCTGGGCAATGACGTGAAGGTGGTGTCGCGGTCCCTGGACCGCCAGCTCTTAGGATGGGACGATGCCCTTGCACTCGTCAGATTTCTCAAGTCATCGCAGCGACATGATCGTCGCAGAGCCCGCCTTTCGTCACCTGATCAGATCGCTTTACTGGACAATCTTCAGTCCGTGGCCGGGCGCGATCCCCTCTTTGCCAAACACACCGAAGCAATCCGTCAGATTCTGCTCCAACTGGCATCAGGGAGCTCGCTTGACAAGGCACTTGCAACGGTGTCCGCCGCGGCGAGGCGCTTGATGTACGAGCAGGGATTCCTTGTCGATCGGGTGCTTGCCGACAGGGCTCATGCATCGGTAATACCCCATGCCCGCACCGGTGAGCCTCAACTGGTCGCCGAGCCATTTGAATCACGGGCTACCGCGTTCAGTTCAGCAATAAGAGAAGTCATCTCGAATGGCGGAAGTGTCGCCCTCATTGTCAGCTCGGATGTCCTTGCCAGTAGCTACGAACAGAAACTCGTCAACGAACATCATGTGCCGGTGATCCGCTGGCCACGGCGTTCCAGCAAACACTTGAGCGAACATCGATGTTCGACGGTATGGTTGAGCACACGACAGTTCTCGTCTCTTCTTCTTCCAGAAGTGTCGCTCATTGCGCTCGATCTCGGAATTCCCGGCGAATGGCCGTTCTTCTGGCAGCGCTTTTCCCTGAGAAGCCTGGTTGTCATCGCCTGCGAGATTGGCCGGGCGCGAGGCATAGGCTGCTTGGTTGGTACCACCGTACCAACCCTCTCCGTTCTTGACGCGTGTGGTTGGTCGGCTGGAGCATCGTTGCAACCATCAAGCATAGATAGCACTGCACCCAGTGGTCCCACGTTTTTTGTTCGAACTTCGGCCGCATCGGACAAGCAGACGTCAGGTGCATCAGGGATCCTGTTGAAGCCCACGATGGCTCTGCTTCGACGCACATATGATATGGCCCGAAGTTCCATGCTTGTCTTGAACATTCGCGGGCTTGCTACGAGCATTGAATGTGCAGAGTGCGGCTATACCGCAACATGTCCAGTCTGTGGAGCAACGCTCACGCTGAGTGCCAATAGAACACGGCTTTACTGCAAGCAATGCGGATATTCGGAGGCACCGCCCGACACATGTCCAAATTGTCATGGCGTGCAGCTTCGGTCGCGTGGCTATGGTCTCGACAGACTTGCTCAGGAACTTCAGCGCACATTTCCGGTGGGTTCGATTGAAATGATGAAGGCAACGGATGAAGATGCGCCTGTCGCTGAAGGAAAGCCATGCCTCTATCTGGGCACCTACGCAGACGTACAGCGCATTGCCGTTATGAAGCCCGATCTCGTTGTCTTTCCTGACGTGAGCGTAGGACTCAGACACCCCGTATTTGACAATGTTGAGCAGTTGAGAGCTGTGGTTCAGGGAGCAGTATCCGAGACTGCTCCCGGCACGGTGATAGTCCAACTTGATCGTCGTTCCATTGGCCTGCGACCCATTCTTGATGGACGTGAGTCCGTGAGTGCTTTTTTGGAGCGCGAGAGCAACCAGCGGAAGGAGTTGTTGATGCCGCCCTATGCGCGGCAATTCGTCATTCGCGTTCCATGGCATGGCCTGCCCTCTGACGTCCAGGCTATCTGCCTATCCTTGGCAGATGCGCTTCGTGCAGAAGGAGTCAATGCCCTGGGGCTCCATGGGAATGTTCTCACGACATCACCTCGCACAAAGGTCCTCTCCGTCGAATTTCGGGCAGACGCAGCCCAGACCGCGCTGGAATTGCGCGTCAGTGCTTCGCTTACTCACAGTAAGGTCTTTCAAAATGCAGCCATCCGCGTATACTAATCGTATGAAAATCGTTGTCATTGGCAGCCCTATCCTTCGCAGGAAGGCAAAGCCCATTCGCAAAGTAACGAGAGAACTGGTGCGCCTGGCTGACTCCATGGAAGAGTTGATGAAACCAACTGGCGTTGGTCTTGCTGCCCCCCAGATTGGCATCAGCGAGGCCTTTTTTATTTACGACGTTGGCGAGGGACTTCATCTCGTCGTCAACCCGCAGATCCTCGAACGTAAAGGTTCAGCAGTGGCCGAGGAGGGATGTCTCAGCATTCCTGGCGTCTACGCTCCCATTGAGAGAGCAGAGCAGATCACGCTCTCCTATCTTGACCACACCGGCAAGAGACGTATTCACACCTATGTCGATTTCGAGGCCCGTGTCATTCAGCATGAGTATGACCATCTCCAGGGAACGCTATTTGTCGACAAGATCACTGACCCTTCGACTATCTCGTTTCAGGAGGGAAGTCCTGCAGCCGAAGTTCTTGGTCAAGCACCCAGGGAGAAGGAACAGCAGCTCTCGTAACATCCATGGACATCCCCCGCCTCGCCGTCTTTGGTTCTGCCCCAATTTCCGTTCCGGTCTTCGAAGCCATTCGGCAACACTGTCAGGTCCCCATCGCAGTTATCTCTGAGGAACCCACCGTCCGTCATGGGAAAGTCGTTCTGAACCCAGTCCAGACATGGGCAGACCTCAATGGCATCCCCGTCGTCAATGGAGCCTCAATATCATCCCAATCGCTGAGACTCCTCCTGCAGGATGCACGTATAGATATTCTGTTCCTCTTCGCCTACGGGAGGCTTCTCCCAGCTGAACTGCTTGACACACCACGCTATGGGTCAATCAACCTCCATCCCTCTCCGCTGCCATGGTATCGTGGCGCTGCTCCGATCGAGAGGCAAATCATCGACGGTCGTTCTGAGTCCGCTGTTAGCATCATCCGCATGAACACATTGCTCGACCGGGGAGAACTTCTGGCCCAGGAACCCTTCACCATTTCCGAGACTGGTTACCGAGCGGACGTTGAGGCCTCCATCCTCCGCGTTGGAATTCCACTCTCCCTCAGAGTCATCGAGTCGCTTGTGTTGGGGACGGCCACACCTCTCCCGCAGGTTGGTGAAGGATCGTACGCCCGAAAGCTACTCCCTGAAGAACAGTTGATTGATTGGTCGGCTTCTGTGACACGTATTCACAATCTCGTGCGCGCGCTCAGTCCCGACCCTTGCGCCTCGACCTATCAAGGTCCCAACCGCATCAGGATCCTGCGAGCCGATCCCTTGCATGCCGACATGCGTCTCCCCGATACCGCGCCCGCCGGTATGCTGATGCAGTTCGCTCGAAAGCGCGCTGCTGTCCGCTGTGGCGACGGATGGCTGGAGCTGATCGAGCTGCAGTTTCCCGGAAAGACACCCACGTCCGCCGTGGACCTTCTTCATGGCCGCCGTCTTCTTCCCGGAACTATCTTCAGTCAAAAACCTGTCCCATAATTCGATCCTATTTATCCACAGCTAAGGTCGACTTCCGCAAAGATTGATTTGCGGTAGTCGGATTTCCCCTTCAACCGACGTGGCGACTACGCCATATACCAGACAGGGGACTCGGATAGCCACGGGTTCCTCTCGAGGACCCCGACAGTCCACGGAAGTGGATGTGAGCCACACGGATACGTGATCTCGCAAGTGCCTCCACTACGAGCTCGCCCCTGAGGCATCTGTACGAGCTCCTGTGGTGGTGTAGCTGATACGGTCTACCAGTACCTCTCGTGTGTCGTACGCCAAAAGCATCTCCCAAGACTAACCGTGCCCGTCCTGGTCTCGCGTTGTGCCCTTTTACCATTGCCAACGTTCTTTTGACAATCTCGATCTCTTCCTTTTCGATGAAGACACACGTGCATGAAGAGGACCGCAGGCCCCGACCCACTCTGCCTCTGCCAGGTCAGGGCTGGCCAGTCCATCAAAATCGTGGGTTTTGCAGCAATCTCACGCACGATAGTACAACTCATGAATCGAAATCTCTTCCTAGGGCCACTTTTCTGCCCATACAACTCGGAGCTCCGCGGTCAGATTTTGATGGTGTCTTCGGCAGCGTGTTCCAGACGGTCCGTTGTATGGACGTAGATCTGGGTCGTCGTGATGTTTTGATGCCGGAGTGTATCGCGGACCTGCTCTATCGTGGCACCGTTCTGAAGGGCCATTGTAGCAAAGGTATGCCGCAGCGAGTGCGCGGAGATGCGGGAAGAATACACACCTATTCCCAGCAGTTTCTGTTTCACGTCGGACCGAAGCGTCCTCGTCGTGATCCTTCTATCCTTGTTGTTGTTGCTGTGTGACACAAACAGCGGTGCATGGGGGTCGGTGCAGTGACGAGCAGCCAGGTAGTGGGCTATGGGTTCATATGCTTCACGGGTCAGCACAACAAAGTCATCCTTAGCGTCCTTACCCTTGCTGCGCACATACAGGAGCGTTGCATTTGACGTCTGGCGAATGTCGCCGACATTAGAGCCGACAACCTCCATTGTCCGCAGGCCCGTCCGAAGCATCAGATTGATCATGGCAAAGTCACGAAGTCCGATGATACTCGTCGTATCGATCGAGCTGAGAAGGTCACGTGCCTGTTGAAGTGTCAAGGGATCCCGATTGAACCCAAAGGAACGCTTGAAGCCCTTCAGACCAGCCGACACATCTGGATAGATGCGGCTAGACTCTAGGTACTTGAAGAACTGGCGGACAGCTGTCAGGTAGAGATTTCCTGTCCTAGGTGAAAGCCCCTCGGCAAGCAGATGACTCTTGTATTGAACGATATCTGTCTTCGTGAGGTAGTCCATACCGCCGGCTGCCTCACGAAGAGTCAGGAAGTCCTTGAAGCGCTTGAGTGCTCTGCGATAGACAACTTTGCTGGTACTGCCAACATCCTGCGCCAGCAGGAAGCTCTCGATCAGTTGATCAAGATTCGCCGCGAGCGCACCCGCAGAAGCCCGTGGCGTGATTTCGTTCATTTGTCGGTCGAGTTATCGGTCTCGGCTGCCGGAGTAGCTGCGATCAACCCGGCCTTCACTGCAGCGTCTTCCTTGATCATCGAAATGTCCCAGGGTGGATCGAACACTAGGTCCACGCGAACGTTGTTTACTCCGGCAACCGTCCGAATTGCCTGCTCAGCCTGCTCGACTATATAGCTGCCCATCGGGCATTGTGGAGCAGTCATTGTCATGCGGACCGTGACATCGCTATCCTTGGTAATCTCGACGCCGTAGACCAATCCGAGATCGACCACATTGATAGGGATTTCTGGATCATAGACGGTGCGCAGCACGTCCAAAATCTGTTCTTCTGTTACCATTCTCAAGCCTCCATTTGATTGACTCGGGTCACATGTCCTCCGAGCTGCGCCAGCTTGGTCTCCAGCGCCTCGTAGCCGCGATCAATATGGTAGATCGATTTTACTGTTGTCGTGCCATGCGCCGCCAGGCCCGCAAGCACCAAAGCAGAGCCACCTCTCAGATCTTTTGCCTGAACGATCGCTGAATTCAGGGAGTCGACTCCTTCAATGATGGCGGTCTCGTCTGCCACCTTAATATGAGCTCCCATACGCTCAAGTTCGAGGATTGCACCGAACCTGTTCTCGAAGATGCTTTCCACAACAACAGAGTTCCCATGTGCAAGCGTCAGATATGCAGTCATCTGAGGTTGCGCATCCGTTGGGTATCCTGGAAAGGTCAAGGTGCGAATGTCAGTTGACCGATAGTCAGGAACACCCTTCACAGTCACTGTGTCATCGCCTTCCACCTCGACCACGGCTCCCGTTTCCCTGAGCTTGGCAATGACAGACCATACATGCCGTGCGTCTACGCCTGAAATCTTCGTCTCACCTTGCGTAATGGCCGTGGCCACCATTAACGTCGACGCCTCAATGCGGTCGCCTATGATGCTATGCGATGCCCCATGAAGCTCATTTACTCCTTCAATGCGGAACCCGAAGGGGAAAACCGGCACAATGCGCGCGCCGGCCTTATTGAGAAAGGAGATAAGATCGTACACTTCCGGTTCCTGTGCCGCATTGAAGATACGCGTTGTACCTTCCGCCAGTGAAGCAGCCAGCAAGAGATTCTCCGTTGCTCCCACGCTAGGAAAGTCAAGATACACGTCACAGGCCTTGAGAGCGGGAGCCTGGCCCACAAGGTAGCCCTCCCTCCATTCGAACTGCGTCCCCATGGCACGCAAGCCCTTGATATGGAGATCGATGGGGCGAGCTCCAATGTTGCATCCCCCCAGCGAGGGGAGCATCGCCCTGTGCTCTCGTGCCAGAAGCGCTCCGACCAACGTCTGCGTACCGCGCAGACTATATCCGTTCGTATTTTCGACACGTGTCGCTATGGGACCTCGCGTATCAAGGACCAACTCTGCATCCTTGAACGAAACCACCTTGACCCCCATTGCCTGAATGAGCGTAAGCAGCGATTGGAGATCGCTAATATCTGGCACGTTCTGGAAGGTCACAGTGTCGCGTACAGCGATCGCCGCTGCCACGAGTGGCAGAATCGAATTCTTGGCACCACTGCAGCGGACCGAACCATGGAGCGAATGCCCTCCTTCAATAAGAAAACTCTCTTGAGTTGTCATCTCTTTTCCCCCTCAATGCGTCCGTTCAGGTAGCCATCAAGATGGTCCAGGATCTGCGCGGCAGTCGTCCCGTCGCCATAGGGGTTCGCTCCGGCTGTACCCGTGACGGCAAAACCTCTGCTGGCCAGATGCTCAAATGATGAAATGATCAGGTCTTCGTTCTGTCCAACCAGCGACACCCACCCGCTTGCGACTGCCTCAGGTCGTTCGGTCACCTCGCGCAGCAGGAGCATTGGCTTGTGCAGTGTGACAGCTTCCTCCTGAATGCCACCAGAGTCGCTCAACACCGCCACGCAGTTTTCAAGCATATACAAAAAATCAAAGTAGGGAAGGGGATCTGTGAGTACAACGTTCGGCAAGCCGGAGGCAATTCCCAAAACAGTCTCCCTGACGACTGGGTTGAGATGGACAGGAAAAACGAACGTCAGTTCAGGATGACGTGCAGACAACTTCACCAGCGCGTCTGAGAAGATCGCAATACCAGTATCCCAGTTCTCGCGACGATGTGCGGTCATGATAATCAGTGAGCTGCCTGGCGCGATTCTAGACATCACCGCTGGAGCACGGAGGTGAGGCAGGGCCATGTGCACGGCGTCTACGATTGAGTTTCCAACGATGTGGACTCTCTCGGAGTCGACATCGGCGTCAAGAAGGTTTCGCCTGGCCTCTTCCGTCGGTGCAAAACACACATCGGCAATCTGGTCCGTCAACATGCGATTGACTTCCTCTGGGAAAGGGCTGAACTTCTCGTGGGACCGAAGTCCCGCTTCGACGTGACCGACAGGAATCTTTGCGTAGGTAGCCATCAGGGCTCCCATGAATGTTGTTGTCGTATCCCCGTGTACCAACACCATATCAGGCGCCACTTCACCCAACGCCTCCGAGATGCGCGTCGCCAGCGTAGCCGTCAAATAGGGGAGTGTCTGCCGCTGTTTCATGACGCCGAGGTCCCGCCATACCCGAATCTCGAACAACTTCACGACGTCATCCAGCATCTCCATGTGCTGACCAGTAAGGAGGACCTTGCTCTCAAACCTGGCATCTGCTTCCAGTGCCTTCACGATGGGAGCCATCTTGATCGCCTCGGGCCGTGTTCCAAAAATGGACAGAATTCTTCTTCGACCCACTTCAGTGTACTCCCACAAGAGCGATGAGCAATCCAATGGTACACAGCATGAAGGTTACGAGATAGTACAGCATCGTAATACGCCGCTGACTCCATCCCCGGAACAGCAGCCGATAATGGAAATGACCGTTATCCGCTTTCATGGGCGACTGATGCCTGACCGCGCGCCGGAAGATGCTTGAAATCGTTTCAGCAATAGGGATCCCAAGTGCAAAAATCGAAACGATGAACATGACGGTCGTAGGGAGCTTCAGAGCTCCATAGACGGAAAGCGTCGAAATCATGAATCCAAGAAACTCCGACCCAGCATCACCAAGAAATACACGTGCAGGATTGTAGTTGAAGACCAGAAATCCAAGAACGGCCCCGAGTAGGGCACTGAGAATCACCCCCATGGTGGCCATGCCTTTGAAGGCGGCAAAGAAGAACATCGCAAGTAGGACGAGCGCCGTTACTCCACCAGCGAGACCGTCCAGACCATCAATGAGATTCATGGCATTGGTAATCCCCACGATCCAGAAGTAGGTCAGGATGATACCGGCTGTGCCAAGATGAAAGAATCCCCCCCGAAAGAAATCTGTGAATGCAGTAATGCGGACTCCCGAAGCTATAACAATTACCGCGGCGATAGACTGTATCAAGAGCTTTAGGACAGGTGGGATGTCAAACATGTCATCGAGAAGCATCCCGATGAAGATGACGGCTCCGCCGATGAAGATACCTCTCAATTGTGGCGTCAGGGCATTGAAGAAAAGCACAGGCACCATGAACGCGAGGACGATGGCGATGCCGCCGGTACGCGGAGTTATTACCTGGTTGACCCGACGCCGCTCCGTCTTGAGGTTAGAATCAGACGCTTGAGCAGGCTTGTCGGTGATACCAAGATGAAGTCCCAGCCTCATGCTGAGCGGCGTCAAGACAAGGCTCAGCATCAGAGCAACAAAAAACGACCAGAGTTGGGCGTGCGTAACAATCAGGTGCATAGTCTACTTCGTTCCGTATATCCTGTCGCCCGCATCACCAAGGCCAGGGAGAATGTACCCATTCTCATTCAGCTGACGGTCAATTTCCAGGGTGACGATCTTGACATCAGGGTGATCCCTCTGCAGAACCTCAATGCCCTCGGGCGCTGCAATAATGCAGCAGAAACTGATATTGCGCGGACGTCGCTCCTTGACCAATGAAATGGCTTTTGATGCACTGCCACCCGTTGCAAGCATGGGGTCCACGATGAACACGTCTGAGTCATGAACACTGTCAGGTAGCTTGCAATAGTACTCCACGGGTTGCAGTGTCGTCTCATCTCTGAACAGACCAATGTGTCCCACTCTGGCGTGAGGAATCATGTCCAGCATGCCCTGTGCCATGACAAGACCAGCTCGCAGGATTGGGACGATCGTAACTTCATTTTCCAGTTCCTGTCCATCATAGTGTTCTAGAGGTGTTTCAACAGGGCAGGACCTGGTTCGCATATTCCTGCAGACCTCATACGTCATAAGCCCGGCCAACTCCTCAGCCAGCTGGCGAAAGTCCTTATGCGTCGTATTCCGGTTGCGAAGCAGAGTCAACTTGTGCCGAATCAACGGATGATCCAACACCTGAACGCCAGTGTAGCTCATCACGCAGCTCAGTAGGCCATACCTGGATACAACGGAAAACGATCAGTCAACGCCGTTACCCGAGCTCGAATCTCAGCCAACGTGTTCTCGCTCTCCCGACCAACGATCGTTTCATCGATGAGCGCGGCAATTTCTGCCATTTCCGGTTCCTTCATACCTCGGGTTGTTGTCGCTGGGGTCCCCAACCGTATGCCGCTTGCCTTGTTCGGCGGCAGGACATCAAACGGAATAGCATTCTTGTTGACAGTAATGCCGGCGGTCTCCATGAGTGACTGGACCTCCTTGCCATTGACGTTCTTGACTGTCACATCAACCAGCATGAGGTGATTGTCGGTACCCCCCGAAACGATGCGGTATCCGTGATCGGCCACCGCCTGTGCGAGAGCCTTCGCGTTACTCAAAACCTGCTTCTGATAGGTAGCAAACTCGGGGGACGAAGCTTGTTTGAGAGCGACCGCTTTAGCTGCTATGATATGCTCAAGAGGCCCTCCCTGGCTGCCAGGGAACACAGCGCTGTTAATCTGCTTGGCATACTTATCTTTAAAGAGGATGATACCCCCGCGAGGACCGCGCAGCGTTTTGTGCGTCGTCGTCGTGACAAAGTCAGCATACGGCACAGGCGACGGATGAAGACCAGCCGCCACGAGTCCAGCTATGTGCGCCATATCGACCAGAAGAAGTGCTCCGACCGAATCAGCAATCTCTCGAAAGCGTGCAAAGTCGATGATCCGGGGATATGCACTGGCCCCTGCGATAATGAGCTTCGGGTGTTCTCTCTGGGCCAACTCTGCCACTTGGTCATAATCGATGGTCTCCGTGTCCCTCCGAACGCCGTACGAGACAATGCGGAACAACTTTCCGACAAGAGACACGGGGCTTCCATGGCTCAAGTGTCCACCATCGGCAAGTGACATACTCAAGATCGTGTCTCCAGGTTGCAGAACCGAAAAGTACACTTCCAGATTCGCCTGCGTCCCCGAATGGGGCTGGACATTTGCACCCTCCGCCCCGAACAGCGCTTTTGCTCGCTCTATAGCAAGTGTTTCAACCATATCGACATACTCGCAGCCGCCATAATAGCGTTTTCCGGGGTATCCTTCGGCATATTTGTTCGTCAGTACCGATCCCTGTGCTTGCAGAACACCCTGCGATACAAAGTTCTCAGAAGCGATCAGCTCAATATTGTTCTGCTGTCTGTGCAGTTCTCTATTCAGGATCTCCGCTACTTCTGGATCAACTGCTTCAAGATGCGTCATAGTAGCCTCCATATCCATCGCACGTTATCAACATTATATTCTATCACCAATACCTTTCTGGGACACCGGACCTATGTGTTTCGACTGTAAATGATTCCTCTCGCTGTTGCCTGGACCACCTGCCATGCATTCAGGCCTCCCTGCAGATACCCGACATATGGCTGGCGCATCGGTGCGTCAAAGCTCAGTTCAACGGTAGATCCCTGCACCAGTGTGCCGCCTGCCATCAGGACTTCTGCATCATATCCCTGCATGGGACCTGGCTCAGGCATAGCCTCAGCATCAAGGACTGAACACTCTTGAACACCTCGAGCAAATGCCATGAGTTGGTCTCGAGAAGCAAATTCTATGCGCAGAACGCTGTCGCCCCTGACACTGCGTGGTCCAGGATCCACTGAAAAACCAGATTCCTGCAGCAATGCACTTGCCAGAAGGTTCCCGACCAGCACCTGCTCCATGACTGCGGGAGCAAACAGAAGCCCTCGAAGGAACATCTCTGCGTACCCCAGATTTGGCCCTATCTCCGCCCCCACTCCAGGGCTGGAGTACCTCGTCGCTGCCAGAGCGATCGCCTTCGTAGTCCCGACAACATAGCCCCCCGTCGTGACGATACCTGCACCAACATTCTTCATGAATGATGAGGCTAGCAGATCGGCACCATCCATTGTGGGTTCGCGGTCCTCAAGCAGGTCGCCATAACAGTTGTCGACAAGGACCAGACTTTCCGGCCACACCTGTTTGACAGTAGAAATCATTGCTGCAATATCGCTCTCGCTCAGCGCCCGCATGCGCTTGTAGCCACGGCTTCGCTGTATCAGGACCAGCTTGGGTTTCTGAACAGCACAACAACCCGTGATCTGCTCCTGCCACTGGGTGCGTGGCAGTATAGTCAGATCGCACTGCGCGTACGTGATACCAAATTCTGCCAGCGAGCCGTGCGAAGAGCGAATACCTATGATCTCCTCCATGGTGTCGTAGGGAGCTCCAGTGATCGAACACAGCAGGTCGCCAGGGCGCAGGACACCAAACATGGCTATAGCGAGAGCATGCGTGCCCGAGATAATCTGAGGACGTACCAGTGCTGCTTCTGCGCCGTACAACAGCGCAAACACGCGCTCCATCTTGTCACGCAGACCGTCCCCGATCCCATAGCCCGACGATGGCCGAAGTTCCGAGGTCAACAAGTGTACAGCATGAATAGCATCCAGGATCCGCATGAAATTGCGACGTTGAACCGCTCGAATGTCCTGTATTTCCGCAGCAAACTCACTCTCAAACTGCAGGGCCCTCTCAAGCAGCTGGCTCTCTGTTATCACAACTCGTCTCCTTGCAGCGCTTGTTCAACAATAGTGGTCGCCCGAGCGAACACTTGCTCCGTACTTTGATTGGTAACATTGATCCATTCCACGTTTTGCTCTCTCCTGAACCATGTTTCCTGCCGTTTTGCATAGTTGCGCGTTCGCTTCTTCCAGAGCTCAATAGCCTCCGCGCGTGTCAGGCTCCCCTGCAGCCACCTGGCCAGTTCTTTGTAGCCAATTCCCTGCATCGCGGTGTCCTCCGCGGTCAAACCCTCTGCAAGGAGGCGCCGAACCTCTTCTTCCATGCCTGCGTCAATCATAGCATCGACACGCGCATCAAGCCGTCGGTACAGGTCTGTGCGCTCTGCCCGTAGACCAATGCGCACCACTCGCCACGGAACTGGATGGCGCCTGTGTTTCAGTGAGCTGGGGGGCACGTCCGACTGACAAGCCATTTCGAGTACTCGCGTCAGGCGCCTGCAATCATGTGCAGCAATCGTGGCTTCTGCAAGCGGATCGATAGCTTTGACCCGCCAGCGCAATTCGTTTTCTGACAGCGCACGCAATTGGGTTCGAAGTTCCATGTCAGTTTTCTGCGGAAGAAATTCGTATCCATCCAGCACTGCCCGGACATACAAGCCACTTCCACCAACAATGATCGGAAGATGCCCCGAAGCCAGCGCACTGCGCACGGCCTCAAGTGCCAGCTCCTGATACGAAGCCACCGAAAAGTGGTCTCGAGGCGAAACAATATCGATGAGAGCATGTCGAATGCCTTGGCGTTCTTCAAGACGCAACTTTGCTGTCCCAATGTCCATACCCCGGTATACCTGCATGGAATCGGCGGAGATGATCCATCCGTCATAGCGCAGAGCCATCTTGAGGGAAAGCTCGCTTTTGCCCGTTCCGGTAGCACCAATGATGCCAATCACCAACGGCAGACTATCAGATTGTTGTTCCGTATAGTCCTTCCTTTGATCCATGATCAATGAGCACCCTCATAAACCTGCCGACCTGTGGCTCCTGTCCCATCCATGAGAACCAGACGTTTCGGCCATCAATGGACCTTCCAAATGCCTTGTCACTCCCCTGCCGGCTCAGAACAAGCACTTCAACAACCTGGCCTGCCACTCGCTGGTTTCCCTCCCTGCTCAGATCCTGGATCACTCGAAGCAGCATTGCATGGCGCTCATCAATCACAGACTGCGGGACCTTGTCTCCCATTCTGGAGGATGGAGTGCCCTGTCTATCAGAGTATTTCGCCAGGAAAACTCCGTCAAACCGAAACTCTTGGACTGCATCGATCGTTCGCAGGAAATCATCATTCGTCTCACCGGGGAATCCAACAATAATATCCGTTGTCAGTGCCCATCCTGCAGCATCCCTTATAGGCCGAACGAGGTCTGCATACTGCGACAGTGTATAGTGCCGGTTCATCCGTTCTAGGATACGATCGCTGCCCGACTGCAGGGGAAGGTGAAGGCGATGCTCGATATGCTGCAACTCCATGAGTCGCCTCACCTCGATCGGCTCAAAATTGGCCGGATGAGAACTCAGAAACCAGAACCAGAAGGATCCCTCAATCGCATCCACCTGAGATAATATTCCGACCAAGCCCCCGAAACTGGACCGGTACTTGTTGATATTCTGCCCTAGGAAGAGGAGCTCGGAGAAACCACTCCGGACAGCTCCAAGCGCACTCCGCAGGACATCGGCCCCATCAATGGAGATTTCGCGGCCACGTGCTGCTGGAACAATGCAGTAGGTGCAATAGCTCTCACAGCCACGAATGAGCTCGATGTCAGCTGTCGGAAACAGTGACCGAGGCGGACTATCGTCCAGCTCTATGGGAGCCAGCGTCTCGACAACAGCTAGAATTGCATCCAGGCTCATTGTACCTTCTATGATCCTGAGGCCATGCCCAGCAATGCGCACCGCCCGCTCGCGGTCAACAGAGGCCACACACCCTATGAATACAATATTCCTGGCACCAATGGTCTTCGCAGCCTCACCCAGAAAGCTGAAGGCTTTCTCCTCAGACTTCTTCCGGACAGCGCAGCTGTCAATGATGACAAGTGACGCTTTATCGAGGTCTTCGACAGACTGATTGCCCCCTCGGACCAATGCATCGGCAATGGCAGCACTGTACAGCTCATTGAATTGGCAACCAAATGTCTTGATCAAGAACGAGACCATGTCAGCTCTTCCGCTGTAAGGGCAGTATTGATGTGCTTTTCCCGGTCAGAGGATCAATATCCACCACGACGGCCATCAGGGTGGCTTCGCCCTCGGCGACATGTGGCGGGTAGGTCACCCCCGTCTGAATGCGCCGAAGGACAGTTTCGGGATCAAGACCGATAATAGAGGACATGACCCCTGTCATGCCAACGTCGGTGATAAAGGCCGTACCCTTCTCAGTCACACGCGCATCCGCGGTAGGCACATGCGTGTGAGTCCCTACAATGACGCTCACGCGGCCATCGAAGAGATGCAGGAGTGCAGCCTTCTCTGCGGTGGCTTCGGCATGAATGTCGACGAATCGCATCACTACGTGTTCCATGTCGAAACCACCTATTACGTCCTCCAGATAGTCATATGGACTATCGACTGCGCTCATGCAATATTGACCGATGACATTTACAATGCCGATTGGGCCGTCAGAACTGGGCCATACGAACCACCCATGACGGCGGAGGGCGAGGCTGGCATTCCCCGGGCAAAGCACATTCGGATGTTCGTCCATAAGGATCAGGATTTCGTGTTTCCCGAGTGTATGGTTCCCTCCTGTAAACACATGGATGCCTTCCACGCTCAGCTCCTCAAAGGCAGCACGAGTCATGCCAGTTCCGTGTGTTGCATTCTCGGCATTGGCAACGATGAGGCTTGGCTGAAATTCCTCTCGCAACTCAGCCATCAGACGATGAACAACGGTACGGCCTGGACGACCAAAAATGTCTCCGATAAACAAGACTCTCATCGTATGCGCATTCCTGTAGCAGAGACAGCAAAAACGCTGGCCCGTTGGGACCAGCGCATGCGACGATGGTGAATCCGAAGCGGCAGCAATGGCGGTTTGTTACTTCTTCGAGGGTGCCTTGGCGGCGCTCTCTGGGGCAGCCGCAGAGGCGACACTACCTTCACCAGCAGGAACTGCGCCTCCAGTAGCAGCACCCTCTTCAGGAAGCGGCGGAGCTTCCTCGACGGCTGGGGCAACGACGGAGAAAACGGTCGCTGTCTCATTTGTCAGCACCTTGATCTTGTCACCCAACTTCAGGTCAGCGACGTGGATGGAATGTTTTAGTCCCAGCCCAGAGACATCAACCTCCACGTAATCCGGAATGTCCAGTGGCAGAGCTTCCACTTCCAGTTCATACAGCGAGTGTTCCAGCACGCCGCCTTCTTTGAGACCAATGGCAGTACCGACGGGCCGAATCGGAATCCTGCTTCTCAGTGGCTCATCCAAAGAAATCGACAAGAAGTCAACGTGAATATACGTGTCCCTGATGGGATTCATTTGGAACTCATGTACGACAGTCGTTATCGCCTGGCCACCGTCAAATTGAAGCTCCAGAATGGCAGACTCGCCGGCGGTACGGCGAATGCGCTCAAATGCGCGGATAGGAACGGCAACAGACATTGCAGTCATCCCACGCCCATAGACTACCCCAGGGATGAACCCCTGCCTGCGCAGGGCGCTCAGTTTTCCGTGCTTTCCGCTCTCTCGGGAAATGGCTTCTATTGCTACTCTTTGCATATTAACTCCTCATTCGACTGATATCGGCGTATCTACATAGTATATGTGAGACTGGCTCTGAATCAAGCCTGCACTTTCAGATACTCAGAGCTGGAAGAGCGCAGACACCGATGAATGATTGTGGATACTGTAAATAGCCTTTGCAATAAGCTCTGAAACAGACAGCACCGTAAACATCGAAGGATACTGGCGATCCGGAACAAACATCGTGTCGGTCACAATGACCTCGCTGAAGTTTGACCGAGCAAACAGCCCAAGCGAGTCCCCGGCAAACACGGCATGCGTTGCACAGGCAATAACACTCTTAGCTCCCTCCGCAAGCGCTCGATTGCACGCGTTCAGCATCGTATTGCCCGTATGGATGGCATCATCAGTAATAATGACGTTTTTGCCCCGTACGTCACCTATCAGGGATTGGATCTCTACGGCCTCTGGCGACAGACGCTTCTTGACGAATAGTGCCTGAGAGGCATGAATTGTCTGGGCGAATGTGCTGGCCCGTGCTACACCTCCGACATCAGGAGACAGTACAACAAGGTCGTCAAGTTCCTTTCGCTTGATATACTGAGCAAATTGAACCATGGCTGTCAGGTTGTCAGTCGGAATGTCAAAAAAGCCCTGGATCTGAGCTGCGTGCAAGTCGATCGCAACAACGCGGTCTGCGCCTGCCACGGTGACCAGGTTGGCAACGAGTTTGGCACTGATCGGCTCACGCGAGCGGGCTTTACGGTCTTGGCGTGCATACCCAAAAAAGGGAATGATCGCCGTAATACTTGCAGCAGAAGCACGTTTCAAAGCGTCAAGCAGGATGAGCAACTCAAGCAGATTCTCGGCAGGAGCATTGGTGGGCTGAATGACATAGACGTTCACTCCCCGCACATTTTCGCTGACACGCAGTTTGATCTCTCCGTCCGGGAACCGACCAATCTCACATTGGCCAAGCGGAATTCCCAAGTACGAAGCCACCTTCTCAGCCAAAGGTCTGTTTGCGTTACCGGAAAATATCTTGATCGGGTTATATTCACTGTCCACTCTTTTTCCTCCTGACCCATCCTTCTTTGTCAACCTGCACCGCACGTGCTATCGCCAACGCTTTTGGGGGCACGTCGTGCGTGATTGTGGACCCCGTTGCCGTATATGCCCCCTCGTGAATCGTCACGGGGGCAACAAGATTGTTGTTGGCCCCAATGAAGACATCTTTTTCAATGACAGTCCGGTGCTTTTCATGTGAAAACCCATCATAGTTGCACGTGATTGTACCTGCTCCGATATTGACGTTTTCACCAATGGATGCATCACCGATGTACGATAGATGCGGAATCTTGCTTCCCGCCCCCAATAATGACGCCTTGACTTCGCAGAAGGCTCCGATTTTTGAGTGGTCGCCTGCCACCGTGCCCGGCCGAAGATACGAGAAAGGACCCACGACAGAATTGCTGTTGATGACAGCGCCCTCAACGTGTGAGGCCAGAATTGTGGCGCCATCGCCGACATTCGCATTCACAAGGGTTGTGTGTGGACCGATAATACATGAGCTACCTACTACCGTACCTCCCCTCAGGCACGAACCCTGCCTGATCTCGGTATCGCGTCCCACGACAACATCCCAATCAATGCGGACTGTTGCGGGCATGTCAACCGTCACGCCATCCCGGTACAGGCTGTCCAGCTTCCGCTGTTGAAGAATAGCCGCAGCTGATGCAAGCTCTCCACGCTCATTTATGCCAGCCATTTCCCAGCGGCCATGAGCAGTATGACAGTAGACAGTCTTTCCATCTTGGGCTGCCATGGCCAGGCAGTCGGTAATGTAGTACTCTCGCTGAGTGTTTTCTGGCTCCATGCGCGCTACCCAGCCACGGAGATCGGTCGCGCGAAACAGGTAAATGCCGGTGTTAATCTCATGGACTTCGAGCTCCTCAGGTCGTGCATCACGTGCCTCCACAATGCGGGAAAGCGTGCCATCGGGATTTCGAAGAACACGTCCCAGTTGACCCGGGCTAGTCAACGAAGCGGCGAGGACAGCAGCATCTGCTCCTCTTGTGAGACTTTCTTCCAGAAACTCGCGATAATCATCCGCGGATGGAAGTGGGTCGTCGCCATTGCAGACCAGAACATACTCCGCTGAAACTGCTTCCATGCCACATCTCACGGCATGGCCACTACCATGCTGCTCTGGCTGGACCACATAGCGTACCTGGTCCCCGAATTCGCTCCGAAATGCTTCGTTTTCGGCTGGCGTAACGACAATCGGACGCCCGTCGATACTCTTCAGCGCTTCGACGACATACCAAAGAATGGGGTGCCCAAGAATGTCGTGAAGCACCTTTGGCGTCGCACTCTTCATGCGCGTGCCAAGCCCTCCCGCCAGAATCAGTATGTCAACCGAAGCAAGAGACATCGGATCCCTAGCTCTTTAAGATGCCTAACTCAACAGCCGCTTCGTGGAACATATCGGCGGCAAAGTCAAGTTGTTCTTTGGTATGCGAAGCGCACAGCATGCAGCGAATGCGTGCCAGACCTTGTGGCACCGTCGGAAAACCGAGCGACTGTGCAAAAACGCCTCTCTCGAACAGCTTCGCAGAGAGATTTTTGGCAAGCTTGCTGTCTCCGATGATAATGGGCGTGATAGGAGTCTCGCTTCTCCAGGTGTCAAAGCCAAAAGCTTTCATCTTCGCTTTGAAGTAAGCTGCATTCTCCCACAATTTGTGTACCAGATCGTCGCTTTCCATCAGAATATCAACAACCTTCACAATGGCCCCTGCGTCGGCCGGTGTCATGCTGGAACTGAACAGAATTGGCCGCGACTTGTTCTTGAGAAACTCCACAAGTGTGCGCGAGCCCGCTGCATATCCTCCTACGACGCCAAAGGCTTTTGACAGGGTCCCGACTTCCACATCGACCTCTCCTTCCAGATGGAAGTAGTTAACGATGCCACGTCCATGGTCTCCCAGGACTCCCTCGCCGTGCGCATCGTCAACCATTGTGATCGCTCCATGCTGCTTGGCAACCGCGACCATGTCTGCAAGTGGCGCAATATCCCCGTCCATACTGAACACGCCATCGGTGACGACCATTTTTGTGCCCGTCTCACTGTCATGCTCCTTCATTTTCTCTTCGAGGCTGGCAACATCACAATGCTTGAAGGGAACAATTCTGGCTTTGCTCAGGCGGCAGCCGTCAATGATGCTCGCGTGATTCAATTCGTCGCTGAAAATGATGTCTCCCTCATGAACAAGCGCTGGAATCGTGCCCGAGTTTGCCGTCAGTCCTGCCTGGTACATCAGGACCGCCTCTACGTCTTTGAATTTGGCCAGTTTCTTCTCTGCCTCGACAATCAGCTGGGTATTCCCAATAATCGTTTTGACGGCGCCAGCACCGACACCATATTCGTCGATAGCCTTCTTTGCAGCCTCTTTGACATCCTTCCGACCAATAATGCCCAGGTAGTTGTTGGCAGCAAGATTCACCACATATTTGCCATCGATCGTACATGCCGGCCCCTGCTCAGACTCAAGCGTCCGTATGCGTACGCTAAGTCCGTCTTTTTCGAGCCGATCGAGTTCAGTTTGCATCATCTCCTGAAATCGCTGATTCATTCCCTACCTCCCCGCAATCTGAAGGACAACCTTGCCCGAGGTCCCGGCAACCATAGCGTCCATACCCGTCTGCCAGTCTTCGAACTTCAACTGATGCGTGATGGCAGGAGTGGGGTCGACGAGTCGTGACGCAAGCAGCCTGGATACTGTCTCCCATGTGGGAAAGATCTTTCTCCCAGTCACCCCATAGACACGAATTTCTTTGAAGATGACCTCATTGGTTAGATCCAGTGTGACCGGTTGATCCGGAAGACCAAGCAGCGACATGCGGCCCCCTGGCGTCAGCGCTGCCAAACCTTGATGTATAGCCTTTTCGCTACCGGACATTTCAAGAACAACATCCACCCCGACACCATGCGTCTGTTCTCTCACCACAGCCTCCACGTCATCGCGCAGGGGACTGAGAACAGTGTCAGCGCCCATACGCTTGGCAATGTCCAGGCGATACTGGGATAAATCGCTGACGAACAATTGCGTAGCTCCGAACGCCTTTGCGATGCCCACAGCCAGCATCCCGATCGGGCCAGCTCCGGTGATCAGAACTGTCTTCCCTGCGACAGACTCCGCATTCACCGTGTCCAGTGCATTTCCCATCGGTTCCTGAATGGAAGCCCACGCCGCTGGTATGAGCGGATCATTCTTCCAGAGAACGCGCTCTGGAACTGCAATATACTCTGCAAAGGCACCAGCCCGGTCTACACCGAGTATCTGAAGGTTCTGACAGACCTCGCTGTGCCCGGTAAGGCACTGATAGCAGTGTCCACAGTAGATGTGCGTCTCCGAACTGACAAAGTCCCCTTCTTTGAATCCCCGCACCGACCTGCCTGTCTCGACAACATGCCCTGAAAATTCATGCCCCATGATGTGCGGAGTCTTGATTCGGTTCTGCGCCCACTCATTCCACAAGTAAATGTGGACGTCCGTCCCGCAAATGGAAGCATAGTCGATCTTGACCAGTACCTCATCATCCGCAATAGCAGGAATGTCAACCCGGACAAGAGAAGCTCCTCGTTCCGGACGTTCCTTGACGATCGCAAGCATGGTTCCTGTCATTCCAAACCCCCTTTCTTCCCCTTGCTATTAAGAGGACACACAAAAGAATGCTCCGGGCACTCCAACCCCTGCAGGCAGACAGGGCCCGCATTTTCAAACAGGAGCGGTGCCACGGCCTTGGCCTTTGCCAGCATCACCCACGCCAACGCGCGGATTTCAAACTGCGCCCTCAGACAGCAGCGCAACTCAAAGAAATGCCGCAGTTCCCTGGCATTCATGGTCACTACAAGGCGAGAAGTCACGCCCTGTGGAAGAACGTAGCGAGCGTCTTCTTCGTGAACGCCCTCTGCCAGCAGGCGCTGGTACTCGGCATAGGCAACTTCATAGAACGGTCCAAAGTCCTGTCCTGGCGGCGAGAAAAATGTCGTGGACATGGCCTTTGTGAACCGGAGACTCTGCTGTGAAAATGAAGCAAGGCGATGCCGAACCAGTTGGTGGGAAGCTACCCGTGACAGCCCCTCGACGAGAAACGTGAAGCTCGCATGCTCGAGGACAGACAGGTGTCCGTTGGCCATGACCTTGTGCAGGATTCGTGTGCTCCGGTCGGCTTTGAAAGGCTCGGTGCTGTAACAGATATGGGCTGCATAGGCGCACAGCATGTCTGGGTCGGGCGTATGGGCCAGCAGTTCGACTTTCATGGGTTGATCAAGAAGTCAAGCGGACGCTGATCTTCATCTGTGGCAGTCGGCAGCAAGGCGACCTTGGGAAGAGACGCTTTCAGAACTTCAATCAGCGAAGTTGACGCTGCATTCATCGCGTCGAGCACCTCCTTGTGAGTCAGAGGAGACGCACTTATGCCTGCTGCGTAGTTGGTAATGATACCAAGGGTCTGGTATTCAAGCCCAGCTTCACGTGCGAGTGTCACCTCTGGCACCCCCGTCATGCCGACCACCGAGCCACCCATCATTGCATACATGCGCACTTCCTGAGGAGACTCAAAACGTGGACCCTCGGCTGCCACGTACACTTCACCTGTATGAACCAACAGTCCCAGCCTTGACATCTCAGTCACCAGAACATCGGTGATGGCTGCGCTGTAGGGATGCGTCATGTCGGTATGAACCACCCTCCCAACCCCGAAGAACGTCTGGGCACGTGCCTTGGTGAAATCCAGGAACCCTTGTATCAATGCGTAGGACCCTGGGCAAAGAGATTCCTTCAGCGATCCGACCGCACTTGTCGTCACCACGTTCCTGACTCCAAGCATATAGAGTGCCATGATGTTTGCCCGATAGTTAATCAGATGCGGGGGTACAACATGTCCTTCCCCGTGCCGCTTTAGTATACACACCTCTGCAGCATCCATGGTGCCACGTACGTAGTCTACTTCGCCAAAGGGGGTTGTGACAGTGGACCGCCTCGCATCGGATAGAAGCTGTATGCTATCGACGCCTGTGCCAACGATGAGACCGACCGGTCTGGACATGGCTGCTCCTCAAGAAACAGTTGTTTAGTACCGTTGAAATTATAGTTCCGAGAGTGGTGATGTCAACCCGGAATCAGGTTCCATGAAGCCTTGTTACAGCATGCGCTTTGACTAACACAGCAAATCTTGTATAATCAGTACGCATGGGGCCGTGGCTCAGCTGGGAGAGCGCATCCCTCGCACGGATGAGGTCAGGGGTTCGAACCCCCTCGGCTCCACCAATTGACACTCATCTGAAGCAGTAGCTTTGGATGCGGCTTGGCGGTTGGAGTAAGACTTTTTCACCGAAATTGCTTGGGTCTTGCAAGATCTATCTGACTTACAATGCTGCTGAACGTCCACAGCACGGTGGCTCGCATCAAGTCGAAGTCTACGTCAATGTGCTGCGCACTCGCATGCCACAACGTGACCTTTTCTCAGTCGGTCATTAAACATGCCACAATCATTCGCCGAAGGAAGTCGAATCATCGGCCTGATCTTCTCCCATCCTCCGGGGGTTCAGCTTCATCTCCGACCTGACCAGGCTGTGGGTTACAGGCTTTAGACCATGGTCAACCGTGAGAAGCAACTCCCAGACAGGCTCGATAATCTCGCGGACCGTGTCATGGGGCCCTTGGTGGCTCCGGTTTGTAGATGATGCACTAGTGTATCCCCACTTCGCGCCATGTTGCTCCGAAGCGCCATTTCCATAACTAAAGCAGCGTTCTTAGCATTGACAGTCAATATTCTACATGTTACAATCCGGGACGACAAAATGCATGGTTATTGTAGTCTTATGGAAAGGAGATTTCTATGCATATTCGGCAACTGACACTGATGGTCAGAAATCTTGAGAAGTCCATTGAGTTTTACGAAACGATCACAGAGCTGACTATTTCCCGTCGTCTTAAAGAGGGGCCTGGAGAGCTCGCATTTATGACGAACGGTGAAGGAGAGACGGAAATCGAATTGGTTTGCATGCCGCAGGCGCAGAAGTTTGAAGGAAAGGGTTTCTCTATTTGCTTCGTTACGGACAAGTTGGACGCACTCCATGAGCTTGCACAGTCCAAAGGACTGAACCCTTCGGACATTAGAAACCCTGACCCTCAAAGCCGCTATTTCTATGTCTATGATCCAGACGGAGTATCTTTGCAGTTGAGGCAGATAGTATAAGGTTCCGATAACTCATAGGTCACTGAGGTTCCTCTTGGTGACCTTACCTGCGTCGATATACACTGCCTGTAGACGCCTCGGCGAAAGGACTGCACTGCCTTGGGACTTGCCGGCAGGATGAGGACTTCTTCCGCATATTCTACGTTGATACTTGCGCTACGTCCGACGGCACAGGAGACCTCTGGGTAGACAGGAGACAGATGACCTGCTCCAAGGGGTCAGCAGGCGGCACCTCTTGCTCGAGTACGATTGCGACTCTCTTGCATGCCGGATACTGTTCCTCTGAACTCCGCTACTGAACAATACTCAGCTGCACCGAGCGAGGGACCAGCTACTGTTGCTTGACAGAGATGACAGAAGTCAACGCCCTCAGCGCATCCATGATCTGTCGGTAGGTACCCTCGTCTGAGAATTCTGCGACTATTTTGATCTGTGTCCTCGCTGGTTCGCCTTTCTTTCTGAACATGGAAATGTGATCAGCGCTTTTCATATATTTGATATTGATATCTCGTTTTGCAAACTCCTCAGACACCTGGTAGAGCACGCCAGGGACATTCAACGTTTCGATGACAACCGTTCTCTCACGCGCTTTTCGTGGAATCATCTCCCAGTGTGCTTCGACAAGGCGCTCGGGCTCCATGGCTAGCGACGGGATGTTGACACAGTCCGCCCTGTGAATGGTCACGCCTCTCCCACGTGTCACGTAGCCTAGGATCTCGTCAGGATAGGCTGGGTTGCAGCAGGCAGCCATAATCAGCGGCAGCGTCGCATCTCCCCGCACAACAACCCGAAATCCACTGTCCGTTACGGTACGGTGATAGGAGGAGGAGCGGGTCACTGGCGACCGCGGACGCTCCTGCACTTCAGATTTCTCCGGAATCGCGTGCTCCAGTTCCTTCTTCCGAAGGTATGCTCGAATGTGCGCCTTGGTCGAGGCCGCCTTGACAAACTTCAGCCAATCGGATTTGGGTCCTCCGGAATTTCGAGAGGTGATAATCTGAACGCGGTCGCCGGTCACCAGCTGAGTGTCGATCGGCACGATGCGGTCGTTGACTTTGGCTCCGACCAGATTATTGCCGATATCTGTGTGGATATGGTACGCGAAGTCCACGGGTGTCGAGCCAACCGGCAAGTTGATGACGTCTCCCTTGGGTGTGAATACCAGGACCTCGTCGCTGAAAACATCGACCTTCACCCTGTCGATAAATTCGCCGCTGCTACGCACGTCCTTCTGCCAGTCGACCAACTGGTGCAACCAGGCGAAGCGCTCAGAATCCACGAAGTCAGCAGCCTTGCCCTCCTTGTACTTCCAGTGCGCAGCTACCCCCATCTCATCAACTTCATGCATGCGCTTTGTTCGGATCTGGATCTCCAGCGGTTCACCATTCGAACCTATTACTGTCGTATGCAGTGATTGGTAGCCATTCGGTTTCGGAAGCGCAATGTAATCCTTCACTCGCCCAGGGACCACGGTAAAGGCCTCATGCACATACCCTAGGATCAGATAGCACTCCGGAATGGTCCCCACAAGGATCCGCACGGCTGTTAGATCGTAGATTTCATCAAACGTCTTGCCCTGCTGGACCATCTTGCGATAGATGCTGTAGAGGTTCTTGGGTCGTCCCGAGACCTGTGCATGAATACCCTTTTCTTCGAGCAAACTCTGAATCTGCACAATGGTCTTCTGAACGAAGGCCTCCCGTTCTGCTCTCTTGGCTGCGACAAGTCCAGCGAGCCTCGCGTATTCGTCGGGGTTCAAATAGCGAAACGCAAGGTCCTCCAGTTCCCACTTGAGCTCATAGATTCCAAGCCGATGCGCAAGCGGAACGTAGATTTCCATGGTCTCCTGCGCAATACGCTGCCGCTTGTCCTCACTGAGATACTGCAGCGTCCGCATGTTGTCAAGCCGGTCTGCGAGCTTGATGAAGACAACCCGCAAGTCGGCCGCCATGGCAAGAAGGATTTTGCGCACATTTTCCAGGTTGTTCTCTTCGCGAGACAAATAATTCAGTTCATGCAGTTTCGTGACTCCCTCAACGAGCGATGCAACATTCGCGCCAAAGCCCTCCTCGATCTCCTTGCTCGCGGTCACGGTATCCTCCAGCACGTCGTGGAGCAAACACGCAGCATAGGTCTCTGAATCGAGGCGATACGCGGCAAGGATCAGCGCTGCATTGATGGGATGCAGTATATAGGGAGTGCCGGAGGCACGTTTCTGATCCCCATGCCTCTGGCGCGCAAACACAAACGCTCGTTCCACAATGGCTGTCTCCTCTGGAGACAGCCAGCCTTGAAGCGTCGTTATGAGATTCTGGTACGCTGTATCAACGTCAAACTCAGTATCAAGCTTCAAAGCTCAAGCAGCGAGACGACCCTTCCACCACTCAGCTTGCTGGCTCCACCGAGATCCTTAAGCGTCACAAGGAATGCGTAGGCAATGATGTCGCCGCCCAATGATTGCACAAGGTCGGCCGTAGCACTCACCGTCCCACCAGTGGCCAGAAGGTCATCGACGATGAGGATGCGCTCACCCGGTTTAATAGCGTCTTCATGCATCTCAAGAATCGAGACACCATATTCGAGTTCGTATTCCTTGCGAACTGACTTGTAGGGAAGCTTCCCTGGCTTGCGGGCAGGCACAAAGCCAACGTGAAGAGCGTAGGCCAGTGCAGCTCCAATGATGAATCCGCGCGCTTCTACGGCGACGATCTTGTCGATGCTGTCGCCGCTAAACTCCTTTGTCAGTTCATCAACGGCGAAGCCGAATGCCTCGGCATTCCCCATGAGCGGTGTGAGGTCTCTGAAGATAATCCCTTTCTGAGGAAAGTCAGGTATGTCGCGTATAAAATCTCTCAGATTCATGCTACCTCCTGCATTATCCTGTGCTGTCCAGAAACCTGACCAAACTACGCTTTCTGCAGAACTGCCGCTTTTTCTCTGCCCTGTACCCAACGAACGAGGAGCGGCGTAGAGATATAAATGGACGAGTACGTACCGGAGATGACTCCGACCAGCAGTGTCGTCGAGAAGTCACGGATCGGTGAACCGCCCATTATAAACAGGACCAGGACGGCAAGAAATGTCGTAAAGGATGTGTTGAATGAACGCATCCATGTCTCGGTGACTGCGGCGTTCGCAAGTTTGTCAAATGGTTCTTTTGGGCCACGATACCGCAATTTCTCGCGGATACGATCCATCACGACGACGCCATCCTGCACTGAATACGTAACAATCGCTAAGAACGCGCCAACGAACGGCGCATTCAGAGGCACCCGGAAGAGCGCAAGAACGCCAAGGACGACCAAGATGTCATGCACCATACCCAGAATTGTCGCAAGCCCGAATGAGAATTTGAAGCGAACCGAAATATACAGCAATGTAAACAGCAATGAGAGCCCCAATGCCAAACTAGATCGACGCAAGAGGTCCCGGCCGATCACCGGAGCAATTGAGGTAATTTCTTTCGTTCCAGCATCGACAGCACCATATTTGGCAACGATTTGATCGATGATCTTCCCGCTTACGGCCGGATCAATCTCGTTCGCTTCCAGTTTCATCGTAATGCCATTTGTTCCAGCCCGCTGGACGGTCACATTGGAGTACCCGTTTGCAGCCAGGATATCTCGCACAACCGTTTCATCGGGAGCTTTCGCGAACGACGCGTTAATGACGGTTCCGCCAATGAAATCAATGCCAAGCCTGAGCGGTGAACCGAAGCTGAAAATGTTCACGACCATAGCCACAATGCCGATAGCAATGATCACGGACGATACCGTAAACCACGTGCGCGTCCTGCCAACAATGTCCCAGGTCAGGATTCTCTCTCTGAACGTCATAGCAGCACCGCCTAACCGAGGAATTTCCTGCTGTTCTTGGCAATAGCAGGAGTCAGCAGAAGGTCAACCAGCGTATGGCTGGCAAATACAGCCGTGAACATACTCGCAAGAACGCCAAGCGAAAGTGTCACGGCAAATCCGCGGACGGTGCCGGTCCCGAAGTAAAAGAGGAACGCGGTGCCTACGAGCACAGTCAGGTTAGAGTCAAAGACAGCTCGGAATGCTTTGGAAAAGCCTGCTCCGATTGCACCCTTGACCGTCTTCTTCAGCCCAAGTTCTTCGCGAATACGTTCGAAAATAATGCAGTTTGCATCAACCGCCATGCCGATCGACAGGATTGCACCTCCGATAGCAGGAAGTGATAGCGTTGCGTGCAGCACCAGGTACGCAGCCATAAGGATGTCGGCGTAGATAACAAGAGCTACGCCGGAGACAATGCCCAGATACCGGTACGAAAAGAACATCCACAGAATAACAAGGACAAACGCGATCAGTGCAGCCAGTATGCTGCTGCGTTTGAACGCACTGCCCAACGAAGGGCCAACGACTTCTTCAGAGATCGCCACGAGCTTGACAGGAAGCGCTCCGCTCTTGAGCAGGAGCGCGTAGTTGCTTGCTTCCTGCGCAGTAAATCCACCGGTGATGACGCCTGCACCATCAGTGATGGCAGACTCAACTGTCGGACTCATGAGGAGCTGACCATCCAGATAGATGGAGATTTTCTTGCCAATGTTCGCTTGCGTAGCGGCCGCGAAGGCCGTCTTGCCCGCATCATTGAGAGTGAATGAGATTTCTGGCTGTCCAAGGGTGTCCTGCGCCTGGCTGAACACCAGTTTGGCATCCACGAGGTCCTTGCCACTCACAACGACTGTACCGTCCTCGGTCTTGAACTCAAGCAACGCTGTCTTTCCAATAATCTCCTTCGCGCGTTCGGGATCCTGCCATCCAGGCAACTCAACAAGAATTCTGTTGGAAGTTGAACCCTCACGGACTGCCACGGCCTCGCTCACTCCCAATGCATTAATGCGCTTATCGATGACACCGACAGCAGCATCGATAGCGTCACTCGTAGCTTTGACAGAGGCAGTGTCTTGCGCTTCAAGCACAATACGCACACCGCCACTAAGGTCAAGACCAAACTTGGGAACGAGCTTCGGGTTCTTGGCGATCAATCCTTCATAATTGATCACTCCAGCCACTACAGCCACAACAATCACAAAAATAAGACTCGCTGTTACCTTCGACCGCATTAGCGTTCCTCCTGGTTTCGACAACACATGAAATGTACATCAAATAGGGCTCAGTGTCAATGCAGAAGCGCAAACATCAAGCATGTCACCATACCCTGTCCGACGATGCAGTGTAGCGAGCCATGAACTCGTGCTTGTAGTTAGCAAACGTGTCAGCAGCGATCGCATCGCGTATCTCGACAATCATGGTCTGAAGAAACTGGAGATTGTGAATTGTGGCCAGGGTTCCAGCGAGCATCTCATTTGCCTTGAAAAGGTGGCGCACATATGCCCGTGTATAGTTGCGACATGCGTAGCACGAACAGCTGTCATCGATAGGACGGAAGTCGCGCTCATACATGCTCTTCGAGATCTTGATGACGCCATCCCTTGTGAACACCATTTGGTTGCGTGCCACTCTCGTGGGAAGAACACAATCAAACATGTCAATCCCCCGGCTGACTATCTCCAGAATGCCGACAGGATCCCCTAAGCCCATGAAGTAGCGTGGGCGATCGTCGGGAGCATTCAGCAGGCTATGGTCAAGCATGTCCATCGTCAGTTGACGTTCCTCCCCGACACTCAACCCCCCTATCGCAAACCCCTGTGGATCTAACTCCATGATCCGCTTTGTGGATTCCTCCCGCAAGTCTCCGTAGAAACCCCCTTGTGTGATACCGAACAGAAGCTGATGCGATTCGCCCATTGCGGTCTTTGCTCGCCCAAACCAGGAGACGGTCCGTGCCAGATCACGTTCGGCAACCGTGCGCTCGGATGGATACTGGGTACAGATATCAAGGGGCATGACAATGTCAGAGTCCAGGTTCTTCTGGATCGCGATGACACGTTCAGGCGTAAACATATGTCGTGAACCGTCGATGAATGACTGAAACTCGATTCCATCGTCAGTTTTCTTGCTGATTCGCGACAGGCTCATGGCTTGAAAACCACCGCTATCGGTAAGGATGTTCCGGTTCCAGTGCATGAACTTATGAAGCCCCCCTGCCTCATGGATGACAGCATCTCCAGGCTGGAGATAGAGATGGTAGGTGTTGGAGAGAATGATCTCGAACCCAATGTCCTCCACCTGTTCCGGCGTAAGGCCCTTAATGGTGGCCTGAGTACCGACAGGCATGAACACAGGTGTTTGAACGGTGCCATGTGCCACTCTCAGGATGCCCGTTCGCTCGCGTCCTGTCGTGCTTTGATGCGTGACTTCAAATGTGCGCACAGCAGCGTCCTACAGGATCAGCATGGCGTCGCCAAAACTGAAGAACCGGTACCGCTCTCGTATGGCTTCGTGATAGGCCGCCCACATCAGATCCATGCCCATGAAAGCTCCTACGAGCATGAGAAGTGTGGACTTGGGCAAATGAAAATTGGTCACCAGATGATCAAATCCATGGAAGTCATAAGGAGGGTAGATGAAGATACCTGTCTCTCCAGCACCTGACCTGACGGTTCCATCCTTGTCGATGCACGACTCCAGCGTTCTCACCACCGTCGTGCCAATGGCTGTTACGGCCCGATGCTTCGCGCGGGCATCATTGACTGCCCTTGCTGTCTCCTCCGGCAATGTGAATCGCTCCGTGTGCATGTGATGGGTTTCGATTACATTGACTCGAACTGGTTGAAATGTTCCCAGGCCAACATTGAGGGTAACGTGCTCAATACTCACTCCGGCGTTTCGAATCCCGGTCAGTAAGTCGGGCGTAAAATGCAAGCCTGCCGTAGGAGCCGCGACTGAGCCCGGCTCCTTTGCGTAGACCGTCTGATATGCTTCCGGATCCTGTGGAAACTGTTTGATGTACGGGGGTATCTGCACACGTGCCAGTGCTCGAAACTCTTCACTTGTGTACGGATCACGAGAGAATTCAAGGAGCGCATCACCATCGTCGTCACGTTCTATCAGACGCAAGCTGATATCAGAAGTGACCGTGCAAGTCTCCCCGACATGAAGACGCTTGAGGGGGCGCACAAGTGCAGTAAAGCGTGTTGGAGACTTGCGTCCCGTCAACAGAATGTCAATTGAGGCACCCGTCGTATCCTTGCGGCAGCTGAAACTTGCCTCGTTGACGCGTGTGTCATTGATCACCATGACGTCCCCAGCAGACAAGTACGAGAGCAAGTCTCGGAAGTGCCTGTGCTCAATTGTTCCAGTAGCTCGGTCCACAACCATCAGACGAGCCAGATCACGCCGTTCCAGAGGGATTTGTGCGATGAGCTCTTTCGGTAGATCGTAATTGAAATCCTCTATATTCACCTGTTGTTCCTTCCTCTTTCTCCGATGTTTTGTGGCATACTGAGACTGCTCCTCGTTTTCAGCAGGATGCATTATAGAGTGCTCCTGTGTTTGCCAAGCGAAGCAGATAGCCCAAAGGTTCACATGCCCAGCACTCGATAAGGCTACCTGCCCGAATCAGCTCTTTCTCAGAAAGCGCTGCGGAAGGCGAGCCCCAGGGGCAGAGGCGGCGGCCTCGATGATCCAGCTCCGAGCAGCAACTCGTTCACTCAGGACGACGGCCTCCTCATAGACGTCAGCTCGCGCTCCAGGGTTTGAAAATGGTATCACGTATGAACCACGTGCAACACGTCGCAACAAGAGCGAAGCTACCGCCTCTTTAAGCTCACGGATTCCCTCGAGCGAAGCGCAGGAGACCATCATTCCCTTCCCAAGGCTCAGAATTTCGTGGCGCCGACGTTCATCAACCATGTCGATCTTGTTGAAAACCAGCAACTGAGGAATGTCACTGCATCCAATATGTTCAAGAACTTCATCGACTACCTGTATTCTCTCATGCAGGTCGTGTATACCGGCATCCACGACGTGCAGCAGAAGATCAGCCTCGCGCGCTTCATCAAGCGTAGAGCGGAACGAATCCATAAGCGATTCCGGCAGATCCCGGATGAACCCCACCGTGTCGATGAGAATCGCTGACTGGCGGCCAAAGTGAACGGGGCGGGCGGCAGTGTCCAGGGTTGCAAAGAGCTTGTTCTCGGCCCGCAGGTCAGAACCCGACAATAGATTGATGAGACTGCTCTTTCCTGCATTCGTATACCCAACGACCGCTATCTTGGCAATGGTGGATTCCTGCCGACTCCGTGTCTTGACCGCATAGTGCGTATCGACCTCCCGTACTTCCTCGCGTAACTCATGGATCTCAGTCCTCTTGGCTCTGCGCCGTTTCTGAAAGAGGGTTTCGCCTGGACCTCGCATCCCTATGAAGCCTGCTTGCTGGTCGTATCCTGCGTTCATGGCACGAAGCTGTGTCAGTTCAAAGAGACGCTCTGCAATCTGTACGCGCTTCCTGGCCTCAGCCGTGTGGGCCTGAGAAGCAAACGTCTCCAGGATGAGCCTTGCCCGATCCATAACTGGACTCTCGAGATGGTCGATCAAGTATCGATACTGAAGAGGTGTGAGTTCCGAGTCAAAGACCACGAGATCAGCCCTGAGGGCTTGAAGCAGATCGTGGAGCTCTTCGACCTGACCCTTTCCAAGCAGAAATCGCTGGGCGGTCCGCTGAACATACGTCTTGAAGTCAAGCACCTCAAGGCCTAACCCCATGGCAAGTTGCCGCGTTTCCTCGGGACGCTCAGGATCCAGGACCTCGCCCGGCTTCCGTACACTTACAATGACAGCTGTCCGTGCAATGCCTTCGCTGTTCATTCTGGTCTCAGCATATATCTCTTGATCTGCTCCTCCGAATAGTTGATCGTCGAGGATGGATCGATGCCATGTGCCACCAGTAGCCGCTCACATTCTGTCATGATCCCCACGCTGTAGGAGATGTGCGAGTCGGAGTTCATCAGAATGGGCGCGTGATATTTGACAAGCAGTTCCAGCACTCGCTCATAGTGTGCGACATTGGCCGTCTTCCATGTGTGGAGTGCCGACTGGTTGATCTCGACTAGTACTCCCTTCTCGGCTGCAGCCGCTATCGATTCCTCGAGATCCACCGGATATGGAAAGCGTGGATCACCTATATGTGCAATGACGGTAACGCGGTTTTTCTCAATGGCCTTAATGAGGGCCTGTGTATTCTCGGACACGGACGAGCCCCCGTACCCTGTGGAATTATGGAATCCGGCGATCACGATGTCCAGTTCATGCAGAAGCTTCTCAGGCATATCCAGATTGCCCCATGTGTCGGTGATGTTTGCTTCTACGCCCAAGAGCACTCGGATTCCCGGCAGTTGACGCAGCGTATCCTGCCTGTTCAGATTCTTGAAGTAGTCAAGCTTCGGCCCATCAGTGCGCGCAGGTCCATGATCTGTAATGGCCAGATATGCCAGGCCGCGTTCGCGTGCCGCAGATATGACCTCTTGCAACGTGGAAAACGCATGCCCCGAGAAGATCGTGTGAACGTGAAAATCCCCGATCGGGTGTTCATTCATCGTTGACTTCCAGCATCCTTTCTGAGCAGAGATGAAATGATCATGCTGCCAAATGAAACGAGCAGCCATCCAAGGAGCGCTGCCAGAAAGCCATGCAGTTGGAAGCCAGGCACCAACCACGCGGTAAGGCTCATGGCTACAGCGTCAATGACAAGCGTAAACAGTCCCAGGGTCAAAATGCTCACTGGCAGGCTGATGAGGAGGAGCATGGGGCGAATCACTGCATTGACGAACCCAAACATGACTGCTGCCCACAGCGCTGTCCAGAATGAGTTCACGCTGAATCCGGGAACAATTCGACTCACCACCACAAAAACCAAAGCGTTCAGCAACCATCTCACAATCAAGTCCATGGAGTCTCCTTTCTTATTTAGCGATGCTTCAGACTGCGTTCATGCAATCGGTGAAACTCGCGTTTTCCAAAGCGATGGGCCTCGTCCCGAACAGCCATTAGCAACAACAGAGCGGCCGAATCATGCGCGAGACGAACTGGCTCTGCCACGTGCTCACGGTAGAGCAGTTCCTCCTTCTTCGCAATTCCAATCACGGGAACATCCACACCCGCAGCATCTCGGGCACTACACACTGCATTGAGCTGTGTGAGGCCACCATCCACCAACACGAGATTCGCCGGGTCACCGAATGTGAGGTCTCCCCATCGGGCAAACCGACGGGCAAGGGCTTCTGCCAGCATTGCTGGGTCATTCGGGTCGTCCAGTGTGCGAATGTTGAAGAGCCTGTACTGGCTCTTTGCCGGCTTGCCAGCGACGAATACCACCATGGATACAGTAGCGTCCTTACCAGAGATGTTCGATACGTCATATCCTTCAATGCGCACAGGAAGGTGTTCAAGATCAAGCACCGCTTTCAACACAGCAAGCTGTTCGGCAGTGCTGCTTGCTCGTGACATCGACGAAAGCTTTTCTTCAGCATTTTGCGCAGCAAAGGCAAGCAATCGTGCTGTCTCTGACGTGCGTGGCGAAGCAAGCGTGACCGAAGCGCCCAGGTCTGTGCGCAGCCGATCCCGCACAATGTTAGATTCGCCATTGGTAACATCCACGGCAATACGCTGTGGAGGCTGGACGTGAAACCGACGGTAGAAGTCGACGATCAGATCTGCCAGCATGACAGCATCCACGCTCTCATTCTCCCTCAGCTCATAGACGAACTCCGTTGACGCGATCAGTCTCCCTTCACGCAACGCCTGGCGTACCACTGCAACAAGCTGGCCCCTCCGACGAACGGCGAATACATCCACATCCCGCACGTGAGGAGCAAACACAGCATACCGTTCAAACAGGCTCTTCAGAGCAAGATAGGAGTCACGGTAGCGCACCGCCCTCTCGTACTGCTGTGATCGAGATGCCTGGTTCATGTCGTTCTCCAGTTGTCTCAGCATCGGCCGCATCCTGCCATTCAAGAACTCTGCCAGGTTCGCCACTACGTGCGCATATTCGCTTTGAGAGCATCTGTTTCCACATGGACCAAGGCACAATCCCAGATCAAAGTCCAGACACGGCTTCGTAGGCCTGGCTGGATCGATGGTTCGATGACAAGTTCTCACCGGAAATGCATGTCTCAGACTATCTAAGCCCAGGTTCAGCAGACCGGACTTGGGATATGGCCCGAAGAATCGACTCTTGCCGGTTGTCACCCGACGTGTCTTTCTGAGGATCGGAAAGGGATCTGCGGTCAGCTCGATAAGGGGGTATGACTTTCCATCGACCAGTTGAATGTTGTAGTGCGGACGATAGTTCTTGATGAAATTCGACTCGAGCACAAGCGCCTGGTCTTCCGTTCCTGCGGTGATGAAGCTGAAAAAGCGGGCGTTGGCGACCATGGCTCCC
The DNA here is from genome assembly GCA_021373025.1 of bacterium. GTDB lineage: Bacteria > Caldisericota > Caldisericia > Cryosericales > Cryosericaceae > Cryosericum. Next base: position 57,352 of record JAJFTL010000037.1, read on the forward strand.
GTCTTGGGGCTCAGATTCTTCCGGAAATACGACTCAACGCGCTTCCGAAGATTCTTTGCTTTCCCCACGTAGATAATTCGATCGGCGGCATCTCGGACGACGTAAACTCCCGGCGACGCCGGGAGTTTGTCAAGAGATCCTTTCTCAAAAGGCAACCGATATGACGTATCCAGACTGTCCCGTCCGCTATTTTGCGTAGTCAGAATATCTGGTCTCACGTACAACTGTCACCTTGATCTGCCCAGGATACGACACTTCAAGCTCAATCTTCCGCGCCACATCCATGGCAATCTTTGCTGCCATCGATTCATCGACATCATCTGGCTCCACGAGAATGCGCAGCTCGCGGCCGGCCTGAATGGCAAACGACTTCTTAATGCCCGGTATCGAATTGGCAATGGACTCCAGCTTCTCCAGTCGTTTGATATAGCTTTCGACGCTTTCACGGCGCGCTCCAGGCCTGGATGCAGAAAGTGCATCTGCGACGTGGACAATGACGTCCAGCACACTCTCCATAGGAACATCCGAATGGTGTGCCGCTACGGCATGAACGATGTTTTCTGGCTCGCCAGCCTTGTTTAGAATGTCAGCTCCGATCAAGGCGTGCGGACCTTCGATTTCGTAATCTACTGCCTTGCCGATGTCATGCAGGAACCCAGCACGCTTGGCTGGGCCGGCAGGCAGTTTGAGCTCGGAAGCGATGTTGGCAGCAATGAACGCTGCCTCTATCGAATGCGCCAGCACATTCTGTCCATAACTGGTACGATACTTCAGGCGTCCCACCAGGCGGGTAATGTCATCAGGAAGACCGGTAATTCCGACGCGGTTTGCAGCCTGCTGTCCCTCGCTAAATACACGCTCGTCCATCTGCTGTTCAGCTTCTTCGACAAACTGCTCGATGTGAGCTGGATGAATTCGTCCATCAGCCACGAGCCGTTCTAGGGCTATCCGTGCTACCTCCCGTCGAATCGGGTTGAATGCAGACAGGGTAACTGCTTCTGGGGTGTCATCGATGAGAAGATCCACGCCCGTCAAGGTCTCAAAAGCCCTAATATTCCTTCCTTCGCGGCCGATGATGCGTCCCTTCCAATCCTCAGAAGGCAGTGGGACAACGCTGATAGTCGCCTCGCCCACGTAGTCTGTGGCAATCTTCTGGATTGATGAGGCGATGACCTCAGCTGCCTTTGCATCAGCTTGCAGTTCGGCTTCGTGTACTACTTCCCCAACCATCTTTGCAACGCGAGACCTTGCATCGTTCTCGGCGCGGTCCAAAATGATGGCTCGCGCTTCCTCAGGATTCAGTTGTGCAATGCGCTGAAGTTCAGCTTCTGCCGCAGCCTGCTGCTCCTCAAGAGTCTGAATCTTGTTGCGAAGTTTCTCCTGTGCTGCATCCAGATCATGATCTTTCTGTTCCACTTGTTCAGTTCGATGGTCTAGAAAGGCCTCCTTCTGAATGAGGCGGTGTTCCATCTTCTGCAGTTCCGCCTGACGAGCCGAAAATTTGCTCTCCAGGTCGTTCTTCTTCTCCTCCAGTTCCTCCTGGAGTCTGAGCTTGTTCTTGGCATTCTCGGCCTCTATGCTCGAACGAGCTTCCTCTTCCATTTTGCGTACAAGCTCGCGTGCCGACTCGACACGATTTCGAGCTATGTACCCCTCGACGAGGAGTCCAATAACAATGCCAAGAATCAGCATCCCTGCATAAATCGCAGAGGAGATGATTCCGTTCATTCCAGGCATATGTTTACCATCCTTAGCGTCAATAACTTCGACCTACTAAAGGCCGATCGAAGTCCGTCTCTCAAGAATCTCAATCAATCGCAATCAACTACTCTGCGGAAACAGTACCACCTTCGGGTGAAAGCTTCTCGCGCACCTTTCCCTTGATTTCGGCCATGATATCAGCGTGTTCCTGCAGGTAGGCGGCAGCGTTGTCTCTTCCCTGGGCAAGTCTTGTTCCGCCATAAGCATACCACGAGCCACTTTTCTCGATGATGTCAAACTGCACTGCCAAGTCGACGACTTCACCGAAAGTCTGAATTCCTTTACCAAAGATGACGTCAAACTGGGCCACTCGATATGGAGGAGCCATCTTGTTCTTGACAACCTTCACCTTCACCTTATTGCCAATGACCGCGTCGCCCTCCGTGATGCTTTCCACGCGACGAACCTCGAGCCTGACAGAAGAGTAGAACTTCAGTGCCCTTCCACCTGGCGTAACCTCGGGATTCCCGTACGTAACCCCGATCTTCTCACGCAGCTGATTGATGAAAATGGCGCAAGTCTGCGACTTGTTCAGCACGCCAGTCAACTTCCGCAGAGCCTGGGACATCAAACGTGCCTGAAGTCCAACGAATTGGTCCCCCATCATGCCCTCCAATTCAGCTCGGGGCACCAGTGCTGCCACCGAGTCGAGCGCAAAGACATCGAGCCCACCCGACTGAACGAGCATGTCTGCAATCTCAAGTGCCTGCTCAGCATAGTCTGGCTGCGAGATAATCAGCTCATCTACGTCGACACCAATGCTCTTTGCATACACAGGGTCAAGCGCATGTTCTGCATCAATGAACGCTGCCCTCCCTCCTGCTTTCTGCGCCTCCGCGATTGCCTGGAGCGCGAGGGTCGTCTTACCTCCACCCTCAGGTCCATAAATCTCGACGATTCTCCCACGTGGAAGTCCACCAATGCCAAGCGCGGCATCAAGCGAGAGGCTGCCGGTGGAAATGGCAGGCACCTGGACTCTTTCGGATCGGTCGCCGAGTTTCATGACCGAGCCCTTTCCAAACTGCTTCTCTATCTGAGACATAGCAGCTGCGAGAGCTTTGTCACGCTCAGTCACTCTGTCAGCCACCTCATTCTTCTGTATCTTGTCAGGCATCTTGGCGTTTTCCATATCGTCTCCCCGTTTGATGTAGCCGTTATCTTATAGTATAATTCGCTCTCTCTATTCAGCAAACCTGGCCAGTGAAACTGCCGCACGGGCGACATAGACCGGACGCCCTTGTCCCATGAGACTCTCGTAGAGAACGATGTTTTCAACTGGAATCACATAGCCTTTCACCTGCATGGATTCGATGGAGGCAACGTCCTGGTCATATGTCCCCGCTGCAAACCGACCCAAGGTCACATGTGGTTCAAAATGGTCCACTCGCGCATTCGATCCCAGTCCCAGCAAGGACGTCGACACCGTCGCAGCAAGGCTCCTCAAACCTTCTGGCACAGCCCGCGGCCCGACCCACAAGACCGCAGGCCAGCCATTGCGACGGAACATCCCAAATCGCTCCAGTGACACTGAGGTATTCGGCACTGACCGCAGAGATGCACTCAGTCGATACACAACATCGCCAATCTCCTCCCGAGAAATTTCACCAAGAAACCGCAGAGTTACATGGCACGACTCAGGAGGCACGAGTCTCAGTTTGGATGTCATCAGGCGGATCGGTTCCATCGATTCGTGAAACCAGTCTGCGAAGTCAGCGGGCAGAGATATACCAACAAAAGCTCTCACACCAGGATTCCCTCAAGGTCATAGGGCCCGGCTGCTGTGATATGTACGGTACAAATAGACCCCACCGCAGGCTTCCTCTTGCGTACCGACGACACGACGACCACATTGTCAACATCTGGTGCATCAAGCATGGTTCTGCCAGAGAAACCCGACTGTGTTGTCTCGTCCACAATGATCTGTATGTCCTTGTTCAGATAGCGCTGCTGATTGATAGATAATGAGATCTCTTGCTGAACTGCCATAAACTCACGGAGCCGACGATTCTTTGTGGCCTCATGAATCTGATTCGGAAACGTGGCAGAAACAGCTTTTGCCTCTCTTGAATACGCAAAAGCGGAAGCATGGTCCAGTCGGAGCGCACTGACATCATGCAGGAGCCGCTGAAACTGGTCCTCCGTCTCACCTGGAAATCCAACAATAAACGTACTGCGAATAGCGGCATCCGGCATAGCTTCGCGGACACGCTCAATGATACGCGTCGTTGACTTTTCAGTCCATGGACGACTCATTGATTTCAAGATAGTCGGGTCCGTGTGCTGCAGGGGTATGTCCACATAGTGAACGATATGACGTGACCCAGCCATAGTCTCCAGCAACTCATCCGTCACTAGAGTAGGGTACAGGTACAAGACGCGAAGCAGAGTGATTCCCTGAAGCTCATCAAGAGCACGAAGCAAGCTGGCCAGCCGCGGATGTCGATTCGGTGACAGATCCATACCATACGCACTCGTGTTCTGCGCTACAAGAATGATTTCGCTCGCCCCAGCCTGAACAAGCTGTTCGGCCTCGTGAAGAATCGTTTCCGGAGTGCGGCTCACGAGAGGCCCCTTGATCTGAGGAATTGTACAGTATGTACAATGCTCAGAGCACCCATCCGATATTTTCAGATAGGCGTACGGCCTACTACCCACAAGCACCCGGGGCGCTTCAAACGTCCTGATCGTTGCCACGTCAACCGATTCCTGGATGGGTGAAACCACAGGATCTCTGAGAAGCTCTTCCCAGAACCTGGTCTGGTACATGGCATCGGCACCCATGACAGCGTAGAGTCCCGGATGTCGCTTCATGACCTGGCCCTTCCACAGCTGAGGATAGCACCCGATGACAACGATGCGCTTGACATGCCCGCTAACCTGCAATTCTTCAACAGCACTCAGCGTCTCATCGGCCTCATCGCGCGCTGCCTTCAGAAAGCCACACGTATTGACGACAACGATATCCGCATCTTCGGGTTCAGAACATAGCACGGCTCTGCGTTCAGCAACAACTATTTGTCCCAGAACAGTCTCGCTGTCAGCTTGATTCTTGGCACATCCGAGGCTGATCATGCATACTCGGGGCTTACGGAGCATGTACCGGGGATCCGTACTCTATGGTTAGGACTGTCTTGTCGGCAGAGGCCACGCCCTTATCGACGCCATCTTCAACGACTCGCGTATACCGCGCATTGCCAAAATCGACGACAATATAGTTTCCGGTGACCTGTGTACTTTCGCCCGGGCGCAGAATGCCCGAGAACACGGTGGCTCCGTCAGCTCGTATCTGCAGCCACGCACGTTGGGTTGTAGCTGTAAAACTAAGTACCCTCGCTTTCTGCAGAGGCTCCTCCGGGGCAACGTCCTCCCCCGAGGGCGTGCCCGGAATCGCTGACGGGCTTACCACGTCAGCTGGTGCCGAAGGCGTGCCCGACGGATTTGTGGCATCTCCAGGGCCAGTGTGTGGAACTTCCCAGGGCCGCCAGAGCAGAATAGTGGCAAGGGCCAGCGCAAGCACAACAATCGTGATGGAAGAAGCAAGCCTGGGCTTCCTGCGAAATGCAGACACATGAGAATTGGCGCGCTTTGATTGCGTGAGCTCCCCGGAAGGAGCTTCAGGAACCGGCGCCACAGAACCAGACATACCACTGAACGCGCTGACGATCTCGTTCCCATCCAGTCCCAGATATTCGGCATAACGACGGAGATACGACTTGTAGAAGCCGTCCGGCTCTGCTGGTCCACCGGCTTCCAGGGTCTCGAGAATAGAACGGCGCAGCAGTGTCGCCCGAGCTACATCGTCAAGCGAAAGACCAAGTGAGGATCTTTTCTCAGATAGTGTTCTGCCAACCTGCTGCCGTTCCATTCCACATCGCCCTATTGCCGCGAAGTCGAACCTGCTGTCGTTTCGTCTGGCAGCAAAGCACGCTCAAATACCTGTGCAATATCGTTCACAAATACAAATTCGAGCTTCTCGCTGATATCCGGTGAAATCTTGGTAGTGTCTCGACGGTTTTCCTCAGGAAGGATCACCTTTCTGATTCCGGCCCGGTATGCACCGAGAACTTTAGCCTTTATGCCACCGACCGGCAATACCTGGCCTCGCAGCGTAATCTCGCCCGTCATTGCGATGTCGGCTCGTACCTTGCGCCCAGTCAGGGCCGAAACCATGGCTGTCGCCATCGTAACACCTGCAGACGGTCCCTCTTTGGGAACTGCACCTTCCGGAACATGCACGTGGAGATCGGTCTTTTCGATGAAGTGAGGATCCAGACCGAGGTCAGCAGCATGTGCGCGAATATAGCTTAGCGCAGCCTGAGCCGACTCTTTCATAACATCTCCAAGCTGACCAGTAAGTTGAAGATTTCCCTTGCCGTCCATACGCGTTGACTCAACGTACACGGTGTCACCGCCATATTGCGTCACGACCAGGCCGCATGCGACTCCGACGCGCGCCTCTTTGAGAAGACTCGTATACGAATATGGGGCCAGATCCAGGTAGTCTACGAGGTTGTCTGCATGAACGCTGGCACCCTTAAAGGATTTCTTCTGTTCGACCGCTGCTCTCGCAACCTTACGGCAAATCCTGACCAGTGAGCGCTCCAGTCCACGGACACCAGCTTCCCGCGTGTACTGACGGATAATAGCAAGGATCGCGTCGTCATCAATCGTCAGATCCTCGGGCTTCAGCCCATGCTGTTTCAGTGCCTTGGGCAGCAGAAAATGACGCGCTATCTGCTGCTTTTCCTCGTCGGTATAGCCTGGCAAGGAGATGACCTCCATACGGTCCAGAAGGGCAGATGGAATAGTGTCGGATACGTTCGCTGTGGTCAAAAATAACACGTCAGATAGGTCGAATGGTATTTCAATATAATGGTCACTGAACTGCGTGTTCTGCTCTGGATCAAGGGCCTCAAGCAACGCTGCCGTTGGATCCCCGCGAAAGTCGGCCCCTACTTTATCGATCTCATCGAGGAGAAATACTGGATTCCTTGTCCCTGCCTGCTTGATTCCCTGGATAATGCGCCCGGGCATGGCTCCAACATATGTTCGACGGTGACCTCGAACTTCTGCTTCGTCCCGGATGCCCCCAAGAGAAACATGGACAAACTTTCTGCCAAGCGTTTCTGCAATTGACTTGCCAAGCGACGTCTTCCCAACACCAGGAGGTCCAACGAAGCAGAGTATGGGGCCTTTGGCCTTGTCTGACAACTTGCGCACTGCAAGGTACTCGAGAATCCGGTCCTTGATCTCTTCGAGCCCGTAATGGTCCTTGTCTAGAACCCTGCGAGCGCGCTTTAGATCAATTTTGTCTGGAGTCTTGACTTCCCATGGAAGGCTGATCAGCCAGTCGAGATATGTCCTGATAACAGAACTCTCTGGACTCATGGCAGGTGTTTTCGCCAATCGCGCCAGTTCTTCATCGATTTTGTCCCGGACGTATTGAGGGGCATGAAGCTTTCCCAGCTTGTTCCTATACTCGCCCACTTCGCCGGCTTCCTCGCCTTCCTCCCCGAGCTCTTTCTCTATGGCTCTGACCTGTTCGCGCAAATAGTACTCTCGCTGTGACTGGTCAATTTTGGCTTTTACGTCGCCCTCAATCTTGCGGGCGAGTTCCAACACATAAATCTCCTTCGCTAGCAGCTCGGCGATACGATGAAGCCGCTCTTCTGCATCAAGGGTTGCCAGGAGCATTTGACGATCTTCGGCACCGATCAGCAGACTACTCGCGACAAGATCTGCGAATCGATCGGGCTCTGTAACGCCAGAGACATTGTTCACCGACTCCGGCGGCAGTTTTTTGGACAGTTCAACATATTGAGAGAACTGATCCAGAACGACGCGCATCAGGGCCTGGCGTTCTGTCGACGTCTTCTCGTCAACCGGCAGCGGCTCAATTTGAGCAACCAGCATGTCATTGTCGGTCCGTACGTCTAGCAGATGCACTCTGCGAACGCCCTCCACAAGGACGCGATCGCTGCCATCCGGAAGTTTCAGAAGCTGCAGTATCTCAGCTCCTACGCCAACATCATAGAGATCCGCGAGCGCGGGATCCTCACTCGACTCATCCTTCTGGCACACCAGCACCACCTTCCGGTTACTGGCCAGTGCTGACTCTATGCTCTTCAGTGATTTTGGTCGTCCTACAAACAGCGGTAGGACATGATAAGGAAACACCACTACGTTCCGCAAAGGGATCAGTGGCGCCTCCGAAAGTTCCCACTCATGTTCGCTCATAGATTGTAGCACCCCCTTTCATGCGGATTCCAGGAGAGGAATCCGTTCAATCGTACCATCAGTCTTCATTGCAATGACCTCATGACTGTCCGAAAAGAACTCGTCTCCTACGGTCAGGTCACGAACACCGACTAACGAGGGGAGTTCAAACATCAGGTCTACCATTGGCTGATCAACTACAGATTTCAGTCCACGCGCACCCATGCCCATCTCGCTTGCTTTTTGCGCAATGCATTCCAACGCAGAGTCAGTAAAGGTCAGATTGACCCCGTCCATTGCAAACAATTCCTGATACTGCTGAACGATCGAGTTCCTGGGCTCAACGAGAATACGCTTGAGATCAGCCGTTGAGAGTTCCTGCAGTTCCAGCTTCAGCGGAAACCTTCCCACCAGCTCAGGCAGCATGCCGAACTTGATGAAGTCAGAGCTCAGCAACGAAGCTCCCTGCGCACCAGAATGATCATGAACAAAGCCGATCTCCTGGGGAGTCAAACGATTTCTTCTGATTCCATCCAGTCCGTCGAACGTACCACCTCCAATAAACAGAACGTCCCGAGTATTGAATTTGATAAACTCCTGAAGAGGATGCTTGCGGCCACCCTGAGGAGGTACATTGGCAATCGTGCCCTCCACGATTTTCAGCAACGCCTGTTGAACTCCTTCTCCGCTCACATCGCGTGTAATGGACGGATTCTCAGATTTTCGCCCAATCTTATCAATTTCATCTATATAGACGATGCCACACTCCGCCCGTGGCACATCAAAATTGGTTGCCTGCAGAAGCCCAAGGAGAATGTTCTCAACATCCTCCCCCACATAACCTGCCTCGGTCAGCGTTGTCGCATCCGCAATTGTAAAGGGAACGTCAAGAATGCGAGCCAGCGTTCTAGCCAGGTACGTCTTCCCGACTCCGGTCGGTCCTGCCAACAGGATGTTGGATTTCTCGATCTCGACTTTAGAATCCCTTTTGGCCTTCAGTCGCTTGTAATGGTTGTACGCTCCCACTGCCAGCGCTTTCTTGACTTCGTTCTGCCCAATGACGTAGTCGTTCAGGCGGGTGTAAATCTCTTTCGGACGCAGTGATCTAAACTCTGTGGAATGACTCTCCTGTCTCGACTGCTGGATGATCTGATTGCCTCGCTCAATGCAGTCATCGCAAATATACGACCCATCAAGCCCTTTAATCAAAAGACCAGCCTCACTCGACTTTTTTCCGCAGAATGAGCAGGTTGGCTCCTCAGCGTTGCGGCTAGCCATTCTTCCCTGGGGAACTACTCTCCCCCACGACGCCGATCTTGGAGATGACCTGATCCACTATGCCATACTCGACCGCCTCTTCGGCTGACATGAAGAAATCTCGCTCAGTATCCCTTCGTACAACATCAAGAGGCCTTCCTGTGTGAAAAGCCAGAATCCTGCTCACAGAATCTTTGATTCGAAGAATCTCTTTCGCCTGAATCTCAATATCGGTCGCCTGCCCTTGAGCTCCACCCCAGGGTTGATGGATCATGATGCGAGAATTCGGCAGTGCAAATCGCTTGCCCTTGCGCCCAGCTGCAAGAAGAACCGCCGCGAGACTGGCCGCCTGCCCAAGGCAAATTGTGGAAACCGGCGCATTAATGTACTGCATGGTGTCATAAATGGCCATTCCGGGGGTAACTTCCCCTCCAACACTGTTGATATAGAGATAGATGTCCTTCGTGGCATTCTCTGCAGCGAGATAGAGCATCTCGGCGACAATCAGGTTGGAAACCTGGGTATCGATCTCGCCACCAAGAAAAACAATGCGATCTCTAAGCAGGCGCGAGTAAATGTCATAACCGCGCTCGCCATGCACAGTTTGCTCTACTACATATGGAATAACGCTCATTTTACCTCCTGTTCGTCCTTCTTCTGCTTCTTCAGTGTAATAGACTCAAGAATCAAGTCGCGTGTTTTCTCCCACTCTATAATGTTGCGGACCGTCTTCCGTCCGTTTTCAGTTGAACCGTCCACACCGGCCTTCGCTAATTCTTCCCGATGTGACTCCACGTAGGCATCGACATCTGCATCTTGGGCAACGATCCCGCATGACCTCTCGGTAGCCTCCATCAGAAGATCTCTCTGGAGCAGTCTCACCGCATCTGCTTCTACATCCTTCATCAACTGTTCCATATCAATGTTATTGTACTTCAGATACTCATTGAGCGAAAGCCCATTGCGGCTGAGACTCTCCTTAATTTCGTCAAGGCGTCCCTGCGCAGCATCGCGCCGCACATATCCCGGAAAGTCGATGCCGAGCTTCTCAACTGCCGCCTCAATTGCTTTTCCAAACACAGTTTCTTTTCGCGACTCTTCGGCCTTCTGCTGTTCGTCGCGTTCCAGCGCTCCGCGGAGTTCCTCGAGAGAACCGAAGGCTCCCACCGCCTGAGCAAATTCATCATTCACTTCTGGAACATGTTTTTCTGCAAGGCGCTCCAAGGTAATCTCACCCTCGAGACTGCCTTCCTTCAGTTGTACGTTAAAGTGTCTGGTTTCGCCGACGTTCATTCCCGTCATAACAGGCTCATAGACGCTGCCAACATCACCCTCGCCCAACGTAAACTCCATGCGAGAGGGACTCTGTGACTTCTCTGTCGTTATGCTGACGCTGACTGCACTGCCATGACCAGCAGGACCGTCCTTTGGGACGCTTTCGGTAACTGCGTCGACCAGTGCTTTTATCCGATCATCCACTGCCCTTGTGATATCGATGAGCACGTCATCAACTTCAATCCCATTCCACATCTCGCGGTCTGCCTTTGGCATCTCGAAAACGCGGACCTCGACCATAAGTCGATTCGCCTCGCCCTCACCTTCGAAGGATGAAGTGACGATCTCGGGCTCGAAAATCAGCGCCTCCGTGTCCTTGTGATCCTTTAGGAAGGAAACGTAGGTCTGAGAAGCCGCCTTCTGAATGATGTCACTCTTGACTTCTTCATCATCAACATATTTTGCAATGATGGACAGGGGAGCCTTTCCACTTCGGAATCCAGGGATGCGGAGCTTTTTTGCCATTGCCAGCATGGCATCATGACGCATCGCGGACACCTCATCAGCAGTGAATGTTGCAGAGAGTATAACCGAGTTGCCATTTTTGGTCGTCGTGGTGTATTCCATCGTTTCCTCCAGGTTAGTAAAGAACACAATGATTGATCCTATGCACCTTATAATTGGCGCATGCACCCGCTTTCCGGCACCGTTCTTTGGTGCCTACTTTCTGTAGTATAGCGGACAGATAGGACTAAGGGGGCAAGAAAGGCTCTTTACTGAAGCATTATTGCGTGTGGTCATTCAAATCTCTTTCCTGCCAGTCCGCTAGCATTAACTTCTGTTTTGAACCAGTTGTTCATTCCACGCGATGTTTCCGCTTAACCACCATTAGCAAGACAACTCCCGCACCGACCAAAACAGGCTGTCTCAGTGAGAGATGTGTATTCCGCTCTGGGACGTTGATACTGGGAATTACAGGAAAGTATCGTACCGCGATTGCTGCAGTGCCATCCGCTCTTAGATACAGCGCATTTTGGATTTCTGTAAATGACCCTTCAACTTGTTTACCATCAACGGTGACGAACTTGTAACCCCCTGATAGGTGTATTGTCCCGGCTTCACATCGTCTCGCTCGGCTCCCTGAGATCGAATGCTGGTTATGACCGCTACGGCCCGGTTTCCATAAATGCCCAGCGCCAAATCTCCGAGCCCCCAAAGCATTAACGCCACGCCTATGATCGATATCAAGATTCTCCCTGATGGTTCTCCTTTCATGAACGAACTCCCTATGTAAAGAGCCGTTCCTTAACAAAGTGTTCGGTCTGACTGTAGTTCTTCTCGGTGCAGAACAGTGCCACGTATTCCAGAAAACTGCCGCGAAGCAAGATCGTATAGCTGTGAGGTTTGCATTCTACTTTTCGAATGCAACTCCACAGAATAAAAACTTCCTGTCTTGATTGTGCAAGAGACCCCCGCACCGGCTACGGTGGGCTTGCCAGTCACCAGACCCAGCATTACAGTCAGACTGTTGATTACGCAGTTCCTTTTCCCTGTCTTTCTTGCGCTCGGCAGAGCACACCCTTGTTGTCAAACACAAACTTCACTTCATATTTACCCCGATATGCTACCATGATCAAAATCCATGCCAATACAAGCAACGTGGCGATAAGCCCAAGTGCATACAGCATATGTCGGCTGCCCTTTGAAACAAGTACGATAAGAAAAGAGATCAAACCGAAGGGGATTCCAATGGCAAGCCCAAGCTATTCCAATATAACCCTATTCTTCAATATGGATACACCGATTTCCTACCGGACCGCCTCTTGCATCACTCATCACTCTCCCAATCCAGAGCAAATTTCAATATGGACCGCCCATAACAAGAACAGGACAATCTCTTAAGATAGGCCCACACATAGAAGGAGCAGAGAGATCAAGCCTCGGTTCAGGCTTTTCCAGCTCGGCAGGCCAGCGGAGCGGGTACGGTCCTTACGTCGAAGAAGCGTCCCTTGCAGTAGGCCATTGCCTCATCGTAGCTACCGAAAACCATACAGGAATAGGCGTATTCGATCTTCCATACAGGGAAATCCGGGTCATTGTTCTGAGAGATGGGCACAGGCTCACCCTTGCGGTTTTGGAGCAGAATATGGCATTCATAGTTGCTGCGAGAGAACATATCCTTGTCTTTTGCTATGAGTTTCGGCTGTGGGCCGCAGCTGATTTTACGTTTCATAATGAAATCCTCCTGTTTTTTGTTTGATTGCGGGCTATTCACCCTTTTGAATTCGCATTTTTGTGTACGAAGCCCCACGCCGCTGTCCAGCATAGAAAATCACAGAGATTTTGACCGCCCCACCCAGTAGGAGAATGGCACCGAGGTAGTCTTTTCACCCCTGCCCGGCAGTGTTCCAATCGCCGTCCTTCAGCTTCAAACCGTATATAAAGCTGCCGGTTTTGTCCTTGCGCCACCTGTGTCCGGCGAACTCGAGCGCCGTGTAGAAGTCACTGGTGCTGCGCGTGTACTCGGCGGTTTTGGCACAGTAGCCGCGATAGGCTGTGTATAGGTCACCGGACCTCTCGCGGAGGGAATCGCCACATCACAGCGCTCGGTGACGAAATGGTCGAGCCAGTCGTTGTCCTCCCGATATCCTTCAATGGCCTGCGTCACACAAGGGGGTGAACAAGGCGGAATTCCTCCGCGATGATTTCTGTGCACCCTCGATAATCCAAGTGAGGATAGCCTCGCTGCAATGCTCAAAGAGGTATTCGGCATAGTTCTTGATGTCGCTTTTTCCCTCGATGACAGCGTTGAACAGGATAACGATGAGCCTGCGCCATGTGCCGGGATCGTTTGCACCGACCTTCGGCAGATGATTTGTCTACAGCACCAGCGTTTGGCTGGGAACGAAGCTGAACGGAGCCTTGCATTTTTCCTCTGCGAAGATATCGTCCGTCGAGCAGAACTGCTTGATATGAGCAATCCTCATGGGCTTGTACGAATGATGGATCGCCCTTCCCAAGTTCGGGTAGTATCAGAAGCGGAGAAGAATCCTCCAACCCGGGTTGTGAACTAAATGAAACGTGCAGGAAAGGGCAACTCATTGCGGACTCTCCTCATACAGCAAGGAGGTTTCCTATGACAGATTATATCGGCATCGATGTCTCGAGGCAATCGTTGGAGTTTTGGGATGGAACACACGAGGATACGGTGGCTGAAGTGAGCCCCAAGAAGGGTCTGAATGTTGCAAAGGTCCTGGGGAGCAGATCGAGGACGGATGAACTAACAGAATAGCTCGGAGCAGAGCCTGGGAGGTATGAGATGATCCAGAAGACACGGACCATGCTTGCTCACCATCTTCAATTTCTGGAGGAAAAGAGCGGTGTGACGAAGAAGCTGAAAGATGCGCTTTAGAGGGAGCTGGAGCGTCTTGATGCGATAGGGGACCAGCTCGAGAACACAATGGAAAGGGTTGCAGAGGTCATGAGGAGCTAATCGACTTAGATCAGTCCGGCTGGGTAAATCCGGTAGCTTTTGGAGCTTTTGGTTTCCCTCTGCCGTATGACGGTTCCGTCACCGGTGGCGGCCATTGACGCGCCGAGCATCGTTGCGTTACTGGTGGCTTGTAGCCCCTGCGGGTAATTGATGCTTCCCGTCCAGGCATTTACCACTCCGTCGGCTTCCTCCAGCTCATAGGCATTATGGACTATTCTCTGCACCAGCGTCATCTGCTGATAGGCTGTTTTTGCATCTGTGCCCAGTTACCGGCCAAGCTACTCATACTTCTTTGCCCGCGTCAGAGCAGATATTGCTTTGTCCGATTCTCCGCCCAATATTGTGCCTTAACCACTATGGTGCGAAGGGCGGGAGTCGAACCCGCATGGAATTACCCACTGGATCCTAAGTCCAGCGCGTCTGCCAGTTCCGCCACCCTCGCTGAATATTCACTGACATCGCAGGGAACCGAATCTTTGGGCAAGTCATGGTGGGTCGTACAGGACTTGAACCTGTAACCGCCTGATTAAGAGTCAGATGCTCTACCAATTGAGCTAACGACCCATAACTTGAACAGAACGATTATATGGTATTTTACAGGTGTGTCAAGGAGAAGTATCGACTGTGTCTGTCCACGCCCATAGCCCTCCACGTTCTCATGGACACCAAATGGCGCGCCCAGCAGGAGTCGAACCCGCAACCTGCGGATCCGAAGTCCGCAGCTCTATCCAGTTGAGCTATGGGCGCTCGCCTGATATATCGATGCTATTGGTGCGCTTAGCAGGACTCGAACCTGCGGCCTACGGATTAGGAATCCATCGCTCTATCCGCCTGAGCTATAAG
>JAJFTL010000044.1 GCA_021373025.1 bacterium
TGGAGCCGGCGATCTGATTTGAACAGACGACCTGCTGATTACGGATCAGCTGCTCTACCAACTGAGCTACGCCGGCCAACAACTACCTGAGTGGCCAGAACACAACAAAAATGGAGCGGAAGACGGGATTCGGACCCGCGACAACTGCCTTGGCAAGGCAGCGCTCTACCCCTGAGCTACTCCCGCTCTGGCGGGATCGACGGGATTTGAACCCGTGGTCTCCGGCGTGACAGGCCAGCGTGTTAGACCAGCTACACCACGACCCCGTACAACACTTAGTATAAGTGATCCTGCAATAAGTCAAGCGGTCATCCGTTGTCCCGGTCGCGGCGAGCAAGCAATGCTCTAGGCATGACCTCTCAAAAAAACCTGGTGGGCGGAACAGGGTTCGAACCTGCGACCCCCTCCGTGTGAGGGAGGTGCTCTACCGCTGAGCCATCCGCCCATAAAATGGTGCCCTCGAGGAGAATCGGACTCCTATCGCAGCCTTGAAAGGGCCGTGTCCTAACCATTAGACTACGAGGGCATTGGTGAGCCGTACAGGACTCGGACCTGTGACCCTCTGCTTAAAAGGCAGATGCTCTGCCAGCTGAGCTAACGGCCCGCGCACCGGTTCATTCTACTGAGAACTGCCTTCTCGTCAATACGGATAGCTTCAGGTGACGGTGTGTCAGTCCTCCGACGTCGTGTCCAGCGATTCAAATCTCGTATATCGCTTATCGAACATCAGTTTCACATTGCCCTGCTTGCCGTTGCGATGCTTCGCGATCAGAGCATTGGTGGGGGTGCGCGTGTTTACTTCCGAAGTGTCGATGGCCTCATCGGTGTACAGAAAGATCACAATGTCGGCATCCTGTTCGATTGCGCCGCTCTCCCGAAGATCGGACAACTGGGGCTTCTTGCGATCCCGCTTCTCGATATCTCGTGACAGCTGTGAAACGACGATTATCGGAACATTCAGTTCGCGAGCCAGGTTTTTGAGCATACGCGTGATCTGTGCCACCTCAAGCACCCGGCTCTCCACCTTCTCGCCAGAGGCAGCAAGTTGAAGGTAGTCAACGATGAGCAATTCGGCTTTCCCTGTGACAGCCAGCCGCTTTGCCTTTGCGCGGATCTCCAGCGCCGTCAGCCCCGCGGTATCGTCAATGTAGAGAGGTGCCTCTGAAAGTTTGTTGCTGACTTGGGCCAATGCCTGCCAATCTTCCTGCGACAGATACCCCGACCGGAGCTTGTCCGCCTCGATCATAGCCTCTGATGAAATGACTCTCTCGGCAAGCTGCTCCCGGGACATTTCCAGACTGAAGATACCAACAGGTTTTTTGAGGCGAACCGCATTGTACGCGGCGATGTTAAGAGCGAGAGATGTTTTTCCGACACTTGGGCGAGCTGCGAGAACAACGAGTTCCTGTGGCTGAAATCCCCCGACCTGGAGATCCAAGTTCTTGATCCCCGTTCCGATTCCGCGGATAGATCCTCGGTGGTCATAGCGGTCCTCAAGCAACTGAAGAGTCTTCGGAAGGATATGCTCAAGTGACTGGAAGTCGCCACGCACCATCCCCTGAGATGCATCATAGACCAGCTTTTCCGTTCGATCAATCAATTGCATCGCCGTGACCGCTGGAGAAAAGCCCAGTTCGTAGATGTCTCTGCCAGCTCGAATAATGCTGCGCTTGACCGATGCCTCCTTGATGATCTCGGCGTAGTACCTCACGTTCTCTGTCGTTGGCACAAGCTCGGCCAGCTTCGCCAGGTACGCTACTCCACCGATACGATCGAGGTCGCCATGGCTCTTGATGTCATTGCTGAGTACAACGATGTCCACCGGTTTGTTGGACGTGCGCAGACGAAAGATTGACTCGCAGATGATAACGTGCTCGTCAAAATAGAAGTCATCGGGCTTAAGGAAGTCCATGACCTCATCCACGGTGTTATTAGACACAATGAACGAGCCGAGCAGAGACTGCTCGGCTCCCATGTCATACGGTGGAATAACGTTGCCAACGGTTGAACTGGCGTCGCTCTTCCCATCCCGGGGACGGGCTTCGTTTGTCTGGCTGTCAGGATCGCCGGTCATCCTCAAATAGCTTCTGTAACAGTAACGGAGATAGCTGCGACAACTTTTGGGTTCAGCTTCAACGAAATGGAGTAGACTCCCAGCGCTTTAATGGGTTCGTCGGTGCTGATTACTTTCTTGTCCAGGGTAATGCCAAGTTGGCGGCCAATGGCCTCAACAATTTCCTCAGGGGTGATAGCGCCGTACAGTCTTCCCTGGGGTGTTGCCTTTGCCTTAACAGTGATCGACTGGCCAGAAAGCTTCGCAGCCAGTTCCTGTGCCCGTGTCAGTGCAACCTCCTTCTCCTGCGAAAGTGCTGACTTCCGTTTTGTAAGAGACGCAATCCTTTCAGGGGTTGCGTCAATAGCCAGATGCTGAGGGAGAAGGTAATTGGCAGCATAGCCCACGGAAACGTTTACGACATCATCCTTGTGTCCCACGCCCTTGACGTCAGCTAGTAGTATTACCTTCTTGTCCATAGCTGTTCCGAGCCTATCTGTTTACAAATGGCAGGAGAGCCATGATGCGTGCCCTCTTGATAGCAACGGCAAGTGCGCGTTGATGTTTGGCGCACACACCTGTAGCTCTGCGAGGAAGGATCTTGCCCTTGTCACTCACAAAGCGGCGCAGGCGTGAAGCATCCTTGTAATCGATAACATCTGTCTTATCTGCGCAGAAAGGGCAGAACTTCTTCCGGCCGCGAAAGAAAAAGGACTTCTTTTTACCTGTCTTGGTTGGTTTCTTGAATGGTGCGTTTGGCATGGTCGATTACTCCTTCATATCAATTGAATGGCACGTCCAGGTCTTCAGACCCGGCACCTTGCTGCAACGATCCTTCAGGGACCTCGAAGTCCTTGAGCAGATCATCTTCACCAGGACCTTCGGCAGGTTCTCCAGCTATCTGGTGACCCTGCGGAGCGCCGATTACCTCAAAGGTTGTTGCTACGATCTCGGTGGCTCGTTTCTTGGTCCCATCGTTGGCAGTGTAGTCCCTAATGGAAAGGCGACCCGTAACGAGGACGCGAAGCCCTTTTTCTGCAGACTTCTCGATTTTGTCAGCAACAAATGTCCACGCAGTAATATCCACGAAGAATACTTCTTCCTTCCAATCTCGCACTGAAGGATCCTTGGATGCATTCCAGCTGCGGTTTACTGCGATAGAAACACGAGCTGTCTTCTTGCCCGATGGAGTATAGCGGATGTCAGGATCCCTGGTTATCCTCCCAGTGAGAACAACCTGGTTAACGTCAGTCATGTTCAGGCCTCTGGAGCGGGATTGGCTTCAGGTTCAGCTACAGATTCGGTGCTGACAGGCGATTCAATTGTCGCCGAGATTCCAGGCACTGTTTCCGGCTGACCAGCAGCTTCCTGAGGAGGTGTGGCCTCAACGGGAACAGCTGTCTTCTTTCCCTCTTGGCGTGTCACCATCCACCGGATCACATTCTCGTTCACTCTCAGATGCTGCTTCAGGACATCCACCTCGCCAGGCTCGCATTCGAATGAAACAACCCAGTAGTACCCGTCCTGCTTCTTGTTGATCGGGTAGGCCATGCGCCGACGCCCCCAGGGGTCCACCTTCAAAATGTGACCCCTCGAAGAAATGAAGGACTCGACACTCGTGGCAACCGCTGTAGCATCTTCCTCCGGCATGGTCCCATCTACAATGAACATCAATTCAAACTCTCTCAAGACTTCCTCCCTTTGGACTTAGATTTCGGCCGTCATGCGACGGCAGAGAGCATTTATAGTATATTCAGGACGCTGCACGATGCAACCGCGCCAGCCTTTCACGCAGTGCTGCGGCTCGACCCTATGCAGAAGTGTTCAGCTAGCGAGCCTTCTCAAGAAATGCGTGATAGGCCAAGTAACAGGCATAGAGATCCGCCTTGCTTGCAAGTTCCTGTGGGGCATGCATCGACAACAGCGCAGGACCGGCATCGAGAGTCTCAATGCCACGCTTGGACAGGAACTTTGCAATAGTTCCACCTCCACCAACATCGACCTTGCCCATCTCAGCTACCTGCCAGGGCACACCGCTTTCGTCCAGCAGACCAATAATCTTGTGCAGCGTTTCAGCAGATGCATCATGAGCAGAATACTTGCCCCGGGACCCAGTGAATTTCGTGACGACAATGCCATTGCCAACGGTGGCAGCATTTGTAGGCTCAAACACGTCCAGGTAGTTGGGGTCCATCCCGGCTCCGACATCTGCGCTGAGCGCCACAGAGTTCCAGAAGACGCGGCGAGCTGTCGTCTTCTCTCCAGTCGTTTCTATCAGTCGTTCTATGACAAGCTCAAGGAATTCGCTTTGCATGCCGGTATCACCATCACTGCCAATTTCCTCCTTGTCGACGAGAACGACGATCTGCGTCCGTTCAGGGTTGTTCTTTTGATCGAGGATGGCACGCAGTGCTGTGTATCCACAGATCCTGTCGTCATGTCCATAAGCGAGGATCAAACCACGGTCGAAACCGACATCTCGTGGCTTCATAGCCGGCACAAATTCCAGCTCCGAAGCCGCAAATGCCTCTTCGTCGATATTCAGCTGGTCAGCTAGGATCTTCAACACACCCGTGCGTATGGGCGTCTTGTCATCAGAAACGCCACCGGGCACATGTCCCACGATGGCATCCAAAGCTTCACCCGAGACACCTTCGCTCATCTTCTTCTCAGCCTGAGCCTGGCCAAGGTGAGGCAGAATGTCCGAAATGTTGAACACCGGTTCGCTGTCCTCCTCCCCGATGCGCAATTGAAGCTGCTTGCCGCCTTTGTCATAGATGATGCCATGCAGAGCCAGGGGGATTGTCACCCACTGGTACTTTTTGATGCCACCGTAATAGTGTGTTTGAAAAAGGCCAAGCCCTGTGCTCTCGAAAAGAGGGTTCTGCTTGACGTCGATACGGGGAGCGTCGACGTGTGCAGCCACCATATTGAAGCCTTGATCGAGAGGGCGTTTCCCCATCCGAACAAGGACAGCGTTCTTGCCTCGGTTGGTGAAGAGGAGTTTGCCGCCCCCCGCTAAAGGCTTGGGAGAGAGGACGTCGGCTCTCTTGAACCCAGCGGCTTCTGCCGCTCTTGTTGCCGACTCCACAAACTCCCGCTCTGTCTTGGCCTCCGCAATGACGGACATATAGTCAGCCGCCAAGCGCTCTGTTTCGTTGCGATTGATGGTACTCCATGCAGACTTCTTGTTGAGCCCGCCTTCCTGGGACGTTGCCATGCTACACCTCCAAGTTTATGACAAGATGAGGATACCTTGAAATTGCACCGATTTCAAATAGGATGCTAGAACGGAATGAGAGAGGGGTGCTATGGAACTGCATGGCGATTTGGAGAGTTTTTCGCTGGCTCAGCTGGTCCAGACTCTGGACGGTGCGCAGAGAACGGGGAAACTTGACATCGAGGGACATCTTGGCAGTTTTGCCATCTTCTTTCAGAAGGGCCGGGTGATTCATGCTCAGTCTCCCTTCAGCAGTGGGTTGCCAGCCTTTTTTGATGCCTTTCTCGAGCATGAGGGTACATTCAATTTCCTGTCAAATGTCATCATGCCTCCTATCCGCATCAGTCAAAGCACCACCAGTCTGCTTATAGATGCCACAAAGCTTATCGATGACTATGCACGATCCGGGAATCACGTTGAGCCATCAAGGCTTCACGTGAGCTTGGCGGACAATGATTCCGCCAACCTGGTAACCTTGACTGCAGACGAGTTCCTCTTGCTGCAGAAGGCCTGTGTACCGGGATCGTTCGATAAGATTCTCAAAGAAGCTGAATTTGGTTTCTTCCGCGCGTGGGCGGCTCTCAATGGCCTCGCAAACAAGAAGATGATCACGTTGACGCAATTGGAGGCGTAGATGGAAGGGCAACTCTCTTCACTGATAATCACGAAAGAGGATATTGAGACCATCGACGAGCTGTTCTCTCAGTATCTTATCGACTCCCAGGCGAAGGACATCATCCTGCTCAACAAGAGCGGCGAACTCCTGGCCAAAAGTGGTACCGTGACACGGGAGTCGGCAGTAGCGGTCTCTGCGCTGGCAGCTGGAGTTTTTTCTGCGACCAACGAATTGGCCAAGCTTCTTGGAGAGCATGAGTTCACGCTGACATTTCACCAGGGCAAAGAAACAAATATCCACATCTCGCTCGTAGATCCCCTGATTCTCCTTGCGGTCATCTTTGACAACAAGGCTCCCATCGGAGCGATCAGGTTCTGGGCAAAGAAGATCTCTGGCTCCATTAAGCCGGTTCTTGACAAAATGGCAGCTGAGCCACGGGGCGAGCCCAGCCAGGAGTTCAGAAAGGGTCTGCAGGATGAGATCGACAATCTGTTCTAGCCCGTCCTGAGAGTTAGCAGATGTCGTTGATTGATTTCTCGAAATCCGAGATCACCTTCAAAGTGGTCTACTACGGGCCTGCGATGAGCGGGAAGACCACGAATCTCAGCTGGATCTTCCGGACCATCCCCGAAAAGGTAAAAGGGCAGTTCACCTCGATTGCTACCGAAACGGAGCGGACGCTGTTCTTTGACTTCCTGCCTGTCGAACTCGGGACTGTGAAAGGCTTCAAGATCCGCCTGAGTCTCTACACCGTCCCAGGACAGGAGTTGTATAAGCTGACCCGCAAATCCGTGCTCAAGTCAGTCGACGGCATTGTGTTCGTGGCCGACTCGAATCAAGATCGGCGCGAAGATAACATCAGGAATCTTGAGGACATGTTCAAGAATCTCGAGGACTATGGACTGCCGGAAACGCCCGTCGTCTACCAGTTGAACAAACGCGACATGCCCGACATCATGCCGGTTGCTGACCTCGTTGAGGACCTTTGTCTGACCGGCAAGCCCGTCTACCTGGGAATTGCCAGTAGCGGCGTGGGCGTCATGGATGCTCTCAAAAGCGTAACGCACGAGGTCGTCAGCAAGATCTAATCTGTTTGGCGCGAGCGAGACGCACACGCACTCGCATCCAGAACACGGCCACGCTCAGGCTCCGCCCTGCTCATCCATATCCTGTACCCATCCATGCACGAGACCTGACCGGGACCAGGCGTTCATGACCCGGTTGAATTCGGCTTCATTGATCTTTCGATCTATGCCTAAACCGGGGTTCAGAGCTTTGTATGCAGGAAAGTACTGTGTCATGATGCTGACATAGGTATCCGGTGAAAGGTTGTGGGCCACGAAGTCAAAAACATCGCGGGCCATGTTGGTATGCCTTGGCAAGATCAGATATCGCACGATGAGGCCGCGTGGAACATAGCGACCCTGCTCATCGACGATGATGTCTCCTACCTGACGATGCATTTCGACAAGGGCTTCCTTAGCATGGTCAACATAGTCGTTGACTCCTGAAAGTCTGAGAGCGACCTGATCATTAGTATATCGAAGGTCACCTAGATAGATATCGACAACGCCATCCAGCAAAACTAGTGTAGACGCTTCGTCAAAGCTGCTGGTGTTATAGACCAGAGGAATGTGGAGTCCAAGTTGACGAGCAGCATAGGTTGCCGCGAGCAGCTGGGGCACTTGATGAGAGGGCGTGACGAAATTGATGTTGTGTGCTCCCCTGCGTTGCAACTCTACTAGCGCGGCCGCAAGCGATGGTATGGATAGTTCTGTTCCATGGTTCAGCTGGCTGAGCGGGTAGTTCTGGCAATACCTGCAGTTGAGGTTGCAACCGCTGAGAAAGACAGTTCCAGATCCCCTTGTACCGCTCACAGGTGGCTCTTCGCCATGATGTAAGTTCCACACAAAGATTCTGGGCTTGAGACCTACGCCGCAGATTCCGGCCTTCCCCGCCAGGCGGTCAGCTCCGCACTGTCTGGGGCACAGGTCGCACGCAGACATACGGGCATAGGCACGATGGATCCTCTCACGGAAGTCCGCATCAGACAACGAGAGGTAGGATCCGTCCATGTCAGCGACCGCATCCGTGACCTCTGCCACAGAGTTTCCAACCTCCGCTGTGAGACTGGCATCTGGAAACAATGGTTCTAGGCTCTCCATGTGTGGACCTCTGCGGCGATGTCCAGGATGTGTTTCAGAGCATTGGCAGCAAAGTGCTCGCGGTTGACTGCCTTCTGCTTGGCACTGGCTTCGATGCGAACCAACCCATAGTTAGCATTCGTTGGCTGAAAGTCATCACATTCAGTCGTGACGTAGTCGACCAACAGGCCGATCATCGTTTCATGAGAAAAGGCTGGCCGGGGAAACCCGCCCAAGAACGAAGCTGCATTGAGTGCAGCGACGAACCCGAGGGCACTTGACTCCATGTACCCATCAACGCCACAGAGTTGGCCAGCTATCCACACATGTGGAAACGCTCGAAGTTGGAGGTCCTCAGTGAGGACAGACGGGCCCCGGAGAAACGCATTGCGGTGAATGAGGCCATAGCGAACGAATGATGCTTGCCGCAAGGCGGGAACCATGCGGAACACCCTCTGCTGTTCACTGATCGCCAAAGATGTTTGGAACCCCACAAGACCGAGGACACTACCTTCGCGGTTCTCTTTGCGAAGCTGAATCACGGCAAAACAGTCTGATGGCCGTTCCTTGAGACCCACTGGTCGCATCGGGCCGAATCGAAGTGCATCATCACCCCTTCGTGCAATCTCCTCCACCGGCAGGCACGCCTCAAAGTACTGCTGCTCCCCACGCGTCTCAGGCAAGTGTTGCCTCGCAGTCTGAAGCTCATGAACAAATGCATAGTACTCTTCTTTGGTAAGAGGACAGTTCACGTAGTCTGCAGCATCTCCGCCGCGCGAACTCAGAAACGACAGGCTGGTATCGACAGATTCGGCCCAGACGGACGGAGCAATGGCGTCATAGAAGAACAGGTTCTCCCGTCCCAGGCGACCCTGAAGTTCTGCAAGAAGGGCCGGGCTAGAAAGCGGCCCTGTTGCAATAATGGTTGGAACTGATGGATCCAGCTCACGATACTCCTCTCTGCGCACCGTGATGAGGGGGTCCTCCTCGATATGCTGTGTCACCAGCTTGCTGAACAGACCCTTGTCCACCGCAAATGCCTTTCCAGCAGGAAGCCGGCTCGCATCGGCGCACTGAAGCATGGCTGAGCCAAGCAGTCTCAGCTCTTCCTTGAGCAGCCCTCTCGCATCTCGGAGTGCATCAGATCCAAGCGAGTTGCTGCAAACAAGCTCGCCAAACTGGTCAGTCTCATGGACGTCCGTGGGATGAGATGGACGCATTTCCCACAGCTCGACGGGATAGCCAAGACGGGACAAAGTCAGGGCTGCCTCGCTGCCAGCGAGACCACCGCCCACGACGCGCATTTCCCTGGACATGTTAATGCCCGGAAACAAGAGAAAAGGTATCTGGCCCCTGGCGGACTACCAGCCCTCTCAACTCAAGGCCGGTCAGGACGCTCAGAATCTGTGGTGCGGAATGCGAGAGGTGCTGACACATGAGGTCCACAGAGACGTAGCCCGCCTCAATGCACGTGATGACATCCTGTTCCTGGGCTGAAAGCTGAGCATCCAGAACGCCCCCTTTTCCGTTTTTCGCTGTCGGCCCCGGGAGTTCTTCCAGAATGTCCTGAACGCACTGCACTAGTTTCGCGCCTGTCTTGATCAGCGCATTTGTTCCCACATGCTGAGGAGCGTAGATCGAACCTGGAATGGCAAATACCTCGCGATTTTGTTCCAGTGCGAAGTTTGCTGTCAAGAGCGACCCACTTTGCTTGGCGGCCTCCACAACAAGAACACCCAGCGACAGACCAGAAATAACACGGTTCCGCTGAGGAAACGTGTAGACGGTTGGCTGCGTGTGGAGGTGAAACTCTGACACGACTGCCCCGCTCGTGGCGATGTTGTCGGCAATTGCGCCATGACTTGTCGGATAGACCTCATCGATGCTCGACCCAAGAACTGCGATGGTTTCGCCCTGTGCCTTCAGAGATCCCAGGTGAGCCGCCTTGTCGATGCCATAGGCAAGCCCGCTGACAATGACGAGACCTGCCTCTGCCAGCTGCATAGCAAAATCAGATGCAATCGCAACTCCTTCTGGTGTTGGCTTGCGGCTTCCCACGATTGCAATGCAATCCTTTTGAAGAACCGAAGGATCCCCGAGGATTTCGAGGAACAGTGGAGGTCGGTAACATTCGAGCAGGCGCCCAGGGTAGTGCTGTGGACCGTCGAAGAACGTAACAATGGAAGCTCCGATACCCTTCAGCTCGGCGATTTCTGCGTCAGCCTTTTCGAGCGCGAGGTCACGGTCAGCAGTCGTCACATGGCAACCACCAGTTGAAGCCGCTCCAGAAAAAAGCTGGTCGAGCCTCTCCTGAGAAGCGGTCTCCAGTTCCTGGGGCGACTCAAGCAGAACTGCTACATCCCACTTGCGCACGCCGACAGAAAGGAGATCGAGAGTCAGGGCTGCTCGACCCAGGGGGGAGATCATCAAAGCGTCAGGCAGTCAGCTGCTTTTTTGCCTCAGCAACGAGGGTAACAAACGTCTCCTTGTCATGAACGGCCATGTCGGCAAGGACTTTGCGATCGAGCTTGATGCCCGCCTTCTTGAGGCTCCCCACAAACTGCGAGTAGCTGATGCCGTTCGAACGGCAGAGCGCATTGATGCGGACAATCCACAGTGCTCTATACTCGCGCTTCTTCTCCTTGCGATTGAAGTATGCATGACGCTCAGCCTGCTGAACAGCCTCACGTGCTGCCCTGTAGCGTATAGAGCGAGCACCAACATAGCCCTTGCTCAGCTTGAGGATCTTCTTGTGCCTTCTGCGAATTGAAGTTCCACCTTTAACTCTCGACATTGTGAGCCTCCATTAACCCTTGAGATACGGCACAAGCTTCTTCATATTGCGAGCGTCCGCGCCCTGAAGAACGCGCTTCTTCAGCATCAGCTTCTTCTTTGCCATGGTCTTCTTCCCCAGTTTATGCCCATGGTTTGCCCCATATGCCTGCAGCTTGCCGGTACCAGTTACCTTGAATCTCTTGGCTGCTCCTCTGCATGTCCTGATCTTGGTCACTTTATTCTTGATAGCCATGTCCTACTCCTTTCCAGCCGCTTTCATCTTGGCGAGTATTTCTTTGGATGGTTCCATTATCATCGACATATTACGACCCTGCATCCTGGGCTCCTGGGTTACCGTCCCATACTCCGCAAGGTCTTCAGCCACCTTCTTGAGCAGTGCCCGGCCCTGGTCGGGGAACGCCATCTCGCGCCCACGGAACATAATGGTTACACGCACTCGGTTTCCCTCAGACAGAAACTCCTTCAAGTGCTGATTCTTGACAGCCAGGTCACCCACATCGATACGCAGCCGATATTTCATTTCCTTCATCTCGACTGTCACCTGCTTCTTCCTGGCTTCCTTCTGCCGCTTCATCTGCTCGTACTGGTACTTGCCCAGGTCCATGATCTTGCAAACGGGGGGAGTGGCATTCGGCGCCACGACGATCAGGTCCAGTCCCTTCGAGTACGCAAGCTCAAGAGCTGCATCAGATGTCATGAGACCAAGCTGACTGTTGTCTTCGTCAATGACGCGGACTTCCTTCCAGCGCACTCTCTCGTTGTAAATCAGATCTGAATCCTTATTGATTCCACACCTCCAAAAAGAAAAATGGCGGCCGCTGTAAAACGGCCGCCACAGCATAAGTACACACCATCGGCGAACACAAGAACCTCTTTGCCTTTAGCTGGAGGTAGAAGCCTTTCTGGCTTCGTTTTACAGTGGCTCTGCTCTCTCGAGCCACGTCAAGTATAACCGAGTCCAACCAGAAATCAACTACGCGAAGATAACCTTGTGCGTTATCTCGTCAAGCACACGCTCGATGAACTGATCGACAGTCAACACACCCTGATCACCTTCGTGGCGCATGCGCACAGACACAGAGTCGATTGCAGCTTCCTTGGCGCCTATGACGGCAATGTACGGAACCTTTTGCATCTCGGCGTCGCGGATCTTCGCCTGCATCTTCTCCCGGCGGACATCTACCTTGGCACGGATACCACGATCGAGCAGCCTGGCGGTGATTGCCTTGGCATACTCTTCCTGCACGTCCGTGATGGGAACCACCTCGACTTGCACGGGGGCAAGCCAGAGAGGGAATGCGCCGGCATACTGCTCGATAAGCGTGCCGAAGAACCTCTCCATGGAGCCCAGGACGACGCGGTGTAGCATGATAGGCCGGTGTTCCTTGCCGTCTTCGCCGATATACGTGACGTCGAAGCGTTCCGGGAGATTGAAATCGACCTGCACGGTCGGACCCTGCCACTCTCGACCGATCGCATCCACAAGCTTCACATCGATCTTTGGGCCATAGAAGACACCTTCGCCAGGGTCAACCTTGTACTCGAGGTGCATCTCCTCCAATGCGACCCTCAGTGCTTCCGTGGCCGTCGCCCAGTTTTCATCGCTCCCAACGGAATGCTCGGGTCGCGTGCTGAGGTAAATGTTGTAC
>JAJFTL010000047.1 GCA_021373025.1 bacterium
TGGATCGGGGTGACGTTTCTGACGAGGCCGACCGACGGGGAGACGCTCGGCCGCTTTTACCGGCGCGTGCACCCCGGCGGCCCCGGCTGGGCGGCCGTGGCGCGGTCGCTGCCGGACGTGAAGGCGGACAGCGGCTACGGAATCCTCCTGCGCGACTGGGTCTGCGGGGTGATCCTCGTTTATGCCTGCCTCTTCGGCGTGGGGAAGATCCTCATTCTGCAGGCATTCGAGGGGCTGGTATTTCTTGCCGTGGCGGCCGCGGCGGCATGGGTGATCTGGCGCGACACGGCACAACAGGGTTCAGGGTCCAGGGTGCAGGGTACAGGGGAGGAACGATGAACCTCCACTTGAAGTCGATAGAGCTCTTGAGCCTGACGTCCGAGAAGAAGAGTGGTTTCGCGCTTCCTGCTACGATCACCACGGAACCCAAGACCAAGCTCGAACGTGAGGAAGATGGAGCCGCGAACATCTTGTGCCACTACTCGGTAAGAGCCATTCCCAAGGGGGCCAATGCAGCCAAGGCTTCGATGAGAGTGCTGGCCGTCTACTCCGTCAGCTACACTTTCGACGGGAGGCTTTCTGACGAGTCCAGATCATTCCTGAAACAGAATGCTCTCATGACGAGCTGGCCATACTTCCGGCACGTCGTCCAGACTGCCACAAGCGACATGGGGCTTCCTCCGTTGACGATCGACCTTGTCAGAGCAACGGACAAGCCATCCAGGAGACGGAACACTTCCTCAGAAGAGTAGACAGCTGGGAGTAGCGCGCATCTGTTCGCCTTGCTTGGTCGACACCAATTCGTAACCCGGCCGCCACAGGGTGAAGGTTCCTCCTATCGCGTTCCTGCCGTACCGGATCGTTCCTGATGCGACCTGCAGCGCCTCTGTGGTCTTCCTGACAGCAGTGTATCCGATCAGAGGCACCTCCTGCCTTTGCCATAGGACTCGGCTCGGAGCGATACACTCCCGAAGAAGGCGTGCGCCGCGGCACATGGTCCAAGCTGATGCGACACGCGTGCAGTCTTAGCAGTTACCCTGGTGGTGGCCGGCGCGCCGGCGGATGTACTCCCGGCCCTGTCTAAGGGGACGATGCCAACGTTACTGGACCCTTGACACGTTTCAATCGAATTGGGGCGAGAGACCTCCGATCTTGGCCGGCAATCGGGGCAGATCATGGTCGACCTTCCACTATCGTTCGTCATGGGACACAGGCGTCAGTGCGACCCCTCGGTGCTTGCTCGGCCCGCCCAGGAGGCGTATGCTATGTCCATGAAGATTGTCCGGGTTCTGCTTTGGTCACACAGCAAGGGCGCTCGCATCCTGTTCTGGGTGGTGGTGGGTGTGCTATTGGTCGGCCTGTTTCTGATGGGACAGGGCGGGATCGCTGCGCTACTCGCCATATCCGCCTTCGTCGTTTGGGACATGGCGAAACGGGATACACTGCACATTCTCATACTAATCCTTCTCGGGACCATCATCGTCGTGGCATATATCGTCGTAATGACCGCGATTAGCCGCTGATCTAATTGCCTCTGATTCATCGCAGCTTGGCTCGACCTCCGTCGATCTTCGCGCGAGATGAATAGTTATCCACAGGCCTTCCTGGGAGCCACTTGTAATGCAGGTTCCAGGAGAGCGGGTTTGTAAATCGCAGTTTGTTCACATGGAGACGGAACAGCAAGGCTTGTTCCAGACTGCGCGTGCCGACTTCTGCCCTACGTCGTTTCCATGCTGTTTGCTCCGGCGTGCAGAAAGTCAACGTATCTGTGTTCGCCAGACCCTGGAGAAACGCCGTAATTGAAGTGCCAACACTACGATAACCACCGGAAGAACGAGTGTCTAGCATGCAGCGCTAGGAACGAGTGGGGTCGGTCAAGCAGAATGCATGCTACTGGAGTGCGCGCCGCGAGTTGTGGAATAGAAAGAAGTTGCGACACTATGAGAACGAACATGGAGATCCGACAATGTCAGTAGCTCGGACTCCATGGACTGTCGAGCAGTTGAATATGCGGCCGTTGAAGGATGGGCCGGGTTGCAGCAAACGCGACGAACACGGCAGTCACTGTTTTGCCGGGAGGACTACATGGAGATCTTCACGATAGTATTTGAAAATGTCGAGTACGCTGGCCAGACCATTGAGGAACCGATAACCATCGGTGGTGTTCTCCTCGCTCCTACGCCGCCGGATCCGGGATTCAGCACGAGCTTCGAAACGGGAGCAATCATTCAGGTATCTGCCAGCGCGCTGGATGAAGCTGAACGTCAGGCGGACTTGCTGCTGGCAAATGCTGTGACTGTCCTCACATATGCTGTTTGTCGCCTGGCAATGCCAGAAGGTCAGGGCAAGTTCAACATGCTTATGGCGATCAGGGTTCTCAAGAAGGAGGACAATAAGACACGAAAATGGCGTGAGGGTGTTCAGGGTATGACAGAAAGTAGCCCTAGTGCTGATGCTGACCATGTGCGTGTTATCAGATCATTGGCATCTCGGGGGCTTCCCTACAAACCCAATGGAGTGTTGTCCACGATTGTGTCCGGTCCGGTGGCTCAAAGGTTGCTGCAGATCCTCAGCGATCGCCAATCTTCGAGCTCAACCGACCACACGAGGTCCCTTGCGTTCGCCCTGACGTACCTCCAGCGTTCCGTGGAGAGCGAGGGGGCACATAGCCTAATCGACGCTATCAGTGGACTTGAAACGCTGTTTGGCCCAAGAGGAACGGATCCGTTCTACCCGATCGCAGCCACAGTCGGCTACGGCGTCTCCTACACATCGGCTGATCGAACTGACCCAGACAAGCGCTTGGAGACCTGGAAGCGTGTCAAGAGCATATACCGCGAGCGCAGTCAGCTGGTACATGGAGATCGCTTGTCTTCTACCGCTCCGGACGCTATCTCAGACGCACTTAAGATGCTTGTTGAGAGCATCGAGTTCTGTGTCAAGCACGAGAGCGAAATAGTCGCATGCGGCGGCATTACGCAATGGGTCGAGAAGGCTCATTTCGGTTGTCCACAAGCTCTCGTCCCCCAGGAGACCTCCCCCTCCTGAACGGCTGCGCGAATGTGTTTCCCTTCATCCGACTTCTTTCCTTGGCCCATGCCGCCATGCAACACTCAGCACAACATCCCCTTCCCCGTTCAGAACCAGAGTTGGAGGTCCACGGCGAACCATTTCGATGGCCAGACATTTCGTAGCACCGACACGCTCCTTCGTGCACTAAGGTGAATGCGTCCCGCACGACGGTGAGTTCTACGTTCGTGCGGCGAGTCAGCGTGCGGCAACATATGGGCGCAGAACCCGGTTCGCCGAGACGAATGTGTTGCCCTGCCGCAATTGGCTCAGTCTGAGGCTCTCCTCTACCTGGTCGCGCCATGACGATCCTATCCTCTCGCACTTCCTGAAGGTTCCTCTTCCCCTTGTCACGAACGATCGCTGGCTGGTCACAGCGGTGCGCCTTTCCACAACCAGCTTGAATAGGGGCGCTGTGAATGGATCACAGGGCTGCCTGTTCGCCCATATTGCCCCACAGCCGTATTACTACTACGTTTCCGAGACTACTACGCAGACACTCGTTGCCATGTCCCGATGCAGAAAAAGCCGGGAGCATGTCTTGACTTGCGCCACTCCGATACGAGTGTCGCTCCAACCTGTGCACGTCACCCGAGAAACATCCAGACTGTATCTAGGTGGGGTCTCCATCTGCTTTTCCATTGTCCAGCACACATTTGTCGGTGCGGTAGCCCTGGCAGTGGTGCTCAAGCTGTGCTTGACTATCGAGCCTCCACGTCTCAGTATCAAGAGCTCCTGCCTCAAGCCACCAGACGACATCCTCGCCTCGAATCTTAGGGTCCGCCCACGCTATCAACGAGATCCTCGGATGAGCTATCATGATGGCTGCGGGAGGATTCCTATGGCAGAGTCCGATCCAGCACGCCAGAATTATCTCATCGCGGGAGATGACGCGGCCTTCGGAACTTAGAGCGCTCTCGACGAGATGTGCATCCTTCACCATGTCGTCGCACATCTGAGCTCCTAGCAGAACATTCTCGTAAGGAACGTCGACGTCATCTATCCGATTCCTCTCGTCCATTATTAATAGCCATGTCCGGGGCCACTGACGGAACTCGTATTTCGGGTTCTTCTGATTGTAGACCTGATCATCTATCTCGCCATGCAGCTCCTTCGACAGGGAAAGATGGTAACCCTCCTTAAGGATACTACTCATGACATCTCTGGCATCGCATTGCCATTCGACAACTTCCTCCGGCGCTTCTTCTGGCAAGTCCTCCGACCAGTCCACCAAGGAACTATCTATGACAAGTCTGCTCCTCATGACTTATGTTTCTTGAGGTATTCCTTCTGGGCGGTCATGTATTCGCCTTGGGCAAACAGAGAAATCTCGTCAAAATCCACAGGCCAATCACCGAAGCGCCCTCTCTTGTCGAGCTCAGTTGCAGTCACGGTCGTGGCTCCCTGCTCGTCGCGACTGAACCAGTTCAGACCTACATCAGAGGCACGAAGCTTCTCCTGAGCAACGAGAGTCTGGAAACCCAAGATCAGCAGTGGACTGTGAGTCTCGATGACGACGCGTGCATGTGAGTTCTCGACGGTGTTGGCGATGATCTTCGCGAGGTCGTACTGAGCACGAGGGTGAAGGTGAATCTCTGGCTGCTCAATATGAACCAAGCTGCTGCCGCTGGCCGCGAGCAATGCCACGAGAATGGGCAGTGTCTGCGACAGGCCAAGGCCAACATCCGCGATTTTAACCATGTCCAAGAAGTCAGGATCGTCAGTCATGACTCTCTGCACTTCAATCTCTGCCGCGGTGTCGCTGACTCGCTTCACCCGCAACCCAGACGTGAAGCCGAGTTGCCGGAGGTATCCATTCAGTTGTAGAATCTTCTCCGGGTTGATTGCGTCCACGGAATTGGTCCACTCGTAGAGAAGACCTGCCACGTATGTCAGAAACGAACCCGGGTAGCGCGTATGCCGCTTGTTCTGCACACCCGGGAATGCAAGATCATACTGACGGGCGGGATTGCCGCGAAGACCTGGTAGATGAACCATGTCA
This sequence comes from bacterium, assembly GCA_021373025.1. GTDB lineage: Bacteria > Caldisericota > Caldisericia > Cryosericales > Cryosericaceae > Cryosericum. The sequence continues at coordinate 5,072 of JAJFTL010000047.1, forward strand.
CGAACCAGCTCGTCGAGCCCCAACATTGGATACCACGCCAACTCGCCACCCACCAGCCCGTGTCGCTCCAGAGACCCTAGTGGCAACTGATCATCTTTTGGGGGCGCTGCTTCTCTGTAGACGATGAACCCCTTCCTTGCCACGACCTCCAGTCGAGTGCTTGGAAGTGCGTTCTTTCGCCTTCGTCTGTAAGCCTTGGCGACACCCTCTGGCAGTTCCCGCAAAGCAACAAGTTTCCCGCACCTGAAAGCGTATGGCTTGTCGAAGAACAGCCTGGACTCAGCCAGAGCAATCTCGTTCTGAGTGCCGTCTCCTTTCCGTTCGAGCTCATAGGACTGCTCGCTGCCGATTCGGTCGTCCACCTTCAGACCTACCCGGAACACTGGAGGATTGGAGTCAACACCATTCCGCCAGAAGAGCTCCCGATAGTTCTCGAATTCGACCTGTGGTCCTGACAGCAGTAGCGGTCCATAGTTGACCTGTTCCTCTTGTGTCTGCTTAATCAGCAGAAACGGCTGCATGAAGCTCGACTTGCCGGAACTGTTCGGACCCGCCAGTATCGTAATCGGCCTAATCCTGATTTCCTGACGGTCTCTGAGAGATTTGAAGCCCGCTACGCTGAGAGATTGGATTTGATCCCCTGCCGTCGGCACCAGACACCCCCTTCCAAGCGCATACTGCTTCCATTTCAACGATACAATAACATCTTAGAGTCATGCAAGGGAAAATCAAGTGAACCTCTTGTGCCAGCGCTCACAGAGGTCTTGCACGACCGAGCCTGCAGAATACTGACGAGGAGATCCAGAAGTGGTCATGACGACCGGTCAATTCACCTCGGCTCCACCAGAACCGCATCAATAGTAGGTTTGCGGTACTATCCTTGAACCCCACCGACACTTTCGTGTCTCCAACCTTCTCCCCAACGACGTCAGCCTGTCTCGTCCGCCAGCCGAGCGGTCTTCGGGAGCTTTAGTGTGGCACGAGGAACTCCCCGAGAACGAGCAGGATCACCCCCAGCCCGGGGATGAGGGTCAGCCACACGAACAGCGAGCGCTCGTGCTGACGTACGATCGCCAGCAGACCGACGATTCCGGCGGCCAGTCCACACGCCATCATGGCGATGCCATAGAAGGGCAAGACGGTCTGCCTCCATGGGGCGTCCGCTGTCAATCGCATGAACACTGCCGAGTTGACGACGCTGAGAACCACGAATACAACCGCCAGTGCGATCGACCACCACCCCAGCCGCGTGCTGGGTCGCCTGAAGAGAGGATGCCATCCAGCGGGTGAATCGTGCGGTGTCATCCTGGACTCAGTACTCATGTCACCACCTCCCCTTTCTAGAATGACCCCGGCTGCTGGCAACTCACCACATATCCTGACACTGTCGCCGGCATCACACTGTCTTCGAGAATGAGTAGCTCGCTACGGCCTACCCCATGGAACAAACGCTTAATTGTTATTATACTTCATATCCCACAAGAGTGCACGCAAACAGCCTGACCTGCGAGTGATGTCTGTCAGGCCTCAAGGACCTGCAACATGAAGCCTAACGCTTCAGGATCAGCACGACCTACCATGAAACGTCCCCGCGCAGTCCGACTCCCTTCAGGGTCTTGATCCCTCATGATGCGGGCTCCCTTTGGTTGATGTCGTCACCAGCCTCGTTCACTACCTGCAGCACCAGCTTCAGGAGCAGTGTCGTGGATGGGTCGCAGGACTGCCTGTTCGCCCCCTATCTCCACCACACGACCACCATCACCCTTCTGTCGCACACTGTGGGACTGACTTTGGACCGAGGCAACCAACGTAGTCTGGAAGGAAGTGCGCTGCACCACAGCATGTCGCACGGTCTCACGTTCCGACGTTCCTGCGACCCGCTTGTGGCATCTCCATGTCTGGCACCTGTCCACGCCACGCGACATCCTCAAGGTTCCCGTGGCAACCGATCCCTCGTCAGGCAATTGTAGAAGCACATGGGGAACAACCCATAAGAGTAGTTCCAGAGACAACAGGTAGTCTTGTCCGGGACGGCTAGAGCCTCGAATGGTTGCTCAGCGGCTGTTTCTGTCGGACAGTCGGAGCAGCAGGCTTCTCGTCTGTGGTGTTCTCTTCCTCCTCATTCTCTACTATGACGCTCAACTTCTTCAAATCAGCAAGCAGCAGGTTCCAGTCTAGAGTGGCTGGGTCTACCATGATATTATTGTGGCAAAACGATACGGCGGGCGACAACCATCACCCGCCTTTTTCATTGCTCCCGACTCCCTACTGGCCATCCATTAGTTCGACAGCCGCTCGATGAATCTCCATGCTTCCTCGACAACGCCGTCCTTGTCGTAATCCATCGTCACGACGTGAGCTGACTTCTCAAAAACAACCATTGCCTTGTCCTTCGACGAAACATGCTCCATGATGAACGGACCACAGGCGTGAGGGACCACGTGATCATGCTCGGAACGCATCACGAGGACTGGTTGGGTGATGAGCTTCAGGTCATTCCGGGTGACATCAAGCAGCTTCACCATCTCATAAGCACCCGCAGTGGGTGTCCTGTCGTACGCAGGCTCGATGATCCCTGGCTCCATGATGTCCGATGCAATCGCCGGCGTCGATGCAACCAGATACTTTAGCACTGGCAGCAATCGCGTTCGCTTGTCCGCCATGAACACTGGGGCATTGATGGGGATGACACCAGCGATTTCAGGATGATGCTCCGCCAGATAGAGGACCAGCGTTCCTCCCATCGAAAGGCCGCTTACAAAGACCTTGTCACACCGGCCTGCCAAACGCTGATATGCGTCTTCGGCATCGCGAATCCAATCGGTGTAGTGAGCCTTGTTGACATCCTGCCATCTGGTCCCGTGTCCTGTCAGGCGTGGAGCCTCGATTGAAAGGCCCTTAGCAGCAAGCTGTTCCGCATAGTACCGGATGCTCCCAACCGTCCCCGTGAATCCCTGCATGACGAGACAGCCGACCCGACCGTTCCCTTCAGCACGGAACGGCTTTCCTTCTTCCTCAATGTCCATTTGCCACCTCCACGTTGAACCCGTGCTTACAGATCGATTGCATTATCCATAACCTGAACACGCGTGCAACCGCAAAAACCCTACGGACCCTCCTCAATGCACCTGCCTTCGGTCACTCGCCCAGCGAGCTTTCTTCTATTCCCAGGGACGAGCACGCATCCAGATCCATGCCAGCTCTGATGTCCACCATCGCGCGGCGTATCCCCGCGTAGGCAATCATCGCAGCGTTGTCTGTGCAGTACTTCATGGATGGAAAGTACACCCGGACACTTGCCCTTCGGGCGAAACTCTCCCTGAGCCGCATGTTTGCCGCTACACCACCTACCACAGCAAGCGTGCGAGGGGCCAGATCCCGAGCCGCCTTCAGTGATTTTTCGACGAGTTCTCCAATAACGGCTGACTCAAAGCTAGCCACGATGTCGGCCAGATGCTTCTGCAGCTCTCCTGCAGGTAGTGATTTCGCATAATTGATGCCGGCGGTCTTGAGACCGCTGAAGCTGAATTCATATCCAGCTCGCCCCGGCATCACTCTTGGAAACTGATGGTATGAGGCATCGCCTGTCGCACCGATGCGTTGAATGACCGGGCCACCAGGGTATCCCAGCCCCAGATACTTGGCAAACTTATCCAGTGTCTCCCCAGCTGCATCGTCGCGCGTCGCACCCAATACCCTGTAGTGAAGCCACCGATCTGTATAGACCAGCTCCGTGTGTCCCCCGGATACGATAAGGGCCAACACTGGAAAGTCCTCGCCGGTCAGCGGTTGCGGTTCGCCTGCTGTGTCACGCAGAAACGATGCCATCACGTGTCCTTCTAGATGGTTGACAGGTATCAGGGGTTTGCCGCTCGCATACGCCAATCCCTTCGCAGTCTCCACACCCACCAAGAGTGATCCGATCAGCCCTGGCCCGTAGGTGACGGCGATCCCGTCTACGTCCCTGATCCGCATGCCCGCCTGAAGCAATGCCTCATCGACTGAAGCAATGATTGTGGCCATGTGTCTCCGAGAGGCAATCTCCGGCACAATGCCGTCATACTTCTTGTGAAACGAATCCTGGCTTGAGATCACTGACGACAATACCAGCCCTGTATCATCGACAACAGCTGCTGCGGTGTCATCACAAGAGGTTTCAATCCCCAGGATGCGCACGACCCAACTCCTTTGTCATCACGAGACCATCTTCCATGTTATCAGGATAGTACATCGGTTTCAGCCCGGTTACTGAGAATCCCAAGCTCTCATAGAGTTTCTGTGCGCCTGTGTTTGATCTGCGAACCTCCAGAAATGCACTGTCGATCTTGAGATCACGTGCCAGGTCAAGCACGAAGAGTACAAGTTGAGTGGCTACTCCGAGACCACGTGAGGCGGGGTCTGTCGCAACGTTAACGATGTGCAGTTTTCCATCCGTGAACCAGCCCCCAATGAAGCCAACGATGTGCTTGTCCAACAACGCAACAAAGTACTTCGCATCCCCATTGAACGCAATGTCCATGAAGAATGTCTCTTTTGGCCAGGGTGCAGCATACGATGCCTCCTCGATTTCCCAGATTGCCTTGAGGTCTCGGACGCTGGCCGCCCTGATGACAATAGATTGCTCACTACTCATGGCGTCACCGTTGGATGATCGAATAGCTCCTCCAGCGTGCGCAGGTACACGGGCTCAAACACAAACGGGTCCTCGCGCCGCCCGACCTGCGAAGCTGCCAGGATGCCAGCGCATGTCGGGTACATGTCAAAGAGCCACGTCGTGTTGTCATGGCCACCAACGTTTTCCTCCTGCGGCACTACAGAAGCGGCAAATGCACAGGCAGCAATTCCCCCTGTCTGTCGAACCTCGGCGAAAACATCCAAATCCCGGCAGACTGCTCCTGATCCCGGCTGCAGCTGTCTGTCGCGTACCTCGAAGCGCTCAGCATAGAACTCGTGGTGGCGAGCGTCCAGCAACGCCCACATGGAACCATCTCGCAGATCAGCTGGACTCTGCAGGAAACCGCTCCACGCAAGAGCCTCCAGCGTGCTCACAGATACCAGTGAACATGATGTCACGTAGGCTATCGCCTTTGCTATGCTTGCACCAACACGCGATCCAGTAAACGTGCCAGGGCCCCTGACAAGGATGATCTCTTGTACTTCATCGATCGATGAGCCAGTATCAGTAAGCAGCCGGTCGATGGCTGCCACGGTTCCGTTGGATGACATAGCCAGCTGCAATGAAGCCTGTGAAACAACCTCACCCTCTACCGCAATGCCTGCCACGCCCACAATTGTAGCGGTATTAATGAGCAGCGACGTCTGTTTCAACCCCAAAGCACCCTGCGATGATGGAAGGATTATAAAAGTCCTTCACCACAATACGTCTGGTTTCTTCCGTCAGGATCTCGAAGTGGACCTCTATGCGCTCATACATCGCAAGAAGACCTCCCAGGCGCTCAGCCCATTCCACAACGGTCACGCCCGGCTTCTCAACCTCTTCCTCAAATCCCGTCTCGAGAAGCTGACCGGGATCCTCGATGCGATAGAGATCAAAGTGCCGCACCGGCACCCTCCCAGCGTAGATGCGCTCAAGGACAAATGTGGGGCTTGCGACTGCCGCACGGTCAACGCCGCACGCTCCTGCAAGAGCGCTTGTCATGACAGTTTTCCCGGCACCCAGCGGGCCGATGAGGGCGATGATCAACGGACGAGGGAGCCCTTGGCCCAGCGTCTCAAGCAGACAGCTTCCAAGCAGCACCCCGATACCCTCCGTGGACTGGCGGCATTGACTCTGGAACGGTATATCTATGCTCATCGTGTAACTCATGTCAGGACAAGTATGTTAGCAGCAACCGGCATTTTGTGCAAGATGCTGCCAACATTTCTCCTAACGGAACCGTACGTTGACGGAGTCGCGCAGCGGGGTACTTGACAGTTCAGTGTTGCCTCATATACTTTGTTAGCACTCAGCTAAAGAGAGTGCTAATCCACTACGGTGAGAGTACAGGAGGAACGACACTATGGCAAAGTTGGTACCGATTGGTGATCATGTCGTTATTAAGGTAGAGAAAGCTGCAGAGACTGTAAAGAGCGGCATTGTGCTCCCAGACAGCGCCAAGGAAAAACCTCAGCAGGGCACGGTCATGGCAGTGGGTTCGGGGACCATGCTGGAAAATGGCACACGGGTTCCACTTGAGGTGAAGGAAGGCGACAAGGTCGTCTATTCCAAGTATAGTGGCAACGAAATCAAACTCGATGACGAAGAGTACGTTGTGCTCTCTCAGCACGACATTCTCGCCATTGTGAAGTAAGGAGGAACTACGATGGACGCAAAACAGATCATTTTCAACGAAGAAGCATATAAGAAGATTCGCGCCGGAGTAGACAAGCTTGCAGATACTGTTAAAGTGACTCTTGGCCCTAAGGGGCGTCATGTTGCGCTTGAGAAGAAGTTTGGTTCGCCGGTTCTGTCTGACGATGGGGTCAGCATTGCCAAAGAGATCGAGCTTGAGGACCCGAACGAAAACATCGGCGCGCAGCTTGTCCGGGAAATTGCCCAGAAGACAGAAGACCAGGCAGGCGACGGAACGACTACTGCCACCGTATTGGCTCAGGTCATGATCCGCGAAGGCATCAAGAATGTTACTGCCGGAGCCGATTCTGTTGCTCTCAAGGCAGGTATGGACAAGGCGACTGCGGCTGTCGTTGATGAACTCAAAAAACTATCCCGTCAGGTCAAGACTCGTGAGGAGAAGGCACAGGTTGCTACCGTCTCGTCCAAGATGCCCGCAGTCGGCGAAGCAATTGCAGACGCAATGGAAAAGGTTGGCAAAGACGGTGTCATCTCTGTGGAAGAGTCTCAGGGACTGGACATGAAGGTCGATACGGTCGAAGGAATGCAGTTCGACCGTGGCTATGTCTCTCCCTACCTTGTGACTGACCCCGAACGCATGGAAGCCGTGCTGAAGAATCCGCTTATTTTCATTACCGACAAGAAGGTCACCGCAGTCCAGGAGTTCCTGCCCGTACTGGAAAAGCTCTCGCAGAAGGGACGTCCATTCCTGATCGTCGCAGACGATATTACTGGTGAAGCGCTTGCAACCATCGTCCTCAACAAGGTTCGCGGTACGTTCTCGTGCGTTGCGGTCAAGGCACCCGGCTTTGGCGACAGGCGCAAGGATATGCTGGAGGACATCGCCATTCTCACTGGTGGAAAGGTTTTGAGCGAAGATCTTGGCCTCACGTTCGAGAAGGTAACTGAGGACATGTTCGGCTCTGCCGACGAAGTCAAGGTTGACAAGGACAATACCACAATCGTAGGCGGTAAGGGAGCCAAGGACGAGATCAACGCGCGCATTGGTCACATCCGCAAACAGATTGAAGAAACCAAATCCGACTATGACAGGGAGAAGCTTCAGGAACGCCTGGCAAAGCTTGCTGGTGGCGTTGCCATCATTAAGGTTGGCGCTCCTACCGAGACAGCAATGAAGGAGCTCAAGCATAGAGTTGAGGATGCCGTCAATGCCACCAAGGCCGCTGTGGCAGAGGGCATAATCATCGGCGGTGGTTCCGCTTTGCTGAAGGCGGGCCGCGCCATCGACAGCCTGAAGCTAACGGGCGATGAGAAGACAGGTGCCGAGATTGTCAGACAGGCGCTTCGCGAACCGCTCAGAATCATCGCGGACAACTCCGGCTACGAGGGTGTCATCGCAATCCAGAAGGTTCTCGAAGGCGACGACAACCTGGGCTTCAACTCTATGGGCAACAACTTCGAAGACCTCTTCAAGAGCGGCATCGTTGACCCACTGAAGGTGACCCGCCTTGCACTGCTTAACGCAGAGAGCATTGCGAGCTTGCTACTGTCCACTGCGGCCGTTGTCACTACTGTTCCAAAGGAGGAGCCGCCGGCACCTCCTGCCCCCGCCTACCCCGAATACTAGGACACAGCTTTCTACACTGCAAACGAACCGAAGCACCCGGGCCCCCTCAAGCCGGGTGCTTTGCTTTTTTCTTCCTCCCATTTCAGGAACCCTATGCGATGTTGAAAGCCGTGAGATTCTTGACGCACATAAAGACACCTTGAAATAAGTCCCGTAACTGCTATATATACTGTTAAGCTGAAGTTTGGCTAATTGCGTTTGGGGAGGAAGGAAGAATGAAAAAACTGCTATGCATAGTGCTATCGTTCATGTTCGTTGCAGTCATGTTGACTGGCTGTAGGACAGCAACGACTGATGACGGTACAGGTGCCAAGTTTCACATCGGGGTCGTAACCGGCACGGTTTCACAGTCAGAAGATGACCTTCGCGGCGGCGAACGTCTTGTAGAGCTGTACGGTAATTCTGCAGACGGTGGTATGATCACAACGGTCACATATCCGGACAATTTCACCTCTGAGCAGGAAACGACTATTGCACAAATCGTCGGCCTTGCCGATGATCCGCTCATGAAAGCCATCGTCGTCAACCAGGCAGTCCCGGGAACCGCTGAAGCGTTCAAGCGCGTCCGCGAGAAGAATCCGGACATCCTGCTGCTTGCCGGCGAACCGCACGAAGATCCCAATGTCATCGAGGCCGCAGCTGATCAGGCTGTCAGTGCTGACAACGTCGCCCGTGGTTACCTCATCATCTGGGCCGCCAAGCAGATGGGCGCCAACACATTCGTTCACATCTCGTTCCCACGTCACATGAGTTACGAACTGCTGAGCCGCAGACGCTACATCATGGAAGAAGCTTGCAAGGATCTCGGCCTCAAGTTCGTCTTCGAGACAGCGCCCGATCCTACCAGCGACGTCGGTGTGGCAGGCGCACAGCAGTTCATCCTTCAGCAGACTCCTGCGTGGGTGCAGAAGTATGGCAAAGACACTGCATTTTTCTGCACCAACGATGCGCATACCGAACCTCTGCTCAAGCAGCTCATGCAGTATGGCGGCCTGTTTGTCGAAGCTGATCTTCCATCACCCTTGATGGGCTATCCGGGAGCTCTTGGCATCGATCTCAGTGCTGAGCAAGGTGATTGGCCGGCCATCCTCAAGAAGGTTGAAGAGGCCGTCGTCGCCCAAGGCGGCTCAGGACGCTTCGGCACATGGGCCTTCTCTTATGGTTATACCACCACCGCTGGACTTGGTGAGTACGCCAAGCGTATCATCGAGGGCACGGCCACACTGGGTAACAATGCAGATTTGTTCGCCTCCTACGAGAAGTTCACGCCTGGCGTAACGTGGAACGGATCCAACTACATGGACCTGAACACTAATACTGCGTCAACCAATCACGTGCTCGTCTATCAGGACACATATGTGTTCGGCAAAGGTTATCTTGGAACAACGAAGCAGACTGTTCCGGAGAAGTACCTCACGTTCAGAGCTCCGGGAGCGTAGACTAGAAATAACGATCATGCGCCGAGGCCGTCTGCCTCGGCGCTGTCTTTGGGACATTGGATCTGAGCAGAGTATCGACCGAAACGAAGTTGCGCCGCTCTATATGAGTTGATGCCCAATTTGTAGGTAAGCGTGCTTATTCGGAGTATCTTCGTTTCTGTTCTCGCGCCGTGTTCGATGTGACACCACAAACACCGGCGATCGCTGCTTGTCTGGCCAGACATCAAGACCCTGCCTGAGCCGATGCTCGCCAGGCGAATGACAGCGTTCCAGCACAACATCCAATGGCGATCAATTCTAGAGAGGTGGCGCAGATGACCGAACAGCAACCCGTGCTGCAAATGCAGGACATCACAAAAGAGTATTTTGGTAATAGGGTACTGACCAACGTTTGCCTCGACGTCAACCGAGGCGAGATTCTAGGCCTTGTGGGTGAAAACGGCGCTGGCAAGTCAACGCTCATGAACATCCTGTTTGGAATGAGTATCATTGCTGAGACCGGAGGCTACACTGGCAAGGTTTGTATTGACGGCAAGGAAGTCGTCTTCCAAAATCCGTTCGATGCGCTCAGGGCGGGAATCGGCATGGTTCACCAGGAGTTCTCACTAATCCCGGGGTTCACGGCAACGGAGAACATCCTCCTCAACGGTGAAGTGCTGCACGACAACATTGTCGCGAAACTCTTTGGTCCCCGCTTGAAGACGTTGGACTTACCCGAAATGCGCAGTATTGCAGAGAAGTCCATCGAACTGCTAGGTGTTGAAATCAACCCCGACACACTCGTTGCCGAGATGCCCGTCGGTCACAAGCAGTTCACCGAACTGGCGCGCGAGATCCATCGTCCAGAGATGAAACTGCTAGTACTTGACGAGCCAACGGCTGTCCTGACGGAGTCCGAGGCACAGGTCCTTTTGACGTCGCTCCGCAGGCTTGCTGCCACTGGCATCTCCATCATCTTCATTACACATCGCCTGCAGGAGATCTTTGACGTATGCGACAGGATTGTCATTTTGCGAGACGGACAAGTTGTGAAAGAGGCGGCAACGCGCGATACCGATATCGTCCAGGTCGCCGAACTCATGGTGGGCCGCAGCATGTCCGCCAAGTCAGTTGCCACACGGGCCTACGACGAGAAGACCGAGACGGTCATCTCGATTGATCACCTCTGGGTCGATATGCCGGGTGAAACCGTGAGAGATGTGACTCTTGAGGTCCACAAGGGTGAGATCTTTGGCATCGGCGGTCTTGCAGGCCAAGGCAAGCTGGGCATCCCCAACGGCGTCATGGGGCTGTATCCCGCCGGAGGGTCGGTCACCGTGCACGGCAAGCCGATTCCGCTCAACGACCCGGCTGCCGCTCTTGCCGCCGGGATGGCGTTCGTGTCCGAGGACCGTCGAGGCGTTGGTCTCTTGCTGGAAGAGGCTCTTGACTTGAACATCGCTTCCACTGCTATGCAGTCTCAGAACAAGTTCATCCGCCCCCTTCTAGGAGGACTCCTCAAGTGGCGCGATGACAAGGCCATTCAGGATGTAGCTCGGGAGTATATCGAGGCTCTCGACATAAAGTGTACCGGCACCAGCCAGAGAGTCGAGGAACTGTCGGGTGGCAACCAGCAGAAAATCTGTCTCGCCAAAGCCTTTGCCCTACAGCCGGATGTCCTGTTTGTTTCCGAGCCGACACGTGGCATTGACGTCGGTGCAAAAGCACGTGTCTTGGAAGCACTTCGCACGTACAACCGCAAGAACGGCACGACCATCATTATGATCTCGTCAGAGCTTGAAGAGCTGCGGTCCATCTGTGATCGGATTGCCATTGTCGACGAGGGTCGCATTGCCGGAATCCTCCCACCATCAGCAACAGCCAAGGAGTTCGGCCTGCTCATGATCGGGAAACTCAAGGGCGAAGGAAGCGAGGTAAACAGCTATGCGTAGTATTAGAAGGTTCATCGACACGGCAGGCTGGCCTCGTATCATCATCGGCCTGCTTCTGCTGTCACTGTTCATTGCTGCTCCATCTGTCGGCGTCAGGGTTGACCAATCGATTACTGACACGATCGTTCGCTTCGGAATGAACGGTATCCTCGTGCTCGGGATGATCCCCATGGTCCAGACCGGCTGCGGACTCAACTTTGGATTGCCCCTTGGCATTATCGCAGGGTTACTCGGAGCGACTATCAGCATCGAAATCGGCCTCACCGGCATTGCGGGATTTCTCGGAGCTATCGCCCTTGCTATCCCGTTCGCCGTGCTTCTTGGCTGGGGTTATGGCAAACTGCTCAACCGGGTCAAGGGTGATGAAATGATGATTGCAACATACGTGGGTTTCTCGTCTGTCTCGTTCATGTGCATGATGTGGATGCTGCTCCCGTACCATAGTCCAAAGATGATTTGGGGCTATGGGGGGAGCGGGCTGCGAACCACGATATCCCTTGATGGATTCTGGCCGCACATACTGGACAATTTCTGGGCCATCAGAATAGGCCGTAACTTTATGATTCCGACCGGTATGATCTTGTTCTTCGCGTTGATGGCGTTGATTATGTGGGCGTTCTTCCACACGAAGACGGGCACAGCAATGACTGCTGTTGGTTCAAACCCCGACTATGCACGTGCTGCAGGCATCAATGTGGACAAGATGAGGACTATATCTGTCATCATGTCCACTGTCTACGGTGCCATCGGTATCCTGGTTTACCAGCAAAGTTTCGGATTCATTCAGCTTTATAACGGACCGTTCTACATGGCACTCCCCGCCGTTGCGGCAATTCTCATCGGCGGAGCCAGCGTCAATAAGGCCAATATCACGAACGCCGTCATCGGCACGTTCCTTTTCCAGGGGATCCTTACGATGACACCTTCCGTCATCAATAATGCCATTCAGTCTGATTTGTCTGAGGTCGTGCGTATCATCGTCTCTGACGGTATGATCGTCTATGCGCTTACCCGAGCCACCAGGAAGTCCAGGTGATACCATGACAAAGAAAAACGGATTCAAAGACACAATCTCCCACCTCTTCATCGGTAACGCTGTTCCGATCATGTTCATCATTCTGATAGCCATCGCGATTCCACTGTCAGGATTCTCGACCAGGTACCTGATCGAGGAGATGGTGACCCGGCTGGGGCGCGATTCGTTCCTCGTCCTTTCACTGCTTATCCCCATCATGGCTGGCATGGGACTCAATTTCGGCATCGTGCTCGGAGCTATGGCCGGTCAGATAGGGATCATCCTTGTCACAAACTGGGGCGTCAGTGGAGTAGGCGGCCTGTTCCTGGCTATGGCAGTCGCCACGCCTCTGGCAATCCTGCTTGGCTGGATTGCGGGCATTGTCCTCAACCACGCCAAAGGACGAGAGATGGTTACTTCGATGATCCTTGGATTCTTCATTAATGGCGTATATCAGTTGGTCGTGCTGTACTTCATGGGCAAGATCATTCCCATCTCGAACTCCGCGCTTGTTCTCTCACGTGGCTACGGCATCCGGAATGCCATCGATCTCAAGGGCATGCGCCAGAGCCTTGACAGGCTCATTCCGTTGAAGATTGGCGGCATCGCCGTTCCAGTAGCCACGTTCATCTTTATCGCCCTGTTGTGTGTCTTCATCTGGTGGTTTGCCAAGACCAAGCTGGGTCATGACATGCGAGCTGTCGGCCAGGACATGAGCGTTTCTGAGAACGCAGGTATCAAGGTCGAGAGAACGCGCATCATTGCGATCATCCTTTCTACTGTCCTGGCATGTTATGGGCAGATCATCTTCCTCCAGAACATTGGCACGCTGAATACCTACAACAGTCACGACCAGACGGCAACATTTGCCATTGCCGCACTCCTGATTGGCGGAGCTACCGTTGCCAAAGCATCGATCCCCAACGTGTTTGTCGGCGTCATCCTGTTTCACCTGATGTTCGTGGTAGCCCCGAAGGCAGGCAAACAACTCATGGGTTCAGCAATGATAGGGGAATACTTCCGCGTCTTTGTGTCATACGGCATCATCGCCGTGTCCATCGTCTTGTATGCCTGGAAACGGTCTAACGAGAAGGAGCGATCAAGACGCTCGCTGCGGGGCGAACAAGAGATCCCGAAGACGGACTGATTTCCCCTTTCATCATTTGCAGGTGGCTCTCGTGACATGCTCCGAGAGCCACTTTTCTGTATACTTTCTGAGTAGACCTCTGAGCACTTGTGAACTGCCTTCTGTTGCAGCATGTCCAGACACATTTACAATGGTTGTGATATATGGAGGCACTTCAATGGACGAACTGGACGAACTAGTACGTCTGGATGACAGCTGGGGACGCGGTGACCTCACCATGGGTGAGGTCAATGCAAAACTCAGCGATGCCGCGACACAGCTTCAGACACTGGTTGGGCGCACGGGCGCCGGCGCAGACTTCACAGGATGGATAGACCTTCCGGTCAATACTCCTGACCGCGTTCTGCAAGATATAGATACAATTGCAGCTTCGCTCCGTAGCAACTCGGAAGTAGTGGTTGTCTGCGGCATCGGGGGATCGTACCTCGGAGCACGAGCGGGCCTCGAGTTTCTCGGCAGCCAGCCTGCGTCTACCGGCCATGGCACTAACCCAGAAGTTGCCTTCGCCGGAACCAGCCTCAGCGCATCGCAATTGCTGGAGCTCATGGCCAAGTTGACGGACCGCCGTTTCTCAGTCGTCGTCATCTCCAAGTCGGGCACGACCCTCGAGACCGCCGTGACGTTCCACGTACTCCGCGATGAGCTTATTCGCCGCTTCGGCAAGGCTGTGGCGCGGTCTCGGATCGTAGCCATTACCGACGCCAATCATGGGGTCCTGCGCAAACTAGCGAACGATGAGGGATTTGCGGTGCTTGACTTGCCAGGCGACGTCGGGGGAAGGTATTCGGTCCTGACCGCCGTGGGCCTCCTTCCATTCGCCATACGCGGTTTCGACATCCGCATGATCCTTCGTGGCGCGGCAGAACAACGTGCCTCGAGTCTCACTGCTCCTGCCGAGCTCAACGGGGCTCTTCGGTACGCCGCACTGCGACGCCTTCTCAATAGCAGAGGAAAGAGTGTCGAGCTCTTCGCAAGCTTCGAACCAGCCTTCCACTATGTAGGTGAGTGGTGGAAACAGCTGTTTGGTGAAAGCGAAGGCAAGGACGGCAAGGGACTCTTCCCGGCTTCGGCCGACTATACGACAGATCTCCACTCGCTGGGCCAGTTTGTTCAGGAAGGCACCCGCTGTCTGTTTGAGACTGTCATCGACGCCATGGCATCCGCCGACATGACGTTCACAAGTGCTTCGAATTCGCCGGACGGTCTCGGTTATCTCAATGGACGAACCCTGTCACAGATGAATCGTGACACCAAGGCTGGCACTATTCTGGCCCACAGAGATGGAGGAGTGCCTGTACTTCAGCTCTTGATACCTGACTTCACCGAGCGCAGCTTCGGTGCGCTGGTCTACTTCATGGAGGTTGCGTGTGCCGTTGGAGGCTATCTCCTCGGCATCAACCCATTCGACCAGCCTGGCGTTGAAGCGTACAAGCGTAACATGTTTGCCCTTCTGGGCAAGCCGGGAACGGAAGCGGACGCTGCGGCCATCCGTTCACGCCTTCGCGCAGAAAACTGATCGCGTGCCCGGGTGCCGTCACAGCAGCGACCCTATCTCACAGCGCATAGACAGCATGTCCTGCAAGAAGTTCTTGGGCAAGCAGGGCGGCTCCAATCGCTCCTGCATCATTCCTGTAGTACGCCTCTGCGAATTCCACGCCGTCAAACAGCAAAGGTAACGAGCGCCGTTGCGCAACATGCTTCATCTCGTCCATGAGCAGCCCTGACTCGGATACGCCGCCTCCCAGGACAATCATGTCCGGGTCAAGAAGGTTGATGATGCCTCCTGCCGCTCGACCAAGTGCACGGGCAGACTGACTGAATGCCTGTCGCGCAAGGCGATCTCCATTGTGGGCAAACACTGCGATTGTTCGCGCCGATGCAGCGTCTTCCATTGTCATCTGGCTTGCTGAACCCCGAGTCAGTGCCCGTTTCGCATACCGCTCGATGCCTGTGCCTGAAGCGATGGTCTCGAGACATCCATGACGGCCACAACCACACACCAGGCCACGTTCCACCATGGGAATATGTCCCATCTCACCCGCGTAGCCATGCCGGCCAACATACAGGTGGCCATCCAGAATCAGTGCCCCGCCCACACCGGTACCCACAGACAACATCGCTACATTCCGATGTCCGACCGCGACCCCGCTGACCCACTCTGCGAACAGCGCACAATTGGCGTCATTTTCCAGAAATGCAGGAGCACCCGTCAGGCCCGCAACAACCTCAACAAGTGGTACGTCGTGCACACCGGGCATATTGGGCGAAAACCGCAGAATGCCCAGCTTCTGATCTGCCATGCCCGCACACCCGATGCCGGTGGCAGCGATAGCGGTTCCGGCACCTGCAGCGTGCTGCATGAGATCAGTCATCCCTTTTTGCATCAGCTCCTCGAATTTACCATTCGAGCGAGCAGTATATGGGAGGATGGTCTTGTAGAAGACAGACCCGCCGGACCAGAGAATGAACGTCATCTTGGTTCCGCCAATATCCACACCGGCAGTAACATTCGCCACATCAGTTGATTGCTTCACGGTTCCATCCTCTCAGTCATTTTTGCACACAACATTACTAATTGACTATTCTAGGAACATGGCTGACACTGTCAAGCTGGGCGCGAAACCTTCTTGGGGTGATGCTCTGCGTGCACGTTCAGAAAACTGTATGGATCTTCCAGGAAATCATCAAGCACAATAGTCATCGCCCCCAAGAGCGTGCTGTTCTCCGCAAGCGAGGACAGCGTAATGGAGATTTGATCTGCGACACGATAGAAGCAGCGTTCGCTAATCACATGCTTCATAGGTTCAAAGATTGGCGACCCCAGCGCCGCAACCTGTCCCGTGAGGATGATTCGCTGTGGAGCCACGATGTTAACAATGTTGACGAGGGCATACCCGATGAGCTCCCCTTTGTCCTTCAGCACTTCCAGCACTTTCCCATCTCCCTCGGAGGCGAGCTGTTGCAGCTCGATGAATTGTACCTGTCGACCAAGTCGGACGGAGACATCCTCCAAGACGGCACGCAAACCCGCATACAATTCGAGGCAGCCCCGATTTCCGCAGTCACACCACTTCCCGTGTCGACGATCGACCGACGTATGACCAATCTCACCCGAGACCCCGAAGTTGCCCGTATATAGGCGGCCACCAACGATCAGTCCCGCGCCAATCCCGTAGCCAAGGTGCACCAGGACGAAGTCGGATGCGTCGCGACCCTGGCCAAAGAATTTTTCGGCAATGGCTTCAGCGTTCGCATCATTGACCACAAATGTTGGATATCCAAAGCGTTCCTCCAGGAGTTGCCGGACCTGTAGATTTCGAATAGAGGGAAAATTCGGGATGCTGATAATGGTGCCACTTTCCGAGTTAATAAGCCCGGGCGCTGCGAATCCGATACCGATGATCTTGATGCCTGGGTGCCGATTCAAGGATTCCTGTATGGCACTGATCGCTATTTCAAACTCGGCCTTCGCCTGACCTCGAGGGTCGATGGCGTGCTCCGATCGGTCGAGAATCCCCCCTCCAAGGTCCATGATGGCGACTCGGACGTGTGCCCAAGAGAAATCGATTGCCACAATATAGCGAGACCTGCCATTGAAGTGCAGGACAACAGGTTTGCGGCCTACACCGTTGCGCTTGCCCGGCGACTCGGTGATCACTCCGTGCTCCACAAGAAAGAAAACAATACGGGAAACTGTGGGGGCTGTCAGTCCCGTCAGTCGCACCAGATCGGCACGTGAAATATCACTCGTCTCGTAAATGGCACGAAGAATACTGGAGGTATTCTCGACCTTGACACTGGTCTGATTCTTTCCGACATGGTTGGCTGTTCTGGGTTTTGTTGTCATCCTATCTCCTTGTGGGACCAGTGTAGGCAGACTTCCAACAGTACGCAGTATAGTGATAATTGTAAGAATGTCGCGTGCAATATGTTGCAGGTGACGGGTCCTTCGGCTCATCTGCACCTGGTTCTGAGCATTCTCCATGAACTGCGTGTATGCTTGTAACCATGCCGAATAAACGTACAATTCATATGACCGTTATGAGACGAACGTTGTATGAGGAGCAGTGTATGCCAAGTACTCTAGACGAAGTTCGAACATCCCTGAAGCAGCGTCTGGCCGCAGCCCGCAATACGCAGGATGTTCGCGCTGCACAAGTAGAATATTTGGGCAAAAAGGGCACCATCACCGCGTTTCTGAAGCAGATACCCAGCATTGCCGAGGATCAGCGCAGACAATTCGGCGAACAGGTGAATGCCCTCAAGCTCTGGGCGGTACAGGCCATAGAGCAGCGGCTGTCCGACCTGGCGGCAACGCCACAAAACTACGATATCGATTTTTCATTGCCCGGACAGATCATGCCCATCGGCAAGAAACACATTCTCGCTCAAGTTGAGGAGGAGGTCGAGTCAGTCTTCCTCTCCATGGGATTCGACATAGAAGAAGGACCCGAGATTGAGCAGGAGTATTACAACTTCGAGGCCCTCAACATTCCCGCAGACCATCCGGCGCGCGACATGCAGGACACATTCTACCTGGCGCCAGGAACGCTGCTGCGCACGCACACATCACCCATTCAGGTGCGCACCATGAAGCGCCAGAGTCCGCCAATACGGATAATTGCCACAGGACGATGCTACCGCAGGGACGCCGTGGATGCCAGTCACACACCCGTATTCACACAGGTGGAGGGTCTGGTTATCGACAAGGGCATTACGTTTGCAGATCTGAAGGGAGTGCTTCAGGAATTCGTGAGAGGCGTTTTTGGTTCATCCACCAACGTCAAGCTCTTGCCCTCGTTCTTCCCATTTGTCGAGCCCGGGGCTGAAACCGCGATCTCCTGTCCCATCTGCGGTGGCAAGGGCTGCCCAACGTGCAAGAACTCGGGCTGGATCGAGATGGGTGGATCCGGTATGGTTCACCAGAACGTTCTGCGAGAAGTGGGCTATGATACCAGCACCTACCAGGGGTTCGCATTTGGCTGGGGCATCGAACGGATAGCCATGATCAAGTATGGCATCCGTGACATTCGTATGTTCTATGACAACGACTTGGACTTCCTGGTTCAGTTCTGAGGTACACGAATGAGAATCAAGTTATCTGCACTGCATGCCGCCATTGATTTTGACTATGCTCCTGAGGAGCTGGTCAGACAACTTGGCGACATCGGCATTGAGATCGAGTCCATAGAGAACATCAAGGTTGCCTTCAGAGACGTGTATGTTGCACGCGTCGTTCACACCGCATCTCATCCGACGCACCAGAAGCTGATGATTGTCGAGCTTGATGTTGGGCCGCATGGCATGGCCAGCGTCTGCACCGCCGCGACCAATGTGCACGAAGGCGACCTGCTTCCAGTGGTTCTGCCAGGAGGATTGACAGCCGACGGCACGACCATCAGCGCGCGCATGTTTGGCACCGTCGAGTCATTGGGCATGCTCTGTTCGTGGAAAGAACTAGGACTGGATGGCGATCTTCTCTCTTCTGAGGAAAAGGAAGGAATCTTGCACCTCGGACCGGGCGCTTCTCCTGGACAGCGGTTTGAAGAAGCCTGGCCCGTTGCTGATACGGTACTGGAAGTAAGTGTCACACCTGACAGGGGTGACGCATTGTCGGTGCTTGGAATGGCACGATGGATCGAGGTCCTGAGCGCGAGGAACATGAATCGGCCATTCGATCTCCGCAACATCAAGCTGCCGCTGCCTTCCACTCTTCCACACAGCCATGGTGACGGAGGCCTGACCGTGACGGTTGAGGACCTGTCGCTGTGCAGTTCCTATGTTGGCGTCCTCGCCAAGGATATTGTACCCGGCCCCTCAGATCATGCATTTCGGACACAGCTGTACCGGTTGTGCGTGCGCCCTGTGAGCAAGATCGTCGACATGACCAACCTTTGTCTGAGGCAATACGGTCAGCCGACACATGCCTTCGACTACGACCGCCTAGTGGAGCATCGCATTATCGTACGAAGATCCATACCTGGTGAGCATATCGTCACGCTGGATGGTGTGTTTCATGAGCTTGAGCCCGGAACTCTCGTCATTGCGGACGCAGCTGGCCCCATCGCTATTGCCGGAGTCATGGGCGGCCTTGCATCTAGCGTAACAGACACGACGACGCGCATCGTGTTTGAGATTGCTCACTTTGATCCAAGGGCCGTCGCCAGGTCAAGCCGACACCTTGGCATCAAGACCGACGCGGCCTACCTTTATGAACGTGGCACTGATCCGGGAGTTACCGTAACCGCTGTTCCTGCAGTCTTGTCAGCTCTCGTACGAGAACAGTGCGTCGGATCGTACATCTCCGAAGTCGCTGCTGTCGGCATTCCCGCTCCAGAACCTTCGCCACTGGAAATTGACGCAGACTTGGTCAACGGCTACCTGGGCAGCAGCCTTGCCGCAGAAGATATACAGCGGCTCTTCTCCTATGAAGGCATCGTCTCTCACGTTTCAGGACACAAACTATCAGTCGCGCCCCCGTCGTTCCGCTGCGATCTGACATCCTGGCCTGAGTACGTCGAAGAGGTCGTCAGAATGCAAGGCTACGATGAGTTCCCATCACACGTCCCGATGCTTGCTCTCCGACGAGGGTCAGAATCCCCTCTCAAGAAGCTATCTAAACGACT
>JAJFTL010000024.1 GCA_021373025.1 bacterium
TCGGCGATAAGCATCGACAGGAGCCCTTTTGTGAGGTCATAGGACAAGACCACGGTGGCCAGGGCGGGTCCGATCTCCTTTCGGACGTTGATCGTTCCTGGATTGCCGTCTCCGACAGTCCGTATATCGATGTGTTTTATCCAGAGTGGCAGGAAATAGCCTGGAAGAACACACCCGAGTAGGTAGCCAATAATAACCGGAAGAACACGAACAACGAGTGTGTGAGACATGCTCACCTCCCCGAAAAGTATACTGCAAACCCTGATCATGCACATCGATATAGGGTCAGCTGGTAAAGAGACGCCTAGTGGTAAGGCAGGGTCGGATCTCTCCGTACAGGCATGACCTGTTGGCGTGTAACACTCGTGGGACTGTCCTGAGGGAGTGACACGGGTTCGGCGGGTCCATTGAGCTGTTCCTGTCCCAGACACAGTGACGGTCAGACTCTGGGTTTTTCCGTTGAAAGACCCCGGCCAACTGAAGCAACCTGAACGAGGAGAAAATCGAACGATGGATTCCCGCCTTCGCGGGAATGACGAAACACCATGCAGGAATGATGGAACATCATACCCGCCTGAGCTAGAGACATACAAGAGATGGCGGCCGCGCAAGTATGGCCGGAGAATCACTGAATGGGAGCCTGGCACGCTGTGGGTTGCAGACAGGTCATTCAACGAGTATCATCACTTCGTGGACTTCAAGCGTGTGGAAGACAAGGAGGAATCATGAGTGTGCTTGCCAATTTCGCGATATTTCCGCTCGACAAGGGCACAAGCGTCAGCGCCTATGTTGCACGGGCGGTGCGCATTATCAGGGAAAGTGGCCTGCCCTGCCAGATAGGACCGATGACGACGGTTATCGAGGGCGATTGGGACGAGGTCATGCACGTGATCGATCGGTGCTTCAAGGACCTGCAGAATGACTCCGACCGCATCTACATGACGCTGAACGTGGACTACCGCGAGGGGAGGAACAACGGAATCACCGAAAAGGTTGCATCGGTGGAGCGAAAGTTGTAGGACAGGGATAGCGAACGGGTATGCACGAGTGACAGACCAGACGCACCTGGTACAGGATGGCGACAGCTGCTGGCTGGTTGTGCTGGGTGAAACCATATCGCCCTCGACCAGCGCACGCGTCCATGCATTCAGGCGCGCTGTGGAGGAGATACACCCTGCCTGGCTGATCGAGACTGTTCCGGGGTACTGCACGTTGGGATTGGTCATCCACCCGCTTCAGGTCTCGTGTAAAGAGGTTGAGAGCCTCGTTTCCGAATGTGCACAGAGCATCACAGCAGAACTGCCCGGCCCGGTCAGGACGCTCACGATCCCGGTCTGCTACGGCGGACCTGATGGTCCAGATATGGAAACCGTATGCCGCCATGCTGGGTTGAGCGAGCAGGAAGTCGTGCGTCGGCATGCGGGGGTCGACTACCAATGCGCCATGCTGGGCTTTCTGCCGGGCTTTCCCTACCTCACAGGCCTCGACGAGCAGCTGGCGACGCCGCGCCTGGCAACCCCACGCACGTCCGTTCCTGCCGGCAGCGTGGGCATCGCAGGCGAGCAGACAGGCATTTATCCCGTTGCGAGCCCCGGAGGCTGGAACATCATCGGCCGCACCCCTCTTACACTGTTCGATCCATCACGTAGACAGCCCTCGCTGGTGCAGCCAGGGGATTTGGTGCACTTCGTTCCCATCAGCCGGAGGGAACTTGAAGGACAGCACGCTCATGCATCCGCAGGTCATCCGCAGACATATAGTGTTTCAGGACATGAGGATGGCGGGTGCGAGGTATTGGAGCCCGGCGTAATGACGACTGTCCAGGATGGCGGACGCTGGGGACTGCAGCATGTCGGCGTCCCTGCTTCGGGAGCTATGGACCGGCAGGCGCTGGCTCTGGGCAACGTGTTGGTTGGCAACGAGGAAGGGGCTGCGGCGCTGGAGGTCACGCTCTCGGGTCCAACACTGAGGTTTGCGCAGGACGCACTTGTCGCCTTGGTGGGAACAGACATGCACCTGCAGGTCGATGAAAGGGATTGCCCCGCATGGACGGCTGTCCCTGTACGATCCGGCGGCATCCTCTCCGTGGGGAGTGCCACCGAAACCGGATGCCGTTCATGGCTGTGTGTCGCAGGCGGGATCGACGTTCCTGAAGTGCTGGGCAGCCGCTCTACGTTGCTGCGCGTCGCACTGGGAGGTTTTGCTGGGCGGGCGTTGAAAGCAGGTGATCGCCTGCCCCTGCTTCCCCTTCGAGAGGAGGCGCGGCGG
Source organism: bacterium (assembly GCA_021373025.1). GTDB lineage: Bacteria > Caldisericota > Caldisericia > Cryosericales > Cryosericaceae > Cryosericum. The sequence continues at coordinate 2,269 of JAJFTL010000024.1, forward strand.
CTGGAGGGGTTGAGCTGCCCGGTCACGTTGCGGCTGTCTCCTGCCACAGACGAACCGGTCCCTGTTCTGCCTGGCCCACAACTGCAGTCTCTTGCACTACCTGCACGACAGGCCTTTCTGAAAACAACATGGACGACGAGCAGCAAGAGCGACCGGATGGGCCTGAGGCTGGAAGGGCCGGCCCTCCGCCTGAGCGGCGGCCCGGACGTGATCTCAGAAGTCGTTCCCGAGGGAGCCATCGAGGTGTCCGGATCCGGCATGCCCATCATCATGCTGGCAGACCACCAGACGACAGGAGGATATGTCAAGCCCTTTGTCGTAGCCTCGGCTGCCCTTGGCCGGCTGGCTCAGCGGCTCCCGGGTGATCCTATCCGTTTTCGCCTGTCCACCCCAGATGAGGCACGGCAGATGCTGGCGGACCAATTCCTGGCACGAGAGCAGATGACCCGTCAGCGGGCCGCCTGGCGCCGGCAGCGTTCAGGTGGTATACTGCAGGTCAGCGTCAACGGCAAGGGGCAGAGGGTCGAATGGCAGGAGGTGACTCCCCTGGAGGTGGACGATGAGCATCATGGTTGATCTCAACAGCGATGTGGGAGAGAGCTTTGGGGCGTGGAGACTGGGTGATGACGCTCACGTCCTGGACTATGTCTCCAGTGCCAACGTCGCCTGTGGCTTTCATGCGGGCGATCCGAAGGTCATGCTGACGACGGTACGCTTGGCCCATGACCGCGACGTAGCGGTCGGTGCTCATCCGGGTTATCCGGACCTGGCCGGGTTCGGGCGCCGGGCCATGACGTGTGCGCCTGACGAGATCTACGCTTTCTGCCTGTACCAGATTGGGGCACTGGCGGCCATCTGTCATGCTCAGGGCATCTCCCTGAGTCACGTCAAAGCACATGGGGCACTGTACAACCAGTCTGCCAGAGACGCAAGTATCGCCCGCGCCGTTGCCCAGGCGACGCGTGATGCAGCGCCTGGCCTGATCCTCCTGGGCCTGGCAGGCTCCCGGCATGAGGCTGCTGCACGCGAATTGGGCATTCCTTTTGCCGCCGAGGTGTTCGCCGACCGCGCCTACCAGTCGGACGGCTCACTGGTCGCTCGCTCTCAAGCGGACTCCGTCCTGCACGACCCAGAGGTGATCGCTGCTCGCGTCATCAGCATGGTGACAAATGGAACTGTCGAAACGGCGCAGGGGCAGACGGTCCATGTCCATGCCGATTCGGTCTGCGTCCATGGCGACAACCCCGCCGCGCTGGCAATCCTCAAAGTGGTACGGCGAGCGCTGGACGGCGCCGGCGTACGTATTGGCCCTCTGCGGGAAGTGCTCAGCCTTTAGAAGCCAGAACCCTCTGCTCGTGCTCCAGCAGCCACTGCTTGCGGTCCAGCCCTCCTGCATAGCCGGTGAGGGACCCGTCGGCGCCAACGATACGATGGCAGGGAATGATGATGGCAATGGGGTTGTGTGCCACTGCTCCGCCTACCGCGTGCGCCGCCCGTGGACGGCTGATGGCCCGCGCAAGCCTGCTGTAGCTCGCCGTGCTGCCAAACGGAACGTTTGTCAGAGCTCCCCAGACGAGCATCCTGAATGCCGTGCCCTGCAGACTCAGGGGGACGGAGAAACGTGTCCTCCTGCCACCAAAGTACTGGCTAAGCTGGGTAATGCAGCGCTGGACAGTTTTCGTTCTACAGGCCGCCCCCGTGTCGATCGAGTCCACAAACGCCACCGACACGACGCCCTGTTCTGTTCCGGTGATCTCAAGCGTCCCAATGTCGGTGAAGAGATATCCCTTGTCAAGCTGTTCCATCTCGTTTCCTCCCGAAGACACTCCAGCACCTCACTGCTGCACGGGCAACTCCTTGATGCGCCGCGCCGGTACCCCCGCATACAGGCCATTGGGAGCGCAGTCCTCGTGGACGAC
>JAJFTL010000054.1 GCA_021373025.1 bacterium
CAACGAGGACTACCTGCCTCGTACCAAGAACGGGATTCGGGAGGTCGAGGCTGGAGGCCTGGCTGCACAGGCCTATGCGTTCTGGCCAGCCGGGCCGATGCGCCGTCACTCATATCCTGTCAGCTCCACGTAAGCGAAGCCTTCCAGGGTCTTCGCGTCCAGAAAGTCTGCGCCATCGATCTTGGCCGGCCTCGCGATCTCGGCCCGAACCGTACATAGCCCTTCCCAGTAGTCCGGCATCACCAGCGACGACAGCGCCTGTCCCTTGAGCACTGGCTTCACGCGAGCGGTCATGAACGGTACCTCTGCGTCACTGCTGTCGAAGATGCGCAGCTCCCAGTCGATGGGATACACAGGACCATGTGCGTCCGTACAGATATCCATCGCCCGTACTTCAAAGCGTTCAATGGACATCGTCGTTCCATGCCAGTAGATATTTCCAGCTCTATACACCGTCCCTCGCCGGTCGAAGTTGAACAGCATAACATAGATGCCCTCGGCATCGAACCTCAGGGAGAACCAGTCCCATTTGAGATTCGCGACATGGAAGTTGCCCCACTGGTGATCATGCCACGTCAGTCCGCTGACTGGCAGGCGTTCGTTGTTCAGGACGATCACGCCCTTGGTCGCCATGTTGGGCTGCGTGAAATAGTACGAGGCGTCGCCTAGACTGTTCTGCATGTCCTGGATGCCGCCCGGACCTTGTGCCATGAGGTCCTGGCCAGCGCAGGAAATATCCACCTGGAAGCTTTTCAGACGCGCACCGATGGTGAAACTGCTGGTATCCTCGTCATACGCAAGGTGATTGCCAAAGAATTCAATCACCGTGTCAGGGCCAGAACGGAAGGGCAGATAAACAGGCAGGACCATGCCTGTGAACGAGAACTTCTGGTAATCGACGTCGCTCACCGCCACATGGACGATGACGCTGTCGACCAGCGTCTTCACCCTGAAGAAGGTGACTTCGAGCCCAAGTGGAGCCTTTCTCTCTGGCGTTGTCAGGACGCTGGTGAAGTACCACCACTCGGCCCGCGCGTCCCAGTGAGGAAAGTGGTCTCTGCTTGTGAACGCCACGGGAAGAAGCCGACGACGTGACGCACCCCGGACCATCAGTTGATAGAGTCCGATCGGCAATACGGTCAGCGCAGTCTTCAGGATTCTTCTGCCACTCATCTCTCGTCACTTCTCCAGACCATAGTATGACCCCATTCCCATCCAGGCCAATTGTGAATCCCTTTGTACCAGGTACAAGAGGATTCACAGTTGAGATGAGAGTGAGAAGTACCGCTCAGCCACGACGTCCCCTGGTCTGCCTGCCACCCGTTATGCAGCAGTAGTCACACGTCAAGCCCATCACTTCTGTCACGAGGCAGGCACTACGGATGCATCCCCTCTTCCCGGCAATGCAGTTGCTCTTGCCTGCAAGGCAGAAACCGCCCTCCTCGCCGCACTCAACCCAGCTTCGACACTTTGCACAAATGCAATTCCCGGCAGCGTAGTCAGGCTTTAATTGAGGAAGAGATGTTGCACGGCCAGCTTCGCTTCATAGAATGATTGCATGAGTGCCCATGTCATTCTGATCTCTGGTCCGCGCGCTGCAGGCAAGTCAACGTTTGCGGCTGAACTCCACGAGACGCTCGCGGGGTCGGTCCTGCTGCACGTGGACGATCTGTTTCACCAGGTGCTGGCACAGGAGCGACAGCGATGGAACGGCAAGGAGATTGTACTTTACGCCATGGTTGTGCAGCACCAGCTGGCCTTCGCTCGCGACTTGGCGACGCTGGACACCGTCATCGTCGATGGCACGGTCTTGCCGGACCAGCTTGCCCCGCTCCTGGAGCCCCCGGCCCCCGATGCAAGCATCATCGTTTTGCTCCCCTCTCTTGAACAATGTCTGGCCAACGAGCACCGCGCGACGCGCACGGTCCCGGTCCGTGAGGAGAAGGTGCGGACGACCTGGCTGGAGATGCAGGGCTGGCGCGACGTGAAAGGAGTCCCTGTCCGGATCGTCGATGGAACTGAAATGGAGCGGAGGAAAGCCCTGGCTGCAGCCTTGGAACGATTGCAGCAGGCACCCTAGTCCCAGTCTGATCGGCTCCGGCGCAGCAGCAGGATAAAGACAGGCGCACCGACGATGCCAGTCAGGATACCCAGTGGAATCTCCGCCATCGTGAGCGTGCGCGCCACGTCGTCGATGAGCATCATGTACATTGCACCCAGGGCGATGGAGGCTGGTATCAGCCTGCGTGCATCGGGCCCGATGATGCCACGGGCCATGTGCGGCACGACCAATCCAACCCACCCAATCACGCCGGAGATGGCGACGCTGACAGCAGTCATCGCAGTCGTCAACCCGATCAGGATGAACCTCATGACGCCGGGGTTCTCCCCCAGGGACCGTGCCTCATCGTCACCCATGGAGAGGATGTTCAGCTTCCAGCGAAGCACCGTGACGGCAATCAGACAGGGCAGGATCACGATCGTCGCCCTGAGCAGTTCGCCCCACTGCACTGACGCAAGCGAACCCATCAGCCAGAAGACAATCTGCGGCAGCTTGGTCGACGGGTCGGCCACGTATTGTGCGCCAGCCACCAGCGACGAGAACAGGCTGCCGATGACAAAGCCAGCGAGCACCAGCGTCACGTGCGACCGGTCACGACCCGACCGCCCGACCAGCCAGGTCAGCGATACGGCAAGCGCTCCCGTAGCAAAGGCGGACGCCTGCGTGGCAGCAGTGCCGGCGCCCAGAAGGATGGCGACGGCCGCTCCGAACCCTGCGCCCGACGAGACACCGAGTACATACGGTGACACCAGCGGGTTGTGAAACAGTCCCTGAAAAACAGCTCCGCCGGAAGCAAGTGCGGCGCCAACCAGCGCAGCAGCCAGCGCGCGGGGCAGGCGCACCTGCCAGATCACCGTCTCGACGGTCGGATCCCATGTGCGCGCAATGGGCACAAAGCGCGAAATGAGCACGCGTGCGACGGTCTGCAGACTCACGGGATACCGGCCCAGACACAGCGATGCCAGCAGCACTACCAGCACGCCCAGCCACATGAGCAGCAAGACTGGTCCACATCTCCCCCGCTTCATGAGGGCGTCCCCGCGACAATCACGTGCCGGTCGCCATCAGTCAGAACATCGATGGGTATGCCATACAGTCGCCCCAGATTCTCAGCAGTCAAGACCTTATCGGGGGTTCCGATAGCAATCAAGCCTCCTTCACTCACCAGCCCCACCCGGTCGGCATACTGCATGGCGTCATTGGGGTCATGTACCGTCATGATCACGGTCAATCCACGGCGAACGGCAAGGTCTCGGATCGTGGCAAGCACGAGGTAGCGGTTCCGGAAATCCAAGTGAGCTGTGGGCTCGTCCAGCAGAAGGACCTGCGCTTCCTGTGCCAGTGCACGAGCGATCAGGACCAGCTGAAGCTGTCCGCCGGAAAGCTGCGTATAGGGACGGGCAGCCACTCCACCGATGCCAAGCTCCTCCATGGCCTCCCGCGCCACATCCACGTCATGAGGGCCAGGCTGGGACGCAGCCCCAAGATATGGATTGCGTCCCATGAGGACAACGTCCTGGACGGTATATGGGAACGCTGGAGTATGTGACTGCGGGACAGCAGCCACACGCTTGCTCACCTCGCGCGCTGACAGCGACTTCAGGTCATTTCCGTCGATACGGATCGTTCCAGTTTGAGGAGCCAGGACCCGCTCCATACAGCGCAAGAGCGTCGTCTTGCCGGCTGCATTTGGTCCCACGATGGCAAAGACTTCGCTGGGACCCACCGACATGGTGAGGTCATGGAGGATCTTGGCCTCGCCATACGCGAAACCGACATCCCGAATGTCAACAACAGACAGACGAGATTGCTCCATGCGTTACCGCGAGAGCGCTGCGAGGTCAGCCGCGGGAACCGTGAACCCATAGAATTGTCGGTAGAACTGTGCTATTTCTGCTGCCATGTCAACGTGGACCTGGTCGGGGTAGAGTTTCTGAGCCAGCCACATCGTTCCCAGGAATGACTCAGGAACGGGCATGTCCCACGAAACGATGTACTTTGGCATCATATAGACTCTGTGATGCTGTACTGCTGCCACATTCTGCAGCTTGGGATTGGCAAGCACATCGCTGACCGTGTCCTTGGTGTAGGAGGTGAGAATGATGACGTCCGGGTTCCAGATCAGGACCTGCTCAGGAGAAACGTCGATCTTTCCACCGCTCAACTGCTCCGCAACACTTATGCCTCCCGCATTCCTGACCATGAACGTCTGGAAAAAGTCCCCGGCAAATGTCTTGAAGATGCCTGTCCCGGCAACATAGACCTTGGGTCGCTTTGCTGTCTCAATCGAAGAGACGGCGTCTGTGATCGTCTTCATCTTCGCCGTCAGGAGGTTGATCGATGTTGTCGCCTGCGCCACGTGGCCAGTCAGTACACCCATCCGGGCGATAGCGTCGGTGAGCTGTCCCGGATGCTCGGCAGAGAATGCATACGCAGGAAGTCCAACCGCCTTCATCTGAGCCAGCGCTGACCCCTCCTCCGCCAGGACGATGTCGGGCAGAGCGTTGAGAAGGGTCTCGATGTTGGCCGTGTTTTGATTGCCAGCATCGGGCACCTGGCTCATCCGCGGATAAATCAGTCCCATGGCCTTCCCTTTGACAGCGGGACCAAAACTTGCAGCCACAAGCTGATCTTGCGCCCCTACGGCAAAAATGAGTTGCGTGGCCGTGGAAGAAACGGTTGCGATGCGCATGACACGACGAGGCACTGTCACCGTGTGCCCCATCATATCGGTGACCTGCTGCATCTGCTTGGGCAGTGTCAGTGTGATGGTCCTGCTCTGGGCACTCCAGGCCGCCAGGCCGCCAAGAGACTCCGCGGCAAAGCGGACAGGGACCATCACGCGACCGAGAACGATGGTCGGCACAACCCTGTGATCCTTGTCAATCCACACTGAGCGCCCATCAACCGTTGCTGTCGGATTCCCGACCCTAAGCTCCACTGTGTGAGACGCCAGCCACAGGCGCACCACCCTTGTGCCAGGCATCCATGCCACATCGCCGCCTGTCAGCTCCACAATGTTGCGGATCGGCACCAGGGCTCTGTTCCAGTCCGCCTGGACAATGGGAACCACCTGCGAGTTCGCAGAATCGACAGGGAAGTCGAAACCGTTCACAGTCATCGCAGGGCTCCCGACTGTAAGCACGACAGACGACACTGGTCGATATGCAGCTCGGACAGTCATGGAAGGAAAACTGACGACAAGCATGGCAGCAACAGTCAAGACTAGGCAGAAGGAACGATACACTTTCGCTTGCATGGGACAACCTCCAGGGTGCATGGCTACGGGCGATGACACGCCCCATTTTACCGGAGGCACGGCGCACGACGGCGCAGAACCTGAAGCCCCATGCACGACGGCGCAGAGCTACAGCGACAGTCCACGACCGAACTGAAGCCGGTTTGTTCTTGAGCACTCATAGTATATCTTCGGACGAACCGATGTCAAAAGCCGCCTTCGCCGGTTCACATTGCCCGCCAGCGATCCCGCCACTCCTCAGGACTTTGAGTATGCATGGAAACGGGCTTTGGCCCCGCGGCGCACTGAATGACAACATGCTGAAGGTCACGCTGGAAGGCCCGCCCCGTCCTGCATGGATTGCACAACGTATCCCATGCTATTCCCCATAGACAAGAACGTTGCCAAGGCGATCCCAGGCGGGACAGCAGGTTCTGTCCTCGGCTGTGGCTGTCAGCGATCACGACAGCAGCTTGCACCGCAGCATCCTTTTTGGTATGCTGGTCTCATTGATGTTGAGGAGGTCAAGGCATGGAGAACCTGCCGGTTATCATGAAGGGAAGCAAGGTCGTGTTGACGCCTGCGCGGCGAGAGGACGTCCCGACGTACCTGCGCTGGATCACAGACCCGGAGCTGAACGTGTTTCTGCTCGACTATGGGAAGGTTTCCACGCTGGAGCAGGAGTATGCGTGGTACGACGATGTCATCGCCAAGGCCGCCAATCGCCACATGGTCCACATGGACATACGGCTGGCTGACGACCAGATGCTCATCGGCAATTGCACCCTGCTGGACATCAACGACAGAGATGGTACTGCCGAGGTCGGTATCCTGATCGGTGAGAAGGGATATCTCAGCAAAGGGTATGGCAGCGAAGCACTGTACCTGCTGTGCCGCTACGGGTTCGACAAGCTGAACCTGCACAGCATCCTGCTGCGGCATCTGTCCACGAACGCACGCGGTGACAAGGCATATCACAAGATCGGCTTCCGGGAGTTTGGCAGCTTCCGGCAATCTGTCGTCCGCGACCGTGCGCGCTGTGATATGGTCTTTATGGACCTGCTGGAGCATGAACTGCGCAATCCGACTGACTGTGGATAGGATCCTGCCGCCAGCCCATGGCCGGAGCATACAGATCGACACGATCTCAAACCATCGACAATGAGGGGGTCTCTGCTTTGTTGAACGCACAACCTGCCAGAACCAGCATCGCACCAGGGACGCTCGTCGTCCTTGTCGGTCCCTCTGGCGCGGGCAAGTCCACTTTTGCTCAGAAGCACTTCAAGCCAACGGAAATCGTTTCATCCGACGCATGCCGTGCCATGGTTGCGGATGACGCGGCTGACCAAGCTGCCACCACAGCCGCCTTCGCGGTCCTGCACACTATCGTCGAACGGCGCCTGCGCTCCGGCCGCCTCACGGTCGTGGATGCCACAAACGTGCAGGCAAAGGCTCGCCGTCCGCTCCTCGCACTTGCAGCCCGCTATCACCGCCCATCGATGGCAATCCTATTTGATGTGTCACCAGAGGTGTGCAAGGAGCGCAATCGGAAACGGCAGGACCGTGTCGTCGGGGAATTTGTAGTGGACCGCCAGTGTGCCCAGGCTCCGGTGAGCCCTGACGTTCTCCTTTCAGAGGGGTTCGATCGTGTCATCGTCCTCCACTCCGCTGAAGAGGCAGATGCGTTCGACGTTCCAACAGGGCCGTCGTCGACTGCGCGGCGTGACAAGCCCGGCCCATTTGACGTGATTGGCGATCTCCACGGCTGCAGTGATGAGCTCCTCTCCCTGCTCCGCGTCATGGGCTACCAGGTCGAGAATCCGGGAGACCTGATCCCCCGCATCACCCCACCCGAGGGCAGAACAGCAGTCTTCGTCGGCGACTTCATTGACCGTGGGCCGGACAACGTTCGCACACTCCTGATCGTCATGGCGATGGTCCGCTACGGAGCTGCCCTTGCTGTGCCAGGCAACCACGACGAAAAGCTGCTCAGGGCACTGCAGGGAGCTCCGGTCAAGATCACCAGCGGGCTCGACCGCACCCTGCAGGAACTGGATGCTGCAGGCGAGGAGATGCGGGCGCTCGTCCGCGACTTCCTGACCGGACTGCCATCGCACCTTGTCCTGGACCATGGCAATCTGGTGGTGGCACATGCGGGGCTGCCCAGGGAACTGCATGGCATCGACTCCGCACAGGCCCGCGACGTCGCCCTGTTTGGTACGCCGACAGGCCGACGGGATGCATTTGGCCTCAAGATCCTCATGGACTGGGCCCACGCATACACCGGGGACGCCATTGTCGTCTGGGGACACCTGCCCGTCGCCGAAGCGATGTGGGTCGGAAACACGATCGACATCGACACGGGCTGCGTCCATGGAGGCAGCCTGACCGCCCTGCGCTATCCCGAGCGCGAGCTGGTCAGCGTGCCGGCGGCGCGCGTGTACTCCATCTCCATCAAGCCTCTGCAATGAGCGCCTGTTGCCAACAACTACTGTTTAGACCATCCCACCTTTGTGAATCCTTCGGGGTCAGGCACCAAGGCATTCACAATTCGGCTGGTTCAGTACAGTGCGTGAGTATCCCATGCATGTTTCTCCAAGTCAGGATGCGGGTGTCGTTCTTGAACTAGTAATCTGGGGAGGCAATGACGAGTGAGCAGGAATCCTTTGAGCCAGACTCGCAGGCTGTCTTCGAACCAGATGACTACTTGTATTTCTATCGTGATGGACTGTCCGGCGAACAGACCACGACGGAGGTCGATTTCGTGGTCCGGGAGTTGAGTCTCACAAGACCGATGAGGCTTCTTGACCTGCCTTGTGGATATGGAATGCTCCCGCGACGTGTGCCGGTGATAGGCGCGACCTAGGCAATAGGTGCAGCCACGGCACAGGCCCTGGCGCCCATGGGATTCACGTAAGAACTGGCAAGGCGGCTTCAGGGAAGCAGTCTTACGGCCAATGCCTTCAATCCAAACCTGGTGCGCACAAGCATCTGCACGGACAGCGGCTGTCCGATCAGGCTGCCATGAAGTACCCCCGTGCTCCCTGCAGAAGCCCACCAAAGCCCGAGAGTGTTACAGTTTGGAACCGTCCCGAATGTTACAAGAGTGTTACAGTTTGGAACCGTCCCGAATGTTACAGGTTCAGTGCGGTCTATTGAATTGCTCCGTACCTAGCTGCCAGCGAAGTTCGGCCGCACCCTCAGACGTTCCAGGCGCTGGCTGATCCCCGTCGAACGACTCTGCCTGCGTTTCATAGTCAGCCATACCCAGCGTCGGCAGTGCCTCACCCTGGTGTCTCAAAACGCTGCGCAGAAAGTAGGGAATCATCTTCTCCATTTCCCACTTTACCTCCATGCCCGGCAGGATGCGGTCGTGATACAGCAGCGCCGTGCTGAGAGGCGCCAGCGAACACCCGATGCTCCAGGCCTGCGTCAGGATGTCCCAGGGCTCGTAGACAGTCCAGGGCTCGAGGTACGCGTCCCGCATCTGCCGTGAGGCCTCGGGAACATCCCCCAGATAGGGGCGCATCTCCTCGTCATCGGAGAAGAACGCCATCGAGAAGAAGGGGTGCGAAATAGATGCATCCGACCAGTCAATAAACACGGGATTCGTGCGGCCGACAACAATCTGGCCAGCCCAGAAGTCGCCATGGTCCATGCTGGTCGGCAAGCGTAGCGTACCCAGACGGTGAGCGGCAATCTTCAGTGCCCGTCCGCGGTAGTGGAGCGCATGGATCTGCTTTATCGACAACCCATCGGGCTCACCCGGCCTCATGGCCACGGTATCCATCAGCAGGCGATCTACAGACTCCACAAGCTGCAGCAGCCCGCGGCTGGGACAGCCTGCCATGGCAAACCTGCGCGTCGCGTCCACCCAGCCCACCTGGAGCTGCGCGTACGCCCTGACCGCCGCCTTCCATTGTTCCAACCCCGGCACGCTATCCAGCGTTCTTGGCCCCATGTCGCGCATCAGCATCCATCGTCGATCATTATCGACCGCTATCACCTCGGCCACCATGCCCGGATACTCGTGATCCAACAGAACACTGATGGCGACCTCACTTCCAAGTACCGCCGGCACCGCCTTGAAGTAGACAGTGCCATGCGTAGTCGGCAACCGCATGACGCAGGAGCGCTGCCAGGAACAGATCTGTTCCACTGGTCCGGTCGGCTTGCTGTCGAGCATTGCTAGCTGCTGCACCATCCATGCACCAGCTTGCTTCATCCATCCGGCTTCGTACCACGGCACCCTCAACGACTTGTCTTCAGCGTTCACCCAGGCAAACCACTCACCCAGCACCCGGACCATCCCCGGCGTGGCAAGCGACAGTAAAGCAAGATCAGTCATTCCAACCCATCTGGCCGTTGCGGGTACCGTCCAGGTCGCCGAGTGGTTCTCGACGACGTAGACCATTTCCCGCACAGGCGAACCCGGATCCATATCAGGCGAAACGCAGCGGCGCGTCGTCCCTCGAATACCCAGCGTGTCGTTGGCTGCCTTGTTGACGGGTGACGTGGACTGCCAGGAAGAAGATCCGGCCAAGCTCACGTGGGGCAGGGTCCAGGATGTTCCCTCCTGAACCAGCAGGACATGTGCATCTCCTTCGTCAGGAACGATAAAGAAACACTCGCGGACTGCATCATTCATCGGGACTTCTCAACTCCTCTTGAGAGCAGCCTTGCCACATGGGCTACCACTTCAGGGGCGTATCCGGCTCGGCCCCCTTGAGAAGCCGCTGGATGTTGCCTCGCAGGGCAAAGGTCAGGAATGAGGCCCCCCCGACTGCAAAGATGGCACAGTACAATGGCAGAAAGATGTACATCAGGACGACCAGGATCCAGCTAAACAGCAGGTTGGCGAGGCTGGTCTTTCTCGTCACAGCGAAGATCAGCAGCAGGATGGGGGCGAAGCAGACGAAGTAGAGAGGGCCAATCAGTGCAAGCGCCGCTCCGTAGAAGGTGGAAGCTCCCTTCCCTCCCTTGAATCGAAGAAAGATCGGATAGACCTGCCCGACCATGGGCAGCAGTGCGACCACCACGATCTGCCAGTGGCTCGACAAGAAGCGGACCCCAAGATATGCCGGCAGGAAGCCCTTCGAAAAATCGAGCAGCGCCGAGACTGCCCCCCACTTCCAGCCGAGCGCACGTGAAACGTTGGTCGATGATGCAGACTTGGACCCAATCTCAAGGACGTCCACCCCTCTCCACCTGCCTACCAGGAAGCCGAAGGGGATAGAGCCCAGGAGATAAGCTCCGACAGCAATTGCAATGAAGGTCATGAAGCCATCGCCTTCATCGCTTCATAGATGCGTGCGTTCACGGGAGTCTCCACATCCACTCGTTTCCCCATCGCAACGACTGCACCACTGTAATAGTCGATTTCATCGATGTTCCCCTTTTCCTTGCTGCCCCTGCCTTTTGTGATCATGCCGGCAATCTGCCGCCTGAACAGCCTCAGGACCGGAAGGGGGATCGTCGCGAGGAGAGCGGCATAGGTGCCGGTGGGAAAGTGGCGCAGGTTCAAGAATCTCCCGCCACTGCTCCTCACGACCCGTGCATATTCTCGCAGTGCACGGATCTCCTCATCAAAGACGCCTTTGTCGGCAAAGCCCTCGCCAATCGTAAGGCCATGCTCTGCCGAAGGCACACCGATCAGATTGGTGAACAGCTTGGACAACTCCATATTCTTGACATCACGCGATGGCACCGCTTCGGCTTCGATGCCCCCAGCGGCAAAAAGCTCCTGCAGGTCCTGCGTCCTATCCGGTCCGTATGCGACCCCGAATGCCAGGCGCACGGGAGTGAAATACGAGATCACAACTTGATCGCCAGCCTGCTCGACAGAAACCGGGTTGAACAGGCTGACCCTCATGACCCTGATCGTCTGTGCCCGCTCCCCGAATATGCGCTCAAGGGTGACGCGTGCATCATCGGCGGCTGCAATACCGTTCTGCGAGAGAATCAAGTCAGGAGGATGTTCCTCCCGGACACGCTCGTAGTAAAACTGGACGGAGGGCCCGACGGGGTTCTTGGTTGTGAGAAACAGGAAGTCCGGCGCCAGCTCACTTGTAAAGGCATCATCCTCGATCACGGGACATGTCAGGGGGTCGCGCGAGCCGCCTCCGCGCTCCACAAGGATCCTGCCCTGAGCCGCGTCCACGACCTGTGGGTGCCGCGCAATGCCCACGACATCAGCCACTCCGGCTAGTTCACTGGCAAACAGCGTGCCTGTCCTTCCGCCTGCTCCAACGATAGCGATCTTCTTCGTCATGCCTTCATTGTAGCAGAGGCGGGGCATTTTCAAGAATTGCGCCCCGACTATCGGGTGGTGTCACTCCCCGGAGCGAGCGTGACATGCCCCGTTCTCCGGCCTTTTCGTCGCGCGTGCTGTACGTAATATGGTGACATGGCCAGCAGCTTTCTGCGGATGAACGGCCGCACGACGGGCACGAGGATCCTCTTCCATCCCAGTGTCTTCCGCTGAAGCTCCAATGTCTCCTCAAAGCTGTGATGCTGGTAGTGCAACAAACGTTCGCTTTCTTCGGTGTCCATGAAATCACAGTGAAATGGGGTCTGGGAGAATGCCGACTCTGGCAGCATCCCGATGCCCAACGCCTCGAAGGAGCGCTGCATAAACTGCCGACCCGTGACTTGGCACGAAGGCCCGCCCGCGACCATCAGCGTCCTGCCTTCCAGTCCCGGCAGCACTGCCGCGGCAGCCACCGCGGCGCCCGCATCCATGGGTGCCAGATATTCCATGCGATCATCCATACGCACGTCGAACATCAAGGGATCCAGCTCGCCAAACTCAATAGGCGGCACAGCACCGAAACGGAGGATGACCCACGGCAGCCCACAGGCATGCAGCATCTGCTCACACGTTATTTTGTGATATGCATACGCTTCATAAGGATGAAGTTCTTCGTCTGCACGCCTGGGCGGTGCAAGGTGCTGCGTCCTGCCATAGATAGCAATAGACGATGAAAAAACGATGCGCGGTTTCTTCCGAGATGCCAGCCCTGCCTGGAGCAGATTCCAGGTACCACCAACATTGATCGTCTCCGCCCATTCGGATCGCTGCTCGCTTTTCGGCGGAATGATAAAGGCCAGATGTACAATAGCCTCCATGCCATCTACAGCGCGCGTCACGATCGCAGGGTCGCGGATATCACCCCAGATGATCTCTACCTTGTCCGTAAAAGCACGTGCCTTCTTCTTGGAAAGCGGGGACGGAATATCAAGACATCGCACCGTAGCCCACCTCTCAAGAAGTTCATGTACTGCATATGTGCCTACATTCCCAAATGCCCCCGTGACAAGAACCTTCATGTATTCCTCCCGGCCATCATCGCCATAAGCATACTCAGGGCCCGCTGCGCGAGCGTTCCCCAATCCCGTCCCTCAGGGTCCAGGGTTCCCTGCAACAGGAGCCCCAGGACAACACTCAGAAATACCACAGCTGCCAGATCCGTGTCGGCAACATGCAGACTGCCTTCGCGCCGACCACGTTCCAGCAGCTCCCGAAAGAAGCCCTGATACCGGTGGATCATCTCTATCGTGCTCTGAGCCACCGCAGGATCGACCTTGGACTTCGCCCAGAATTCAAGCAGGATGTTCCATTTTGCTCCTGCAAGCCGGTAAATCCCGTCAACGCTGGACGCCATGGCAGCCACCTCCTGCGGGACCGATGCCGTACTTGTCCGCATGGTCGCAAACTGCGCATCAAGGTCATTCAGCCATTCGTTCAGAAGCGCCACGAACACCGCTCCCTTGCTGGGGAAGTGATGATAGAAGGCACCTTTGCTGACGCAGGCGGCACGGCAGATGCTGTCCACACTGGTCACATCATAGCCGCGCTCGGCAAAACTGTGCTCAGCAGCCGCCAGGATGCTGCTTCGTGTCTCCTGCGAACGTTCTTCCTGTGTCATGCTCACACTCCACATCTATCTGTTCATGACAAACCGACCGGTTGGTATTATTCTTGGCTGATGTGCGTCTGTGTCAAGAAGGAGAGTGAGACAATCGACATCTGGTATTTACACAATAACCCTGGTGGTACGCTGCGATGCCCTGTGAAATCAGGGTCTGAAGTGATGACGACAAATTGGCGGAGCCTCAACCGAGTTCGATGCTCCTCCAACATCTCTTCTGTCTAGCGATTGTCTCTACGTCTTTTCCAGGCTATGTGGGTCATGCGTTCTCAGTTGCCTGTGGTGCACTTTCGGAGACTGCGAAGTCCTCGAGTGATTTGGCTGCAACGCACTTGAAGCAGCACTCTTCAGAACCCGAAGATCCTTGCGCCGCTACGGGCCTGTGGTCGCGGGCATGTTGCTCAATGTGTCGACCTGATGGCAGATGGAGATATAGTGATATCATGGAAAATAGTGCAGAGAGGTTTCGCAAGGGTGGAGCAGTTACTGTCACGATGCCGGAAAGTGCTACGAAATATGTGGATGGCTTCCGCAGACGGTATGACCCTGCCATGGCACATATCATGCCGCACATCACGCTGGTGTTTGCCCCGGACCTTGACGCCAGCCATTGGTTTTCGCAGCATCTCCGCATCGAGGCGGCACTTGCCCGGATCCAGGCGTTTGACGTGCATATCTCCCGAGTAGCGACATTTTCCGAGGACCTTGTGCTGTGGCTGCAGCCAACAGATAGCCACAGCGAGTTGCTCAGGTTGAGACAGACAATTGTGGGGCTGTTTCCTGGCGTTGCCATCGACCACATCCATGACTTCGTACCACATATCTCGATCGGATTCTTCTCAAGCCAGGACGCTCTCGCAGAAGCCCAGGCTGTCGTACAGCGCGAGTTGGTACCTTTTTCGTTTCACGTTGCGGTTGTCTCGTTTCTCCAGGCTGACGAAGGTGACGTCTGGCACTGCGTGGACACCGTCAAACTGGGCACCGTGAAGACGTCTGATTCCAATACCTGAAGACATCTTCCCTGACGGTGGCCACGTCAGCGAAGCCGTCTCGTTGTAGGATGACAACCGCCGTCTGTTGACAATCCTGCCTTTATGCGCAAACATGATTTGGCTATATCGTAAACATCCTAGATGGTTATGATGCTGAAAGGACTCACAATAGAGGGAGGGACCATGAGGTTCGTATGCGAAACATGCAAGAAGACATTTGATGCTGAGGGCACAAAACAGGAATGGATGGACCGCACCTATGGCGCATGTTCGCGCTGGGTCGCCGTATGCCCGGACTGCAGCGCAGAGTGCCAGACCGCGCGTACCGTCAAGCTGCAGGCGGATGGTCTCGACAGCGCAGATCCTGACGGCGGATCCTGCAGCTGCGGGGGTGGATGCTCCAACTGCGGGGGTGGATCCTGCAGCTGCGGGGCCTAGCCTCGAGGAACTACTCACACACTGTGGATACAAGCCTGTGGAAAGTTCTCTGTAATCAATCTGAAAACGGGGCAGCTAGCCCGCATAGAATACCCGTCTGAGGTTGTGGATAACCTGTCAGCTGTTTGGCATGTGGCGTCGTCAGATATCTGCAGACGCTTTATTAATAGGCGTTTCCGGCTCTGCTGCAACCAGTCATGGGATGTGGATAACTCCAACTGCTGATTGTGACTGCTGTCATCACAATCCAGTCAGGCTACTTGTCGTACGGTTCTCCCTTCAGTATCGAGAATGCACGGTAAAGTTGTTCCAGAAGGATGACGCGTGCCAGCTCATGCGGCAAGGTCAGCTTTCCGAACGAGAGAATGCTTGTGCCCACTGAGAGAGGGCGGGCTCCCACACTTTGTTCAATGTAGGGCTGCAGGGTTGGATTGAACCCTTCGGCGCCTCCGATGAAGAATGACAGCTTCCGAGTACCCATGTTCATGAGGTTCTGCAGACGCTCAGAGAAGTCCCGCGACGTGATCTCCTGTCCACGGGAATCGAGCAGAACGCGAGCGCCCTCTTCAAACCGAGCGTAATTGGCCAACTGGCGCGAGGCCAGATCCACGACGTTTACCTCGCAGTAATGCTCGAGACGGCGGCAGTATTCATCCTGCGCCATCTTGTTGTAAGACTTCCTGAGACCGCCACCCTGGGCGTATACCATGATCTTCATGCGGTAAGTATACCAGTCGCAATACACACGACAAGGACTCCCGAGGGGCGTTCTATCGACTGGTGATATGTCCCTTCCCCATCCGCTTGGATTGATACAGGCGGTCATCGGCAAGCTTGATGAGGTCTTCTGCCAAAGGGTCACTTACATAGCTCGCAATCCCGCCAGAGAACGTGATGGGGCCTAGCGCTGTGGCAAGCTCTGGGCACAAGCTTGCATCCAGCCGACTCAGGACTTCCTCGGCCTGCCCGATGGGTGTCTCGGAGAACAAGATG
The DNA here is from genome assembly GCA_021373025.1 of bacterium. Taxonomy (GTDB): domain Bacteria; phylum Caldisericota; class Caldisericia; order Cryosericales; family Cryosericaceae; genus Cryosericum. Next base: position 15,655 of record JAJFTL010000054.1, read on the forward strand.
AGGAACTCGTCCCCACCGTAACGGTACACGAAGTCGGTGGCGCGAACCACCTTTCGGATGCAGGCCGCGAAGACGCGAAGCAGACGGTCCCCTTCCTGGTGACCCAGATGGTCATTGACAACCTTGAAGTCGTCGAGGTCCACCATCGCCACGCTCAAGTCATGATGGTACCGAGCCGCGCGCTGCAGCTCCCGTGGAACCATTTCATCCATCATGCGGCGATTGAAGAACCCAGTCAGGCTGTCCCGCGTCGCCTGCTCCTTCAACCGTCTTGCCTTCTGCTGGTTGTCGATGAGCAGGGCTAGCGCCGACGTGAACGGCGCAAGCAGTCGGATGTCCGAGCGAGTAAACGCTCTTGCCCTGTGTGATTCGAGATTGAGTACTCCTACACACTCGCCGCTGGACAGCAGGGGAATCGCCAGTTCAGAAAGCGCCGGCCACAACCCCTGGATGAACTCGGGACACTGCCTTGTGTCATCTACCAGGATGGGCTTCGATGACAGGAATGCCCTCACCGTAACCCCAGTGCGCCCATGCACATCCATTTCCATTCCGACACTCGCAATCTCGCGTCCGCGAGTCGCATTGAGCACCAGAACCTCACGCTTCGGGTCATACAAGAAAATGGCGGCGTGCTCGTAGCCCAGGATGCGGCCGATGCGTTCGAGCACGTGGTCTACTCTCGCTTGCAGCCCCTGTTCACCGGTTGCCTCTGCACCCGCGACCGCCATCTCATACAGCACGTCCATCTGGCGATTTCTCATGGCCAGCTCACGTGACTCCTCATAGCGCAGAATGAGGAGTGCAATCGTATTGACAATGGGCTCGATGTCTGCAACGAGGGCCGGCGTGATGCGCTCAGTAGTGGTCTGGATATTGACCATTGCAATGACGCGCCCATGCAGCAGGATGGGGAATCCCGCCCAGGACGCAGTTTTGGCTACCGGCTGGCGCCAGTCAGCATAGGAGCTGAGGTCTTCGATGACAACCGATTTCTTCCCGCGGACCATCTCCTCAAGATTCCTGGGGAGGCCTTCCTTGTTGAAACTGCGCTCAGCACTTCGAACGATGGAGCTCGCGATGTTCGCCCATGCGTCAAAGTGCAGCCTTCCACGGACGCCGATGGTTATCAGTGTAACGCTGCACGATGGCACAAGTTCAGCGATCACCTCGACCGCCCGCTGGACGGCCTTGCGATGGGAGCGTTCCTGCAGGATGCTTTTCAACTCCCGCAACTCAATGACACTGCTGTTGGCTGGTGTGTTCATGTCACTGCCCCGACCCTGGCACTGCAGCAGGTTCTCCCTTTGGATCTATCGATTCTCCCGCTTCAGGCCAACGTTGTCGACAAAAAACTGCATATGCTCTTCCGAAATGTGGTGAACACCACCGAGAATGCGTGCATAAACTATGGACATGCAAGTCTGCTCGAGCAGCTCCATCCGGTTGTAGGCTTCCTCCAGGTCTGCTCCCACGGTGATGGCGCCATGATTGGCCATAAGCGCTGCATTGCGATGAGCAAGTCCTTGGGCCACTTCGCGCGCGAGCTCAATTGTTGATGGCGTCACATACGGAAGGCAGGGAACGTGCCCCAGAAGCATGCTGCACTCCGGCAGGATGTCGTCTGGAATGTCCTCGTGCGCCAGCGCGAAACCGACGGCAAACGGGGGATGCGCATGAATGATGGCATGCACGTCCGGCCGCAACTTATAGATCTCATAGTGCATCTTGCCTTCCGATGACGGCTTGCCATTTCCCACCAGCTTGTTCCCGTCCAGGTCCACGACAACGACCTCGCGCTCCGTCATGAGTCCCTTGTTGATCCCAGCCTCGGTAATAGTGATCTCATCCCCACGCCGGAAACTCACATTGCCACCCAAGGCTCCGTTCATATTCCTGGCATACAGTCGCTTCGCTATCTCGACCAGCTTCGTTGCGTTATCCATCGCAGCCTCCTGGCGCTCTCGTGGCCCGCAGCATCGATCATCGCTCTGTCAACCATGTTGCCGCAACCTTAGTATACCATATACTTGGAAGGCAGGGAATCATCGACAGCGTATGGAGGCACTATGTACTCGATCATCGTTCACGGAGGCGTCGGAGTCGTGCCCGGCGACAAACAGGAGGCTGTCATTGCTGGTGTCAGGGAGGCCGTTCTGTCCGCCATCCCGATTCTCGAAGGTGGCGGGTCTTCATTGGATGCCGTGGAAGCTGCTATCATGGTCCTGGAAGACAATCCTCTCTTCAACGCTGGTACTGGATCGGTGCTGACGTTTGATGGAGACGTCGAGATGGATGCAGCAATGGCACAGGGCTCCTCACTGGGCTTTGGAGCTGTCGCCGGCATCAAGAACATCCAGCATCCCATCTCGCTTGCACGCATGGTTATGGAGAAGACGGACCACGTGCTCTTGCAGGGTAGCGGCGCTCAGGAGTTCGCCCGCATGATGGACGTTCCATCGCACAACCCGATCACGGAGGAACGCCGTGCACAGTGGCAGACGTACCGCGAAAACTTCCTGCGCGGCGACGCAGGCGACTGGCCCAAACTCAAGGCTCTTATGAAAGAGCATCCAGAGTTCATGCACGGCACAGTCGGAGCAGTAGTGGTAGATGACCAGGGCGAGGTAGCAGCAGGGACCTCCACAGGAGGTGTTTTTCTCAAGTTGCTGGGGCGCGTGGGCGATACGCCTCTGCCTGGTGCCGGGACATACGCAACGAAGTTCGGTGGAGCCTCGTCGACTGGGCTGGGCGAGAGTATGATGCGCACGCTGATCACCAAGACTGCCTGTGACTTCATGCGTATGGGTCTCGACGCCCAGGGTGCAGCATCCGGAGCTGTCAATATGCTGAGCAACACGCTTGGGACTGAGGCGGGCATCATCGTTGTCGACTGTCATGGTGGTGTTGGTTTTGCCCAAAACACAGCGCAGATGGCCCATGCGTACTTCAAACAGGGGATGGCGCAACCCATCGCGGAACTCTAGACTGACGCGTTCCTGAATCGCCTGAGGACAGGATAGCTTCGCTTGCATGCAGTACGATTCCGCTACACTGTGGATGTTACCAACCTGGGGGAGGAAGAGCTATGGAGAACCAGCGTAGAATGCTCGCTACTGATACGTATGCCGTCGAAGCGGTAGAGTATCGGCACCATTTGCACACTCATCCGGAACCCTCGTTCGAGGAGCACGAGACACAGCGGTACATCATGGAGCGCCTGCGAGGCTTCGGTCTGGAACCCCGTCCAATAGCGGAAACCGGCGTCACGGTGACTGTTAGCGGAACCAGCGGAACGGCTGCAGGAAAGGTCCTCCTCCTACGCGCGGACATCGACGCACTACGCCTGACGGAAGAAACCGGTCTGCCGTTTGCGTCTCAGAATGCAGGTGTCATGCACGCCTGCGGACACGATGGCCATACGGCCACGCTGCTCGCAGTGGCCCACTGGCTGGTTGATCATCGGGATCAGTTTGGCGGGACCGTCAAGCTGCTATTCCAACCGGCTGAGGAGGTCTCTCCTGGCGGCGCAGAGCCATGCGTCAAGGAGGGAATCCTCCAGAATCCTGATGTGACCTTTGTTTTTGGGATGCACCTGTGGAACCCGCTGCCCTTTGGACAGGTCGGGCTGCGCGCAGGACCCCTTCTTGCTGAAGCTGACCGATTTGAGTTGACGGTCACCGGCAAGGGGACACATGCGGCGCAGCCGCACTTGGGCGCTGACCCTATCGTGGCGGCCTCCCATATCATCACTGCCATCCAGACGATTGTCTCGCGCGAGACCAATCCACTCGAATCCCTTGTGGTGACAGTCGGGACAATCCAGGGTGGTTCCGCCTTCAACATCATCCCTGAGAGTGTCCACATGACCGGCACCTTGCGAGCGTTGTCGCCGGAGGCAGCAGAGCGTGCTGCAGACAGCCTGCGCCGTATCGTCACCCTTACGGCCCAGGCCCTTGGAACAACGGCAGAACTCGATTATGAGGTTGGCTACCCACCTGTCATTAATGGGGTCGAATCAGTAGCATTTCTGCGGCCCATCCTTGAACAGGTCGTTGGTGCTGACAACATCGTCCTGCCCGAAATCAGCATGGGCGGCGAAGACTTCGCCTACTACCTTCAACACGTTCCCGGAGCATTTGTGCTCATGGGAACGAGAAATGAGGCGAAAGGCCTCACTGCTCCACATCACAATCCAACGTTTACGTTCGATGAGGACATCTTTCCGATCGCTATTGCAGTCTTTGTGGCAGTCATCAGGGGGTATCTGTCGTGAAGCTCTCCACGCGCCGGGTTGCACAGCTTGCCGTCATGGTGGCACTGCTGATCATCGGCGCCTATGTGAGCATCCCGCTCCGTCCTGTGCCGATTACGTTCCAGGATGCCTTTGTCGTACTGACGCCGCTCTTGCTTGGCAGCACGGCGTACATAGCGATCCTGGCTTACCTGCTGCTTGGTCTCGTGGGTATGCCCGTCTTTACGGGGGGAGCCTCCGGCCTGGTTGCCCTTTCGGGACCGACGGGCGGCTTTCTCATTGGCTTCCTGCTCACGGCTCTCGTGATCGGATTTCTGGCAGACCACTGGCGCTGGGACTCCTGGTGGCGCGATCTCGCTTTGGCTGAGGGCTCGCTGGTCCTCATTTACATCCCTGGCGTGCTGTGGCTGTGCCACGTTCTCCTCTTGCAGGGCACGACAACACTGGCAGCTCTCATTGGCCTTGCTCCCATCCTGGCTCTGGACATTGGGAAGATGGCAGTAGTCGCCGCACTCGCGCGCCCGCTACGCAAAGTTCTTGCCGAGGGATAACATTGCCAGACGACCACAAGGCCCTGCTGGAATATGCCAGCGCCAGACATGAACAAGCCGTACGTGCACTGCCACATGTTGCGAACAACATCGTCGCCAGGATCTGCCAGGATATCGTTCGTCCTGGCACAGAAAAGGAGACGTCATGATCGAGCTGCTTCCTGCCTGGGCGCGCCAGCTGCCCAAGCACTTCACCGCCTCCGGCTTTGTTCTGCAGGACAATCACATCCTGCTGGTCAACCACCGCAAGCACCATGTCTGGATTTACCCCGGCGGCCATGTCCGGCCAAATGAGACGCCTGATGAGGCATGCCTTCGCGAGGTCTTCGAGGAGACAGGCATCCACTGCTGCATCGTCAGCCCCCGTGACGAATCGCTGGGAGAGCCGGACGTCGTCGAGGTGCTCCACGTCCCGTGGATGGTCCTGTGCGAGCGGATTCCCGGCGGCGTCGAGCCGGAGCATTGCCATATCGACTTTGCCTACGTCTGCGAACCGCTGTCCGGCGAGGGAGGCGACCTCACGGAGGATACCCGCGAGACGCAAGGGATCGGGTGGTTCACCCTCGAAGAGATGAAGGATCTCACCCTGTTCCCCGACTTCCGGCGCCAGGTCACAAAGCTGCTGAAGGAACGGAAACTCCACTAGGATTTCCTTCCTGTCAGAAAACTTCACGTCAATGTGTGTGCAGTCCCAAAACAGTTTGTTGCCGGCTTCTCCGCACCTACGCTATGTGCAGTTTTCAGGAGTCATAGACTCCTTAGTCGCCTGCCACATGTCCAAATTACCTGTCATTCCCATAGAAATCCTACACCACGCTTGCCCAGAATCCGATCATTGAAGATCAGCCTGGCCGACTCGCCCGCCATGCCGAGGCACACATGCAGTGGCAGCAAATGTTCTTCACGAGGATGACAGTAGCGCGCGAAGGGAGCTTGCTCCCACAGGGTCAGACGCTGCTCACGCTGGAACTGTACCAGCGACGGACTGGCGCAGGTCTCGATCAGCCAGTCCTGGAAAGCCTCGTTGGCAGGATCGGGCGCACTGAAATCGTGTCCGAAAAATGCTCCCACATTGTGAAACGAGAAACCGGATCCAATTACCAGAATGTTTTCACTCATCAGCCCGCGCAGGCCCTTGCCAAGGGCAATATGCGCCGCGGGATCAAGACCGCGTATCAGTGACAGCTGGAGGCACGGAATGTCTGCCTCGGGATACATCAGTTTGAGCGGAATGAACAAGCCGTGGTCAAACCCGCGCTGAGGATCAATGCGAGCCGCAATGTTGTCCTTCTTCAGCAGCCCGGCAATGGTATCGGCCAGCTCGGGGCTGCCCGGGGCGGGATACGTGATCTCATATGCCTTGTCCGGAAAACCGTAATAGTCGTAAAACATCGGCGGGTTTTGTGCGCCCAGCAGGGTCGCCACCTTCTCTTCCCAGTGAGCGCTGATCACGAGGATGGCGTCCGGTCTCGCAAGCCGTGACGGGAGCTGCTTCATGAAATCCACCATCGCTTTGTGACCGGGGTCTCCGAGGATCGGCAGGGGACCTCCGCCGTGGCAGAAATAGACGATCTGGGCCCTTCGTTCAGACGTTTCCTGGTTCATCAAGCATCTCCTGTCGTGCAGAACTGCCCCCTGGCCTCATGACCGACGAGAGCAGAGAACAACCTGCTAGAGCCAGCGTACAACCTCGGACAGTGGGCGCCTCGGACGGGGTGGAGGCTGCTCGGCAGCGAAGCCCAGTGCTACCGCAGCAACCAGCTCTCCCGGCTCCTCCAGCCATGCCTCCAGCTGCCGATAGGCTGACCAGACATCGCCCATCCAGAGCGTTCCCAGTCCCAAATCCTGCGCTGCAATGAGCATGTTCTGGACCGCCGCCCCGATGGATTGCGTGTCGAATGACTCCATGAACGATTGCTCGTCTGGATGGGGCAGCCAGGGATGGACCCCGTCCGGGTTGAAGACAAAGATCGTGACCGGAGCCCCTTCCATGATGCGCGCTGTCATGATGGCTGTGCCGGTATTCACGCCATGAGCCTTCGTATCCGCGATGCCGGCGCGCATGACCCGGACCATCTCTGCGCGCTTCTCCCTGTCCGCCACGACGACAAACCTCCAGGGCTGGCGGTTCTTGGCAGATGGAGCAAGGATTGCCGCTGCAAGAACCTTATGCACCAGCTCCTCCGGTACGGAACGGTCTGCAAACTTGCGGATGCTCCTCCGAGCAGCGATTGCTTCGAGAGTCTCCATTGTCTCAGAGGGCCGCGGCCAACGCACCCATTGGATCCCATGGCGGCAGGACGGTGGGCTCCTCCCGCAGAACAGCCTGCAGGTCGTCAGACAGATAGTCCCTGCTGATGGCAACCTCGTACACATATTCGTCAAACCATGCGTCTGTCATGACGAAGAATCCCTTGTCCCCCAGCTTGTCTCCCCATGAGTTCTCGACGCGCCACTTGCGCGCGTGGCCGTCACCGTCGAGGTCAACGCCGGTTAGGACCATGGCATGTGTCATGGCACTCTGGCCGTAGAGGATTCGCTCCGCCTTGTCACTCATGAGTCCCTCGCCATACACCAAGTCGTAGTCGAAAATGGCAGGATCGAGGATGCCAAGGTCTTTCTCCTCGAACTTCCCCACATCACAGCCAAACCATACCGGCCGTCCGGCGACCAGCATATCAATCGCGGCCTGCTTGAACGCTTCAATAGGCGTGTTCAGATACCGGATTCCCCTCGCTCCCACGACATTGCCTAGATACGCGATAGTATACAAATGGTTCATGGGCTTGTCAGGTGTCGGACAGTTGATCAGGCAGACCTTCTCGTCAAGGTCGACGCCAACGTATCGGGCGTAGAACTCTTGCGGCGTGATAACACCATCGCGATGAAACCCATCTGCCTTGTCCCGCCACTGCCAGAAGAATTCCATCGGTGGCGTGCCAAGGTGAATCGCCAGCATGCGAAAAATCACGCCCATCATCATTTCTGCGCGTGAGCGAAGCACTTCCTCGCCATCGCCACCCGCAGCCATTCGCCTCAACTCAGCCGCATATTCCCGCAGCTTGGCAGTAACCACGGCATTCATCACTCCCGAATTGGTGCTGCTCTCTGTCTCAGGCATGACCGTCTTCGGAACAACGCCGTATTTTGCCACGAGAGCGCAGAACATGTCCCACTGGCCGCCATCCTGCAACGGATGGCTCAGGAGGTGCATGAGCAGGCGCCCGTCAATGGGCTCGGACAGCGTGGCAAGGATACTCTCCAGGAAGTAGTTTGCCTTCTCCAGCTTGTCCCAGAACATCAGGTAATTCTGCGACAGCTCGAACTTGTCGACGCCCAGCCGCTGCATCGCCTCGGTGCGAAACGTGTTGAGACCAGAGAACAGCCAGCATCTCCCGCTCTTCTCCTGAGCGGTCGCCTCGTTGCTGGGCAGCAGCACCGAGAACGTGTGGTCTATACTGGTCGCAGCCTCGTGGTTGAGTGCCGCCGTGTGGATGGACACGCGCGTCACGGCGTCCTGCGCCAGCTTGTTGATCGGGTCACTCTCGAAAGACATCCTGAAGCGCTCGATCATCTCTTGGGTCAGCGCTGATTCCGACTCGAACTCATTCATGGCTTTACCTCCTGGTGTCATTTCAGGGTACATCGCTCCTGCATTTTTTCCAGAGGGCCAGACACGATATACTGCTCACATGAGACTTCGAATTGCAGCCTGGAACGTGCGCAGCATGCCACATCCCATCGATCAGCTCCGATTGCTGGACGATCAGCATACTGACATCGTACTCCTGCAGGACGTAGGACCATCCGCTGTGCGTGCCATAGCGGAGAGCAGCCTGTGGAGCCACATCCTTCACACATGGTCCACCCCGCCGGTTGGGCGCCTGCACCGCAGAGGCGGATGCCTGATTGCAACGTCCAATGGCTGGCTCCTCGCGCAGCTGCCCGCCGGCGACCCTCTGCTTGCACACCGTCTGCTTGCGGCCACTGCCACCCGCGCAGGCACCACTGTGTCGCTCATCTCCTGCTATGCCCCCACCAATACAGGACCTGGCCGCAATGACCGTCCCGGGTACTTCACGGCCCTGGCAGACTGGCTCACAACCGTTCCCGCCCCCACCCTGCTCGCCATGGATGCCAATGGCCCACGCGTGGACGACCCGGACATTGCCCAGAGCATCTGGTGGACACCCGAGGAGTCAGCCGTCCTGGGCGCAGGCGCAAGCACCTCTGATGCTCTGCGCCTGTGGTACGCTGAGCATCCGGCCGACTTTCAGCGCCGCACGCGGCACTATCCGCACGGACCGCTCGCCGACTCGTATCACCGCGGACGCAAGGCGAAGTACCTGCGCAGCCGGTACGACAGCATTCGTGTCTCACCTGGCATCCACGTGCTGGATGTACGCTACCTCTACGATGACGCCGTCCGGGCCGGCAG
>JAJFTL010000009.1 GCA_021373025.1 bacterium
GCATGAGCTCCAAGAAAGTCCTCGAGGTCGTCTGTTTCTTTGCAACTCCTGTTGACAATCTTTCCAACACGGCAACTTCTGCTGATGAACAAAAGTTCTCTCACGAACAGGATGACCGGCGCCGGATCAGTGTCATGAACCTGTGCGTAGATAGTGAACGGCTGTGATCAGCAACCAGCCCCCGTCTGCGTCCTCCGGGGAGGAGAAAAGAGGGCCAAAAAGCTCTTGACTTTTGACGAGATCTTTGTTATTCTTACATAAAGAATGGTTCTGACGACTCTTCCTTTTTGTGCTATTCTGATGAAAAGAGGGATTCTTGAACAGCAAGACCAGGGGAAGGAGTGCTGAGCAAGCAGGAAGAACGAACGTGAACCTCACTGCCGGGGATGCGACAGGTCAGCGAATCCATAGAGATGTCCCGATACAGCTGCAAAGGAAGCAAGGACAGTTCAAGAGTGGATTTCGCTCCGTACAGATTTGCTCATTATGAAACAAGGAGGAATCGTATGAATAGTAGGTTCAAAAGAGGTCTGATTTTTGTTGCAGTTATGCTCGTGTTGTGTCTGATATCTTCTGTGGTCTCTGCTGCCACGATTGATCAAGCGCTATTAACGCCCGGCATTGCTCCCGAAGGTCCCCAGACTCCTATTGGCATGATTACCAAACCAGTACAGGGCAAGCCTGGCGTGCAACCTGATAACATCATATTCACCGACTATTTTGACAGCATATACAACAGCTATGACGGATACCATGATCGCGGCGAGATATACAGGGCTGGACCAAATGGTACCCCCTATCCGAATCAGGCGAGCTACACCTACACGCATGCCGTGGCCAATTCATTCAATGCAAGTTTTAACATTGGCGACGATGTGGTCTCAACTGGGGTCGGGTTTGACGTAACATACACAGAATCACGGACCTGGACATATACGTTTACCGTTGGACCAGGACAAACTGTTGCTCTCCATTACAGGGATTGGTATCACGTCAAGCAGTTTAATTGTCACCGCCATTATTGGCTTGATGGTTCCAATGCGTATGGAACCGGTTCGGCAGAGAACTGGTACATGCCTCAATTCTACACGGTCATGGTATAGCAAGTGATGTCGAAGAAACGGTTAGCCATAGCGCTTTCTCTCGTCACTCTGGCTATCGTGGCAATAGCTGTTTCCTCCATCTACCACGGCTGGGGGAAGAAACAGACTAGCGTGCAGTGGCCCGCAGATGGTCTCTACGTTGCTGACTGGTATGGGTATACCGGCATCACTGAGGGCGAACACGGAATAGCGGTCGATATCCCTTGTGTGCTTGTTCACACGGTCAAGGGCAGCTCAACGAACCTTCCGACAGCCTACAGTCTTGCGCTGGCATCTACCAACAAGTCTATCGCAGGACTTGCTAGCTTCGATTGGCTACGTGGCGATGAGACCAGTGGCAAGTGCACCTTTTACACGCTCCATATCGGGCTGCCATCGCTGACGTTAGGTTCGTACAATGTGACATCCTTCCAACTGAAGACGGCGGATGCCTCAACAACATACCCTTTGAATTGGATCGTGGACGTCAAGAAGATCACAGCCCCCATGATCGCCGCAACAGGTCAATCCGCCCTGGGAGGCCCACATACGGGGCAGTTTTCCGTCCAGCTCAAGAACGTCTCTCGGCAGACCGTGACGATCAAGGGGCTCTTGTTCCATTTGGCAGATCATTCGTTTACTGTGTCAACCGGCGCTTTGAGTCCAGACCCGTTTGACACCAAGAACACGACTCCTTCCAATGGTCTGGGCAGCACCGTACCTGGCAGTAGCTCGCAACCAGAAACTGAGCCATCGACGAATCTTGACGCATATACAATCTTGCCGGGGCAGAAGAAAGCATACGTCTTTGAGATAGTGCCGACCATGGGGCAAGAGTTGCCGCTATTTGAGAGCATCAAGCCATTCGTACAGTACTCGGATGGAACAAGCGATGGACTTGCGGAATTCATGAGCCCTCAGATATTCTCGGCATTTCCACGAACAGACCAAGAGATCGTGGACCTCCTGAACACGCAATTCCAGACAGGAACAGTTACAGAAAACGAGTAGCGGTTGTCGCAACCAATGGGAGGAGGAGCATTGTCCGCGCTCCTTCTCCCTTCCTGTTGTACTGAAGAACGATATACGATGTGGCTGGAGCCGCAGCACAAGCTGTGTCTGATAGCCGCATGAGTCATACGCTCGCAAGGAGTAGTAGAGGAGGCGTGTGATGGATGATGATAGGGCTGAGGGTTTACAGAAACCGGAAGTTCTCCAGAGGGAAACGTCGCAACGACGCATACGAGGCTGGCTCTTTGTCTGTTCTGTGGCTCGTGGGGCGGTGGCGGGGGCTGCGCTGGCGACTGGTGCGAGCACTGTGGGTTTGAAATCGTTTGACCGCGGGAACCTCCTGCAGGAAGCAGCTTTGCTGCTGTTGATGGCGTTGGGTTTCTGGAGTTCCCTGATGATCACATCGAGAAAGGGAGAGCCAGTCGTTAACTCGATGCCACGGCTCAAGCTACCACCGTGCTCAGCCTCCTGGCGCTTCTTTCCATGGTCGCAGCAGGGGCGTTCGGCGCGCAAGCAGGTGGAGGAGCTCCCAGCATCGGGCTGTATCAGCCACCGGCAGTGATCGCCCAGACAGCCCGGCACCTGAAGTGGTTGTGGTGGAGTGCGGCGGCAGGGATGGTCTTCATGGTGGCTGCCGCAATAGCCCAACCTTGGTCCCTGCCCCTTCGAACTTCTACCACGGTCCATATTCTGGCCGCAGAGGCATCTACGCTGGTGTTGTTCCTGTTCCTGCACAACACGTTCGCCGCTCTGGGGATGACACTGCTTCATCTCACCGTTGCAAACGTTCTCTGGTCCAATGACTTGTGGCGCAATGAACCATCGGATACCGACGTGGATCATGATGAGCGATGGCTGGAACATCATCAGGGCAGCGTGTAGGCCCACGAGGGAGGGGTGTTCAGGAGACAACATAGCATTCAGCCTGTGACAGAAGTAACGCAGTTGGCGAGGAGAAGAGAAGGAGTGCAGGAATGGTTGACCATCTGTGCTCTGTCCCGATGGTTTGTGGCCGGCGAGATGAGCGTTGCCGGCATTATGGCTCTCCGTTGGCCGTTCATTTCTCGTGCAGTGGGCCGGCAGATCGCATCTGGCATGATCACACCAGCTACTCTGGCAGCGCTGGCGCGCCAGACTCAGACTGGTTCTCGGCAGATGGGCATTCTGGTTATTGCCGCGTTGGTGATCGTGAGTATCATCAGTACGTTGCCGTTCCTGCGAAAGCGCACTCCACGCATTGATGCTCTCCTTCGCACGCACTCAGAACGAGCCTTGCACATCACGACCATCCTGAGCAGTCTTGCATTCTTCGCAGTAATGCTTGGATACTCCATGGTCCAGCAAGTATTGTCAAAGAGTTCAACTGACCCATCGAGCTACCTCATGCAAATCGCAATATATCTTCAAAGGATGTGGTGGGTCATTTCA
>JAJFTL010000011.1 GCA_021373025.1 bacterium
GGCAGCGCCACGCTCGACCACGAATCGCCCCCATTGGTGCTGCGAATGAGTGTGCCTGCTCCGGCCGCGTAAAGCGTACCCTTCACGTTGTCCGAGGCAAGCCACTCATATGAGGTTCCCGGCGTCCGCAGTGCTGCGAAAGAAACTCCGGCGTCCGTCGACCGATAGAGCCCTTTGTCCCGCGTCGATACCACCAGGACACCGGCACGGGGCTGGACGATGTCGGTGACGAAGAACGTCCCTATGCCTTTCCCCATTCCTTTCCACGTCAGACCCGCGTCGGCAGAAGCGTAGAGGCCGTGACACAGCGATGCCACAAACAGTCCCTGCGGGTGGAAGCGGTCAGGCCGGATGTGGGCGATGTTGACACAGTCCAGAGACGTGTCCTGCTTCCACGACACGCCACTGTCCCCCGAAACGTACAGGCCATCACCATCAGTCCCCAGGAACCAGCGTCCATTCGGGAGGACAGCGGCGGTGCGCACGTCGAGCTCGTCCAGCGAAGAGGACAGTCGGGCAAACCTCCGACCGTCGGGCGAACTGAACACGCCTGCCTTCGTCGCAGCCAGCCACGGGCCGCCGGCCCCTGCTCCTGCAACTGCCGTTACTCCTGAAGAGAAAGTGCTCAGAACATTCCAGCCTCCTGAAGACTGCGCAGACACATATGGCACAGGCAGGCCGAACGTGAAACCGGACAGCATAAGTGCCGCCATGAGGACGGCTGTGATGGCTCTCTTCACCCGATCACCCCCAGGAGCGTGAACGCACGGACGAGCAGGAACCCTGCGATCAGCAGGAACAGCACAGCCGTGGCGATCTTGACGACGACAGTGTTCTTCGTCAGCCAGCCCGTCATCTTCTCGCTCGTCGTGCCAAGCCACGCCACAAACGTAATCACGAGGAGTGGAAGGATGAACAGTAGATTGTAGATAGCCAGCAGCAGGGTCGCCCTTGCCCGAAGGGCGCTCTGGCTATAGATGAGCACGATAGTCGGCAGATACGTCTGCCCCGTGCACAGGAATTCGAACAACGAAACGGGGAATGCAACGAGAAACGCACTCGTCGCAAGGAACCCGGTGTTGGCGGTCTTGCGGATGAGCCCGTGGATGGCCTGTTTCTGCCGCGCAGGAAGCTGGAGGGTCATGTCTTCGAGCCTGCCGTGACGCACGCGATACGCGTCACGAATGGAGAGCACGGCAATAATCAGAGCGAACACACCAATGGCCAGATAGAACCATCGCGCGATCGCAAAGAACCACTTCGCCTGCGCTACATACTTGTACAGGCCCACTCCGGCCAGAAAGTAGGCGAGGAAGACCCCTGCGCCAAACGCCACACCGACAAGCAGGATGTCCCGCTTCTTCTTGCTGCGCATGATCAGGTACGAGATGAAGAAGATCAGGGTTGCGAACGCACACGGGTTGACACCGTCGAGCAACCCTGCTCCGATGACGGTCAGCACACTGAACGTCCGGAACGCATCCTCCGACGAGGAGCCTCCCTTATCTGCGGTCGCGAGAGCCGATGCCAGCCAGGCGTTGCCCTGGGCGTCGGTCGTGGCCAGCGCATTCTCGAGCCCCGCGCGGATGGCCTTCTCTCGTACGAGTGCGGTCTTCCCCACAAAGAGGGTCGGGGCCGTCCCGCGCTGATCCTCGGGAACGTTGTACTGATCATCCAATGAAGCCCTGACCTTGGAGCCGTCAACGTCCAGCGCATCATACTTGCGTATGATGGTGAACGAGTACTTGCTCTTCAACGAATCGAGCAGGAGATCGACAGCCTGACATTCGCTGCACCCTTCGGTGTAGTAGTAGACGACGGACACGTTGGTTCTTGTGTCGGTCGTCGTGGCATGAGCCATGGGAAGGGCGGTGCTCGATACCAGCAGTCCCAGCAGCAGAACGAGGCCAACGAGGCGCAGGGTCCTTGCTCGGCTCATCACTTCGCGCCCTTCAGGATGCCCTCGAGGACTGTGTAGACCCCGTTCTGCTCCAAGGCACCGCCGCTGAAGAGGACGTTTGTGTCCTTGTCCAGCAGGACAGCATACGGAGCTTCGGTCTGCCGCATCTGCTTCCCTATGGCACGCTCCGGGTCGACGATGACTTGAGCGCCTTGCTCGCCGGCTTCCTTCACAAATCGTTTCACCGGGTCGATCTCCGCTTCTCCAAACGCGACTGCGATCACATTCCAGCCCGAGGTCCGCAGCTTGAGCGTCGTCAGCAGCTCCATGGCCGCCTGGTAGCACGATCCACATGTCGGCTCGCTGAAGACGATGGCCGTGTACTTGCCTTTCAGGCTCGCCGTATCCAGCTGCTGGCCTGCCGCACTGGTCGCTCTGAATGCAGGGAAGGGCTTCTGGAGTCGAAGGCCGGGCGTATTGCTCTCAGCAACCAGCCTGTTGAAGGCGTCCTCCCCCACGTCGGCAACGTAGATGGAACCGGCGAGTGTCCGCATGATCTGGCGTCCCGGACCCGCAAGGTCGCCACCGGCGGCGAAAGTATCTCCATCATCGGTGCCGATGAGCTGGTACAGGTTGCTCCCCACGTACTGGGCCGTGAATGCCGTGCTGGACGCGGGCCAGCGCGGATACACCTGTCGCATGCTCTGGACCGCATACAGGTTGTCGATATACACCGCGAACTCCATGGCCCGCGGGGCGAGCAGCAGGCGGTTCAGCAACGACGGAGAGGAGCTGCCGAGAGGGAACGTGTAGATGTACCCGGCGAAACTGCCGTCCCGTGTGACCTTCCACCTCGGGAACGCGCCGAGCTGGCCCAGACGATCAGGAAGATCTTCCACTTTCTCAACGGTAATGCCCGTACCCAGCGACGAAACAAGGCTCGCCGGCTCTTCGCGCCGTCGGACAACTGCAACACCGGTGGTCCACAGAGCTATGATAACGACCAGGGCGACAACACCCCAAACGAGGGGATGGCTCCGCCTGGCTGTTACGTGCATGTTATTCTTCTGCGACATATTCCACTCCTTTGCGGGAAACCATGGATGAAAGGCGCCCCCGGCGGCCTCAAGGCCCCAGGACCGTATTCCATACAATTATACAGATGGGGCCTGCGGTATCAACAGCGAGACATTCACACGAACCTGGGAGGTGATTCGTTCATAAGACCTGCACAAGCCAAGAGCCCGAGCGCGTGGCCCGGGCTTTGGTGGACAGATGACCTGTGAACAGCGCGGAACTGGCTGCGGATCGACGCCGGGGCGGCAGAGCGCCCCCCGGAGTGCCCCCCGCAAAATGACGGAGTCTGTGCTACTTCTTGCGCCTCAATACCCTGTTAACTGCCGCTTCGATGTCGGTGTGGCGGCAGCCGAAGGCGGTCAACAGCTCGTCGGGGGTGCCGGACTCGCCAAAGCGGTCGTGGATGCCCACGAATTCCATGGGGACAGGGCACTCCTGCACCAGGACTTCAGCCACAGCGGAGCCGAAGCCGCCCATGACCTGATGCTCCTCCGCGGTGACCACGGCGCCTGTCTCGCGGGCTGCCTTGAGCAGCAGCTCGCGGTCGATGGGCTTGATGGTGTGGATGTCCAGCACGCGGGCATGGATGCCCTGCTTGGCCAGTTCTTCATGCGCGAGCAGTGCCTCGTAGACCATGTAGCCGGTGGCGGCGATGGTAACGTCGTCCCCGTCCTCGAACGTGATGCCCTTGCCGATTGCAAACGGCGTTGTGTCGTCCGTGATAATGGGAACGGACTCGCGCCCCAGCCGGATGAACGTGGGGCCCTGCATGGCAGCCACCGCAAGCGTCGCCTTGCGCGCCTCGTTCACGTCGCAGGGATTGATGACCGTCATGTGCGGCAGCATGCGCATGACGCCCAGGTCCTCCAGCGCCTGATGGGTCGCCCCGTCAGGACCGACGCTGATGCCGCCGTGCGCGCCCATGATCTTGACGTTCAGCTCGGCGTACGCAACGGTGACCCGGATCTGATCCAGTGCCCGGTCAACCATGAACGTGCCATAGGTCGACGTGAACGGCACCTTGCCCATGAGCGAGAGGCCGGCGGCGATGCCGACCATGTCCTGTTCGGCGATACCGCAATCGATAAACCGTTCAGGAAATTCATTCTTGAAGCGTTCCGTGGTAGTGGACTTGGCAAGGTCGGCATCCAGCACGAACACGCGTGGGTCATCCCTACCCAGCATAAGCAGCGCGTCAGAGTAACCGAAGCGCGTCGCCTTGCCATCCAGCTTGCTCAGCACGTCCTTGTGTGCAGTCGCCATGTCACTCGCCCTCCTCTCCGTCCAGCTCGCGCAGAGCCTGCGCCAGCTCGTCCTGCGACGGCGCCTTGCCGTGCCAGCCGGCCTGGTCTTCCATGAACGACACGCCCTTGCCCTTGATGGTATGCGCAATGATGGCGGTGGGCTGCCCCTTGACCGTCTTCGCCTCTTCCAGCGCGTTGACGCACTGCTGCATGTCGTGTCCGTCGATCTCGATGACGTGCCAGCCAAATGCGCGCACCTTGGCTGCGAGGTCGCCCAGGTCCATGACATCGGCAACCTTGCCATCGATCTGCAGGCCGTTGTTGTCAATGATCGTGCACAGGTTGTCCAGCTTAAAGTGGGCGCCCGCCATCAGCGCCTCCCAGATCTGCCCCTCCTGCAGTTCGCCGTCGCCGTTGAGACACCACACGCGCACCGGAGAATGGTCGTAACGGGCGGCATACGCACACCCGACCGCGACGGACAGCCCCTGGCCGAGTGAACCGGTCGAGGTCTCGACGCCCGGAGGGCTGTCCTTCTTGGGATGCCCCTGCAGGCGTGAGCCGAACTTGCGCAGGGTTATCAGCTCCTCCCTGGGAAAGAAGCCCTTGTACGCAAGGAGCGTGTAGAGCAGCGGTGCGATGTGCCCCTTGGACCAGAAGATGCGGTCACGGTCCGGGTCCGTGGGTGTCTTCAGGTTGGCGACCTGAAAGTAGAGGGCCGTCATGATATCCGCTGCGGACAGCGAACCACCGGGATGCCCGGAGCCGGCCGCCGTAATAGAGCGCAGCGTATCCTTGCGGATCTCGGTCGCAAGGTGCTTCAGCTCAGCGATGCTGTAGTCGTGTTCCATGGTACTTACTTGAGTTCGGCCAGCGCCGTACGGATGCGGTCCATGGCAAGAGCGATGTTCTCGCGCGACGTAGCGTACGACAGGCGCAGATACCCCTCGCCGAACGAGCCGAAGTCGGTCCCCGCCAGGCAGGCGACGCCGGCGTTGTACAGCAGGTAGTCGGCGATTTCCTTCGACGGACGGCCGTAGCTCTTGATGTTGGGGAAGGCGTAGAAGGCGCCATGCGGCTTGCGGCAGGTGACGCCGGGGATGGCGTTCAGCCCGTCCACGATGATCTCGCGGCGCGCCATGAACTCCTGGCGCATCTTCTCCTCGTCGTCCTGAGGCCCAGTCAGCGCTTCAATGCCGGCCATCTGCGTGAAGGTGGCGGTACACGACGCCGCGTTGGCGATGATCTTGGACATCCACTCGACGAGCTCGCGCGGCCCGGCTGCGTAGCCCAGGCGCCAGCCAGTCATGGCGTACGTCTTGGACATGCCATCCATGACGATGGTGCGCTCCTTCATGCCGGGGAGCGAGGCGATGGAGAAGTGCTCGCCCTCAAACACGAGGCGCGAGTAGATTTCGTCCGACAGGACGTAGAAGTCGTACTTCTTCGCCATCTCGGCCACCAGCTCCAGGTCTTCGCGCGCGATGATGCCGCCGGTGGGGTTGGCAGGACTGTTGATGACAACCAGCTTGGTGCGAGGTGACACCAGCTTGACAAACGTGTCACGGTCGAAGCCGAAGTCCTTCTCCTCCAGGATGGGGAGCGGAACGGCTGTGGCACCCGCGATGTTGATGCAGGATTCGTAGATGGGATACGCCGGATTGGGATAGATGGCCTCGTCCCCCTCTTCCAGCAGGGTCATGCAGGCGGAGTAGATAACATCCTTGGCACCGGGGGTGACCAGCACTTCCTCGGCCGCGACCGGGATGCCGCGCGTCCTGCTGACGTACTCGGCGATAGCCTTGCGGAAGTCCATGCGGCCCATCGTCGGCGCATAGTGCGTATAGTTCTCCTGAATGGCCTTGATGCCCGCCTGTTTAATGTTCTCCGGTGTATTGAAGTCGGGCTCGCCGATCTGCATGTAGATCATGCTCTTGCCCTGGCGTTCCAGCTCCTGCGCCTTGGCCATGACCACGAAGGCACCCTCGCCGCCAGCTCTCTGTACGCGCTTCGTTACTTTCAACATGTCCCTTACCTCCTCTGTGTGATGGTCTCGTTACTGCCCATACTCTCAACGGTCGTGCTTGTGTCCGGCCTTCGGCTGCATGAAGGGCCGCTTGACCACAATGCCTGCTTCGATCTTTCCACGAATGGGAATGAACACGGTGTCGCCTGCCTTCACTGCGTCTTTCTCCACCATGCACAGCGCATAGGAACCGCCCAGCGTCGGGCAGTAGTTGCCGCTGGTCACATAGCCGATCTTGACCGGCGCCTCAGGGCTGCCTGCCAGACAGTCGAACCCGTTGCGCGGGATGGCACGGCTATTCATCTTCACACCAATCCACTTGCGTGGCACGCCCCGTTCCTTCATAGCCAGCAGGGCGGACTTGCCCACAAAGTCGTGGTCCCAGCTGATCAAGAAGTTCTGGCCCGACTCGAGAGGGGTAATGGTATTGTCCAGGTCATGGCCATACAGCCAGTAGCAGACCTCAAAGCGCAGGGTGTCGCGCGCTCCCAGTCCGTTGGGAAGCAGTCCATACGGCTTGCCAGCATCAAGCGTGGCGTTCCAGAGGAAGACGGCATCCTCGGGCCTGCAGTAGATCTCGAAGCCGTCCTCGCCCGTGTACCCGGTGCGCGAAACGATGCACCTGCGCTCACCAACGGTCGTCTCCAAGAACCGGAAGTACCCAAGCTCCACGACGTCAGCCGGCGTCATGCCCTTCAGGATGTCCTCGGCCTTCGGCCCCTGCAGCGCGATTTCAGCGTATTTCGCCGTGGCGCCGGTGATCGTGACGTCGCCCAGCTTGTGTCCGGCTACCCACGCCAGGTCCTTGTCATAGTTGGCCGCATTGACGACCAGCAGGAACTTGGTGGAACTGTATTTGTAGATGAAGAAGTCGTCGACGACCGTCCCCTCCGGATACAGGAACTCGGCATACTTGACCTCATATGGCTCAAGCAGGCTTGCATCCCACGTGGAGATATAACTCACGAACTTCTCGGCATCCGGTCCCTCGACCTCGATCTCGCCCATGTGCGAGACATCGAACAGCCCTGCGGCCGTGCGGCAGGCGTTGTGTTCTTCGATAATGCTCGTGTACTGGATCGGCATCTCGTAGCCCGCAAACTCGACCATTGTTGCCCCGAGCTTCACATGTTGGTCATACAGCGGCGTGCGCAATACGTTTGCCATGTTCCTCTCCTTTCCCCTGATTCGCCGGCAAAGAACAGCGCGTTGGCTGATCTCCCCGGTCGGTGACTTACGACTCCTGAAGATACTTCTTCTTGAAGACCTTGGGTGCCTTGATGACGCCTCCCCCTGCCACCACGTAGCGGGCAAAGTTCTCGCCAAAGCGGTAGGGCAGTTCCCGGTACGAGTCGATGTCCAGGACCAGCAGGTCCGCGTCCTTGCCCGGACGCAGCGAACCCGTGTCGCCTGCGCGGCCCACGGCAGCGGCCCCATTGATGGTGGCTGCCACCATGACTTCCTCGGCTGTCATCTTCATGTGCAGGACGCCCAGCGCCATGACAAGCAGCATGTTGGGGCACATGCAGGTCCCCGGATTGTAGTCGGTGGCAAGGGCGACCGGCACGCCGTGCGCGATGAATGCGCGCGCATCCGCGAACTTCGAGTGTCCCAGCGAAAGCACCGTCCCCGGCATGAGGGTCGCGATCACGCCCGCCTTGGCCATGGCCTTCATGCCCTTCTCGTTCGTCCATATAAGGTGATCGGCGCTGACGCAGCCCATCTCGGCCGCCAGTTCCGCGCCATGATCGTCCTCCATCTCGTCGGCATGCAGCTTGCGTGGCATGTCATAGTCGCGAGCAGCTTTCAGGATCTGGCGGGCCTCGTCCGGCGTAAATGCTCCTTCATCGACGTACACGTCGACGAAGGTCGCCAGATGGTTCTCGTGCACCATGGGCACCATGTCCCGGGCGACCAGCTCGACATACTTTTGGCGCCTGGAGACATACTCTGGCGGAACGACGTGCGCGCCCAGCAACGTGGGGACGATGAGGATGTCCGTGTCCAGCGCAACTTCCTTGACGACACGCAGCAGCTTGATCTCTTCCTCGGTGTTCAGGCCGTAGCCGCTCTTGATTTCCGCGGTGGTCGTCCCATAGCGCGACAGCTTGAAAATGTTGCGCTTCAGCGCATCCCGCAGCTTCTCCTCGCTGGCCATGCGCGTTGCCCGCACGGTCTTCACGATGCCGCCGCCCGCCGCCTGGATCTCCGCGTAGGTCTTGCCCTGCTGCCGCATGAGGAACTCCTCCTCGCGCGTGCCGGCAAAGATAGCATGGGTGTGGGAGTCCACAAACCCCGGGCAGACGACCTTGTTCTCGGCGTCGATGATCATCGTCTGGGGACCCACGACAAACCCACCGGCGTCCTTGGGGCCTGCGTAGAAGATCTTCCTGTCCTTGACGGCAACCTCTGCACGCTTGATGATACCCAGGTCAGCTGCCTCGGGAGCGACGACCGGGTCGTCCACCCCCTTCATCGTGAGCAGCTCACCGATGTTTCGGATGACCAGGTCTGCAACGACTGGCTGTGCCATATGCTTCTCCTCTCCTGCTTTCGTCATGACTCCTCAATGCGCGTCTCGACCAGAGCGCTCGTGCTCAGCCCCGGCAGTTGAAGATAATACGAAGCAACATCCATGAACGCCTGTGCCGGAGCAAGGCCGATGAGCTCGCTTTCGACGATGCCGACCCCGTAGCGGCCAGCTTCCATCTTCACGAGCTCGAACACGCGGTAGAGCGGTGTGGTGTGATAGTTGAGGATGTTCATGGACACCTGCGCCCGCTGCTTGTCTTCAAGAAAAATGCCCTTGGCCTGCACGTTTATCAGGCCTCCAGAGCTCTCGCGGATGCTCTTGGCGATCTTGCTTGCAATGGTCACATCGCTGGTGTCCAGATCGATGTTGAAGGCAATGAGGAAGTTCCGCGCTCCAACGGCGACACATCCTGCCGTGGGATGACGCTCCGCAGGCCCAAAATCCGGCTGCCATTCCGGATCCTTGATTTTGGTGGCCCACCCCTCAAACTCCCCTGCGCGGATGGTGGGCAGCTTGCGGCGCTGCGGCACTCTCGCGGACTCCGCGTACAGGTACACCGGCACGTGCAGCTCGTCGCCGATGCGCTTTCCCACCTGCTCTGCAAGCTCAGTGCATTCTGCCATCGTGACGCCGCTCACCGGGATGAACGGAATGACGTCCACGGCACCCATCCGGGGATGCGCACCCGTGTGGTGCGTCAGATCGATGGCCGCGACTGCTGCCTTCGCAACATCGAATGCCGCGTCGGCAACTGCTTGCGGCTCTCCAGCAAAAGTGATGACGCTCCGGTTGTGATTGGCGTCCGACTCCACGTCCAGCAGCTTGACGCCGGGGCGCCTGATCACGCCCACAATGGTCCCCACCTTGGCCGTGTCCCGGCCTTCACTGATGTTGGGAACACACTCTATGACCTTATTCACCCTGCACCCCGCTCAGTCCAACGACTGTGAATCTATGATTCATGATTAGTATACCGCTTTCGCCCGAGACCGCAAGGAAAGAGCCGCCATCGGAGCCTGTGATGCGGTATTGCAGGACTGGACTCCCGCCGCTCGGCGAAAGCATCCAGCTCGCCTTGCACTGGGCTGACATGCTTCGGCTCATGCCACCCTCACACTTGTTGGGAAGGACCCCCGACAATCCAC